>CAYSFS010000078.1:0-11880 GCA_964430235.1 uncultured Chitinophaga sp. | reverse complement strand
CGCTGGCCGCGGTCGTGGCCGGAGGCGCGTCCACGGACGCATCCGCCCCCCCCGCCGCGGAGGGCTGCGGCTGATGCTCGTCGGAAGCCACCTCAGCATCGCCGGCGGCATGCACCTGGCCATCGAGGCCGCGGTGCGCCTGGGGCTCGACTGCGTGCAGGTCTTCACCAAGAACCAGCGCCAGTGGAAGGTGAAGCCCCTGCGGCAGGACGAGGTCGACGCGTTCCGCGCGGCCGTGCGCGCGGCCGGATGGGACCGCCACCCCGAGCGCCGCCTGGTCAGCCACAACAGCTACCTCGTCAACCTGGCCTCGCCGGACCGCGCGATGCGCGCGCGCAGCCGTGCGCTGCAGGTCGAGGAGATCGAGCGCTGCGAGGCGCTCGGCATCCCGTCGTGCGTCATGCACCCGGGCGCGCACCTGGGCACCGCGGGTGACGCGCGCGACGAGGCCGCGGGCATCAAGCGCCTCTCTTCCGAACTCGACGCGATCCACCGTTCGACCCGCGGCTTCCGCACCGTCACGTGCATCGAGAACACCGTCGGAAGCGGCACGAACCTCGGCGGCCCGCTCGAGCACCTCGGGCGCATCCGCGCGTCGATCGCCGATCCCGACCGCGTCGCGTTCTGCATCGACACGTGCCACGCGACCGCCTTCGGACACGACGCGTCGACCCCCGCGAAGGCGCGCGCGTTCTGGTCGCGCGCGCGCTCCGAGCTCGGCGCGGGCACGGTGCGCGTGATCCACGCCAACGACTCGAAGGGTGCGCTCGGCTCGCGTCTCGACCGGCACGAGCACCTGGGGCAGGGGACGTGCGGGCGCGCGTTCTTCGCGTCGATCGCGCATGCGCCGGCCCTTCGCGACGTCCCGGTGGTGATGGAGACTCCGAAGGAGGGCCGGTTGCGCGGTCGCGACCCCGACCGCGCGAACGCCGCGTGGCTGCGCGCGCTGGCGCTCGTCTTGGCCGCGGCGCTCCCCGTGCTCGTGACGGGCGGCTGCCGCCCGTGGGCCAAGCCCGAGAGCGAGGTCGCCGCCATGCGCGCGGGCACCGCCGTCGAGCCCACGCCCGAGGAGGCCGACCGCATGCGGCGCGCGCAGGCCGTGGCGCAGCGCGGCGACTACCAGCAGGCGCTCGTCGAGTTCCGCTCGATCCTCGCCGAGAACCCGCGCCTGGTCGACGCGCAGCTCGCGGTGGGCCGCACCACCATGGCGCAGGGCGACCTGCGCGCCGCGCAGCGATCGTACGAGGCCGCCATCCGCGCCGACCCGCGCAACGTCGACGCCCAAGTGGGGCTTGCGGGCGTGCACGCCGCGGCGGGCCGCCCGGACGAGGCGATGAGGTGCTACCGGCAGGCGCTGGTGGTCGCGCCCGCCGACCTGCGCGCGGTGCGCGGCGTGGCCGACATGCTGGAGGTCACGAACCAGTCCTCCGCGGCGCTTCCCTTCGTCGAGCGGCTGTGCGCCGACCCTGGCGCCGACGCCGACACGTGGACCCGGCTCGGGCAGGCATACCTGCGCGCCGGCCGGAACGCCGACGCGACCGCGGCGTTCGAGGAGGCCGTCGCGCTCGGCGAGGTCGGCCAGCCCACCATGGACGGCCTCGTGGCCGCGTACACCTCCGAGCTGCGCTACGCCGAGGCCGCGAGCACCGCCGGCGAGTACGCGCGCCGCTGGCCGGCCGCCGCGGCCAGCGAGCGCGCCGCGTGGCTCGCCTTCCGCGCGGGCGACTACGGACGCGCCGCCGCGGCCTACCGCGCCGCCGCGCAGCAGGATCCCCGCAGCATCAAGGCCTGGAACGGCGTGGGCGTGTGCGCGCTGAACGCGTGGATCCTCAGCGACCGTCTCGACGGTGCCGCGCGCGAGGAGGCGCGCGGCGCGTTCGAGCGCAGCCTCGCGATCGAGCCCGCGCAGCCCCAGGTCACGAAGCTGCTGCGGTCGTGGGCGCCGTGAGCCCACCCCGCCCGCCTCGCGCACGGCACGGGCGCGCCGCGATCCGCATGCCTATCCTGTGCCCATGCCCGACGCCGCGCTGCTCGAGTGCTTCCCGTCCCCGACGGACGCCGCCTTCGTCATCGAGCACGTGAACGAGGAGTTCACGAGCGTGTGCCCGAAGACCGGGCACCCGGACTTCGGCCGCGTGATCCTCAGGTACCGCCCCGCGAAGCGCTGCGTCGAGCTCAAGAGCCTGAAGCTCTACCACCAGAGCTTCCGCAACGAGGGCATCTTCTACGAGGCCGTCACGAACCGCATGCGCGACGACCTCGCTGCGGCGATGGAGCCCGCCTGGATGCAGGTCATCACCGAGTGGAAGGGCCGCGGCGGCATCCACAGCCGCATCACGGCGACGTCGGGACAGGTGCCGCCGGAGTGGGCGCGGGGATGACCATGGGGGCCGCGCCGGGAATGCCCGGCGGCAGCCCGGCGGGCATGCGCCGCGGCGCGCGCGGCTGGAGCTGGGGGATCTCCCGGGCCTGCTCGGGGGTGAGCACGGCGCGCAACCTGCGCAGCGTGCGCGCGTCGAGCTCGCGCCGCTCGAAGCGCGCGTCGGAGAGCATCCGCGCGGCGCCGAACATCGAGTCCATGCCCGTGCCATCCTCCGACTCCGTCGCGGCATCCATGCGCGCGGCCTGGTCGATGGTCATCTCCGCGATCGCGTCGCATGACGCGCGGTGGCGGGACGCATGGTCGTTCCGCAGCGCGTCGAGCTGCGCACGCTGCGCACCGGAGAGGTCGGCGAGCCCGCGCGCACGGTCGACCGCCGGCAGCGCGTCGCTGCGGTCGCGGTAGGCCGACGGGACCGCGAGCGCGTACCACGCGGAGCGGTACGCGCCGCGCGCCGCCTCGGGCAGCGCGGCCTCCGCGGCGTCGCGGCCGGCGACCGCCTGCTGCGAGACGGCCTGCCTCGCCTTGCCGAGGCGACCTTCCGTCTCGACGCGTCGCTTCATGGACTCCTCGTCGAACGGGAACGCCTTCGGCGCGCCGTCGTCCGACTGCATGGCACGCATGGTGGCCGCGTCGTTGCGCTCGAACTCGATGAGCGCCACGCACTCCCCGCGCACCGACGCGCGGTTCGCCTCGATCGCCGCGAGCGCCGCGGGCGACCATGACTCGAGCGCGCGCCCGGCCGCCTCGAGGGCCGCGGCGTCCGCGCCCGATGCCGCCAGCGCGTCCGAGGGCTCGACGAACGCCCGTCGGCCGTCGACGCCGCCGGTGCCGGGGTAGCGGAGCGCCTCGGCGCGTGCGCGGGCGCGCCGCTCGCGCTGGGCCTGCACCGCCTCGGGGCGCGGCGTGCCGAGGGCCGCCACCGCGTCGATGACCGCGTCGTCGAGCGCGCCGAGCCGTTCGGTCCACTGGTCGATCAGGCCGACCGCCTCGCGGATGTCCGTGATCGGCACCTCCGGGCGCTCCGGCGGAAGGGGAGGAAGTCCCGGCGCCTGCGGCATGTCGGGCATCGGCCATGCCACCGCGGCGCCGTCGAGCAGCGAGCGGATCCTCGCGCCGAGTTCGTCGTCGCTCGCCTTCGAGCGGTCGCGGTAGTCGCGTGCGACCTGGGCGATCACGCCTTCGTCGGCCGTGACGCCGAGCATGGAGGCGATGCGGCGGACCTCGTCGTCCGTCATCGGGGACGGGATGCGGGCCCCTGCGAGCGTGGACCGCTCCCGGAAGTCCTGCATCGCCGCGTCCGCGTCGGGAACGATGTCGGCGAGGTCGCCCATGTCGCCGCCGAAGTCGATCGAGACGTCCTCGGCCGAGCCGGCGGCGCCGATGACCACCACCTGGTTCGAGACCATGCCCTCGAGCGCGTCGTCGAGCGCGATCGCCACGGCGCCGCCGGCCTCGCCGGCGTCCGCCGCGTCGCCTGCGAACGTCATCTCCACGTTCGAGCCCTCGCCGTCCCCCGAGTCCTCCGAGCGGACCGTCACCGCGCTGAAGGCGAAACTGACGCCGGTCGCGAGCGACGGTCCGCCCGGGCCCGGTTCGCTTCCCGGGAGCCCCGGCTCGGCATCGGGGCCGAGGTCGAGCATCATCTCGCCGCCCTTCCGGGCCTGCGCGGGCTCGGCGTTCGCGAGGTGGAAGTCCTTGTTCTCCCGGTCGAGCGCCGCCAGCGCCTGCCACGCGGCGCGATCGGCCGCCGCGCGCGCCTCGACGGGCTCGGCAGGCGGACGTCCGCCCGCCGCCTCGGACGCCTCGACGATCCGGAGCGTCGCGGGCCACCATGCCGCCCACCACGCGTCGCGGACGCCCTCGAGCGCCGTGCGCCGTTCCGCGTCGGTCTCCTTCCGAAGGAGCTGGCCGATGGCGCGGCGCGGCGACTTCGAATCGGCGCTCATGGGCCAGATCGCGCGCGCCGCCGCCGCCTTCGCGTCCTGGAGCGCCGCGCCCGCGAGCACGCCGTCGAGCGCCGCAAGCGATTCCCGCTGCACGCGCGAGGCCTGCATCAGCGCATCACGGACCTGCGTGCGCGCCGCGGCCGCCTTCGGGTCCGAGTCCGGTGCGCGCGCCGCCTCGGCGAGCGCAAGCGACCGCTCGGTGCGCGCGTCCGCAAGCCGCACCAGCGCGTCCGCCAGCCGGTCGAGCGGTCCCGCGAGCGCCCCATGCGCCCGTGCGGCCTCCGCGTCGTCCGTCGCCGCGGCATCGACCGCGGCCACTGCATCGGAATCCTCGACGCGCGTGCCGAACTCCATGAAGCCGCGCTGCGGCATCGTCGTGCGGATCACGCGCAGCCGCGCCATGCGGCGCTCGTGCGCCAGCGCCGGCTGCTGGTCGGGCCGTGCGATCGCGCCGAGCGACGCGAACAGCTCGTCCACCTGGGCGAGCAGCGAGGTCCGGAGCGCGCGCATGGCCGCGCCGCGCGCCGCGACCGCGTCCCGCGACGGCTCGAACAGGCCCACCTTCCGCGCCGCCGCGTCCGCGACGCGCTTGGCCTCGAACATCCGGGCCTGCGCGTCGTCGAACATCGCATCCGCCGAGGTGCGCTGCGACGGGTCGAACCCGACGGCCTCGGCCACGGCGTCGAACTCGCGCCCGCTCATCACCGCGCGCGAGCGGCGGCTCTCGCCGCCCGGGAGCGCGATCTCCACCTGGGCGGAGGACGGTGCCGCGGGAACGGCCGCGACCATGGCTGCGAGCACGACGCACAGGCGTGCCGCGCCGCCGAGGGTCGATCGTCGTGCGGGCCGCGCCGTGGCGCCGAAGGTGGGTGCGATTCGCTGTTCCATGGTTCGTCTCCGTGGTGGTTCGGTCGTCCCGGGCGTCGGTCAGTCCAGCCCGTGGGCGCGCAGGTGCGCGCGCATCTCGGAATGCCATCGTGCGCCCGCCTTGAGCGCCATGCCGTCGTGGGTCTCGTCGGGGACGATCTCGATGTACCCCGGTCCCTCGGGGAATGCGGCCGCCCCCGCCGCCGCGCGCGCGGCCACGGCCGCCTCGACCGCGTCGCGCAGGCCCGCCACCGCCCGCTCGAGGAAGAACCCGTCCCGCCCGCCGCAGACGAGCCGCACGCGGGAGCGCAGGATCGCCACGGTGCGGTCAGGGTCCTCGCGCACGCGCCTCGCGATGTCGTACCGGCTCCACTGCGCCTCGACCACGCCGCGGTCGATCATGCCGTCGCCGTCGCGGAACATCGGGCGCGGGAGCCGCGTCGCCGGGTCCACCGCGCTCCACATCGCGCTCCACGAGTCCCACTGCTCGCCGCTGTCGCGCGCGGGGCCCAGCACGCGCTCCATCGCCGCCTCGTCGCGGACGGTCATGCACGTGCGGTCGAACTGCCTCACGAGCGGCTCGCGGTACGAGGCGCGCTCGCGTCCCTCGGCGTCGGTGAACACGCTGAGGTCGCGGTAGAGGTCGGAGTTCTGGAACCGCGAGAAGTCCACCGGGTCCGGGGAGCTCGCGAAGCACGCGCCGAAGGTCCCGGCGTGCGAGAGCTGCAGCCAGACCGCGCTCCACCCGCCGCTCGAGTGCCCAGTGACGATCCGCGCCTCCGGCCGGCGCACCAGCCGGAACCGCCGCTCGAGCTCGGGGACCAATTCCTCGACCAGCGCGCGCCCGCGCGGCCCGTTCGCGGCGCTGTCCACGAACCCGTGGTGCCCCAGCGGGCACTCGGGGTCGAGCACGATCCACACCGCCTGCGGCACCACCTCGGCGCTCCCGGGCGTGGCGAGCATGCGGGCGATCCCCTCGGCGTCCCGGTGGTTGCCGCCGAACCCCGGCACCACGTAGACGGCGGGGAACATGCGGCGGCGGTGGTTCGGGTCGTCCCAGCCCCGCGGCAGCGCGACGCCCGCGCGCATCACGGTCGGCCGTCCCAGCGCCTGCGAGAGGAGCGCGCTCGGCACCTCGACGAACCGGAGGTTCGGCGCCTGCGGCAGCGCCTCGGGCTCGATGCGCCGCACGAGCCTGATCTCCGCGACGTCGGGGCGGCCGGGGTCGAGCTCGATCGTCGTCACCGCGCTCACGAGGTTGCCGGTGCCGAGGTGCCCGCGCTCCGAGCGGTCGCGGTCGAACACCGCCTGCACCGCGAACCGCCCGCGGAGCTCGCCGATCGGCGCGGGAAAGGCGACGGCGCCCTCGCCGACCGTGACGGGCACGCCGGGTGCCAGCCGCTCCACCGCCACCGACGCCATCGGCTGCGGCGACCCGAAGAACGGCGCGTCGCACGGCTGCGTCCCGCGGGGAAGCGCACCCTCCGCGGCGAGGAACACGATCATGCGCCCGGACGCGTCGCCTTCGCCCAGCAACCCGGCATCCGATGCGTCGAGCACCACGCGGATCGCGTCGCGCGCGGCCACGGCGCCCGGGTCCGGGGGCGCACCCCCGGCCTGCGGCATCATGCATGCGACGATGGCGAGCGCGGCGACCGTCATGCGCGCATCGTAGAATGCGGGGGATGCGAGCCTCTCGACCGTCTCGGCGTCCCGCCGGAACCGTGATTCCCGGCCTGTGCACCGCGGCGCTCTGGGCGGCCCTGCCCACGGGCTGCGCGGGCCACAGCCCGGTGGAGCGCGGCATCGACCGGGGCGCCACGGCCCTGCAGGCCGCCTTCGACGGTGCCGAGCGCGAGGAGCGGCATTACGCGCTGCCCGTCGACGGGATCGTCGACGTCGACGTCGAGACCTTCACGGGCGACGTGGTGATCCGCGGCGGGCGCCCCACGGAGGGCCAGGCCCTGATGACGGTGGACGTCCTGGCGCGGCACGGCCACGAGCGCAAGGACGAGGCGCAGGCCTCGCTGAAGGACGTCGAGGTCCGCGCCGAGATCGTGCGCGGCGGCGACGTCCCGCGGCTCGTCCTGCGCGGCACGACCTCGCACGACGAGGGCTTCCTCCACCGCACCGAGATCGACATCGAGCTTCCCGAGGTGCGCCGCGTCCGCGTGCGCACGCGCGAGGGCAAGGTCCAGGTCTACGAGAACCGCGGCGGCTGCGACATCCTGACCACCGACGGCGAGGTGCGCATGTTCACGCCGTGGGCCATCAGCGAGGACGTCACCATCGTCAACCGAGGCGCCGACATCGTCGTGCGCGCGTTCAACGGGACCTGCGGCACGTTCGACGTCGAGTGCGTCAACGGGCGCGTCGCGTCGCGCGTCGAGAGCGGCGACTGGCGCGTCCTCGACCGGCGCAACGACCACGACACGCTCCACGCGCGGCTCGGGAACTGCACGAACCGGTTCCTGCTCCGCAACGTCGACGCGGCGGTGCTCGTGAGCATCGTCGACGACCCGATGGAGTACGGGTCGCTCTTCAACCATCCGTGATCGGTGCGCGCGCCGGCCGGCCCGGCGCGCATCCATCCGCCCGCCGCGCCCGCGCGCAGGACCCTCCATGCCCCTCGTCAACGACCACTACCTGAAGCTGGCCGCCGGATACTTCTTCCCCGAGATCGCGCGCCGCGTCGGCGCGTTCGCCGAGGCCAACCCGGCGCTCGCCCCGCGCATCGTCCGCTGCGGCGTCGGCGACGTGACCGAGCCGCTGCCGCCCGCCGCGATCGCCGCGATGCACGCAGGCGTCGACGAGCTCGCGCACCGCGCCTCGTTCCGCGGCTACGGCCCCGCGACCGGGTACGACTTCGTCCGCAACGCGATCGTCGAGGGCGACTTCCGCGCCCGCGGCATCGGGATGGACGCCGACGAGATCTTCCTCTCCGACGGCAGCAAGCCCGACGCGAGCGCCTTCCTCGAGATCCTCGCCGCCGGCACCGCCGACCGCGGCGGCAACCGCGTCGCCGTGTGCGACCCGGTCTACCCGGTGTACGTCGACAACAACGTGATGCAGGGGAACACGGGGCCCGCGCTCCCTGGCGGCGGCTACGAGGGCATCGTCTACCTGCGGGCCACGCCGGAGAACGGCTTCGTGCCTGAGCCGCCCGCCGAGCCCGTCGACGTCGCGTTCCTCTGCTTCCCGAACAACCCGACCGGCTCGGTGGCCACGCGCGAGCAGCTCGCGCGATGGGTCAGGTGGGCGCTCGACCGCGACGCGCTCATCTGCTTCGACGCCGCGTACGAGGCCTACGTGCGCGACCCTTCGCTGCCGCGGTCCATCTTCGAGATCCCCGGCGCCGACCGCTGCGCCGTCGAGTTCCGCAGCTTCTCGAAGAACGGCGGATTCACCGGCGTGCGAGGCGGCTACACGGTGGTCCCGAAGGCGGTCGAGGGCCGCACCGCGTCGGGCGAGCGAGTGCCGCTCCACCGCCTGTGGGCGCGCCGCTGGTCCACGTGCTCGAACGGGGTGAGCTGGCCGGTGCAGCGCGCGATCGCGGCGCTGTACTCGCCCGAGGGCCGGGAGCAGGTGGCCGCGCTCGTGGACTTCTACATGGGGAACGCCGCGGTCCTGCGGCAGGCCTGCATCGACCTCGGGCTGCGCACGTGGGGCGGGGATCACGCACCGTACGTGTGGGTGCAGTGCCCGCGGGGCCTCGGAAGCTGGGAGGCCTTCGACCTGCTGCTCACGCGCGAGCAGCTGGTGGTGACCCCCGGCGCGGGCTTCGGCCGTTGCGGCGAGGGATTCCTCCGGATCAGCGCGTTCAATTCCCGTGCGAACGTCGAGGAGGCCGGACGCCGGCTCGTGGCGCTCGCGGCGCCCGAGCCCGTCCGGGCGTGAGCGCGGGCGCCGTCATCGGTCCTTGGCCGTGCCCGCGCCCCAGCCCGCGCTCGGAGGCCGCTTCGGCAGCATGGGGTCGCGCTCGCCCTCGGCCTCCTTCGCCGGGCCGCGGTAGCCGCGGCACACGACGAACATCTCGACGCTCTCGGCACGGCTCGCCTTGGGCTTGAAGCCGCGCGCCTCGTCGAACATGCCCTGCGCGCGCCGGAGCATCGCGGGGTAGTCCGCCCCCTCGTAGACCTTCATCACGGCGTGCCCGCCCGTGCGCAGCAGGAAGGGCAGGCGGTCGAGCATCGCGTGGCAAAGCTGCACGCTGCGCGCGCTGTCGGCCATGGGGACGCCGCTGGTGTCGGGGCCCATGTCGCTGATGACGGAGTCGAACAGGCGGCCCTCCATCTCGGGCGGCAGGTCCTCGCGCACCAGCGCGTGGACGTCGCCCTGCATGACGTGCACGTGGCGCCCGAGCCCGCGGCGGTCGATCGGCTTGAGGTCGATGCCGACCACGATGCCTCGCTCGCCGACGCGCTTGGCGGCCACCTGGGTCCAGCTGCCGGGGCACGCGCCGAGGTCGAGCACTCGCGCGCCGGCTCGCAGCACGCGGAAGCGGTCGTCGATCTCGGTGAGCTTGTACGCGCTGCGCGCGCGGTAGCCCTCCTCCTTCGCGAGCTTGAAGAAATGGTCCTGGACTTCCTTCACGCGCGCAGGCTCACGGCTTTCGGAGCCGGCGCACCACCGCCGGCGGGAAGTTCGCGAGCACCACCCGGCGGGTGCCGGCGTGGCTGAGCTGGAGGGTGCGCTCGAGGCGCTCGATGGCGTCCACGTTGTCGCGCCCGGCCCCGTCGGAGATGGTGCGCTTCACGGCCTTCGCGCCGACGTAGGCGAAGTAGGTCAGCTCGCCGCCCGGGCGCAGCACTTCGAGCATGCGTCCCATGATCGACTCCACGAGGCCGATCTCGAAGTTGTTGAACGGCAGGCCGCACACGACGCAGTCGTACGACGCCTCCTCGAGGCACACGTTCTGGATGGCCGCGTTGTGCAGCCCGACCTCGACGCCGCGCGCCTGCGGGTCGCGCCGCCACGGGGCCAGCACGTTCCGCTCGAGGTCGCCGCAGAACTCGGGGCTCAGCTCGACGATGTCGAAGCGGTCCCCGGGCTCGAGCAGCCGGAGGATCTCGCGCGTGACGGGACCCGTCCCGGGCCCCACCTCGAGCACCCGTCGCGGGCTGCGCGCCTCGGCCACCGGCATCGCGAGCGCGCGGGAGAGCATGGGCGAGCTCGGGCAGATCGTCCCCACCGTCTTCATGTTGCGGAAGGCGACGGAGAAGAACTGGATCATGGACTCGCGGTCAGGATACCGGGCGCGTCGCCGCCCTCACAGCCGCGGCGCGAACCGCTCGGTGCCCGTGAGCCCCTCGCAGAAGCCCGCGAACACCTGGGGGATCCGCTCGAGGTCGCGGAGGTCACCCATCTCGACGGTGGTGTGCATGTAGCGGATCGGGAAGCTCACCAGGCCCGAGGGGATGCCGCCCGCCGCGAGGAAGATGCCGTCGGTGTCGGTGCCGCTCGAGCCCGGCGTCGCCGCGCGCTGCAGCGGGATCGAGAGCCGCTCCGCGGTCGCGAGGAGCCGCGCGGTCACCTCGGGCTGCATGGCGCCGCCGAGCGCGATCTTCGGTCCCTGGCCCATCTTGAAGTGCCCGTGCTGCGCGTGGGTGATTCCGGGGCTGTCGGTGGCATGGCCCACGTCGGTGACGAGCGCCACGTCCGGCCGCAGGCTCTCGGCGATCATCGTCGCGCCGTGCAGCCCGACCTCCTCCTGCACCGTGCTCACCGCCACCACGCGCACCGCGCGCGAGGCCTGCTGCGCGCAGAGCCGCAGCGCCTCGGCCGCGACCCACGTGCCGATCCGGTTGTCGAGCGCGCGCGCCACGATCAGGTGCTCGCCGAGCATCATGCTCCCGTCGAGGAACGTGCCGGGGTCGCCCACGTTGAGGCGTGCCCGGGCCTCGGCCTCGTCCTTCGCGCCGATGTCGACGAACAGCTCGTGCATCTTGCGCACCTTCGGCTCGCCCGAGCGGTCCTGGAGGTGGATGGCCGTGGCCCCGATGAGCCCGAGCACCGGCGAAGTCACGCCCGGGACCGACGACCGGAACTGCAGCCGCTTTCCGACGATCGACCCGGCGTCGATGCCGCCGATGGCGCGGCACCAGACGAACCCGTTCGAGTCGATGTGGTTGACCATGAGGCCGATCTCGTCGGCGTGGCCGCAGACGGCGACCGTGAACGGCCGCCCCCCCGCGGGCGCGGAGGTCGGCGCGAGCTCGGCGAAGCAGTTGCCGTACGCGTCGTTCCAGGTGCGCGTGGCGCCGTTCGCGCGGACGTAGTCGAGCCACGCGCGCTGGCCCTCGCGTTCGAACCCGGACGGGCTGGGCGTGTCGAGGAGCGTGCGGAGGAACGCGAGCGATTCGGGACGCATCGGCGGGATGGTACGGAGCCGCACCATCCCGCCGCGTCAGGAGCGTTCGGTCGGGGGCGACGCCGTCAGCCTGCGGCGCGCTGCTGGATGCCGTCGAAGAATTGGCTGAAGTCGGCGCCGTTCTTGGGGCGTGCCTTCGGCTTGCCGTTCGATGCGGCCGCGGGCCGCGGGGACAACTGGAAGCTGGCCGGTGCCGGGCGAGGCGCCGCGGCGGGCGCGGGCGCCGCCCGCACGAGCGACACCGGAGCGGGCGGCGGCTCGGCCGGCCCGACGCGGCGCGTGCGCGCGTCGTTGACCCCGCGCTCGAGCAGCTT
>CAYSFS010000077.1:9489-11943 GCA_964430235.1 uncultured Chitinophaga sp. | reverse complement strand
GCTGTTGTCGGTCATGCGGGCGGCATCCATGCCTTCCGCCTGTTACGATCGGCTTGCCCGGGAACCTACCATGAAACCCCCGTCAGCCGTGCCCCGCCGGGGCCGCGACGGGGAGGCCCGAGCCCACCACGAGAAACGACACCCACGGATGGTCAGCAGCGAGACGTTCGACACCAGCAAGACCTTCGCCGACCTCGGCCTGCCGCCCTCGGTGCTGCAGGGGGTCGACGCCGCCGGGTTCAAGCACCCCACCAAGATCCAGGCCGCCCTCATCCCGGTGGCCATGACCGGCAAGGACGTCCTCGGCCAGGCCAAGACCGGCACCGGCAAGACCGCCGCGTTCAGCCTGCCCGTTCTGGGCCTCCTGAAGCCCGGCGATCAGTTCGCGGCCCTCGTCCTGGTCCCCACCCGCGAGCTCGCCATCCAGGTCTGCCGCGAGGTGAAGGAGCTCGGCGGCCACACCGGCCTCGAGGCCATCCCCGTGTACGGCGGCAAGCCGATCCGGACGCAGGCGAAGGCCCTCGAGGGCAACCCCGCGATCATCGTCGGCACCCCCGGCCGCGTCATGGACATGCACGCCCGCGGCATGCTGCCCTACGACCGCGTCAAGCTGGCGATCCTGGACGAGGTCGACCGGATGCTCGACATCGGCTTCCGCGACGACATCCGCCGCATCCTGGGCGCGATGAAGCAGCACCCGCAGACGATCTTCGTCAGCGCCACCATCAGCCCGGACATCGAGAAGCTCGCGCGCAGCTACATGCGCAACCCGGAGAAGATCGTCACCACCGAGAAGAGCCTCACGGTGGCCGCGGTCGACCAGTCCTGGCTGAGCGTCGAGCCCTGGGACAAGAAGCGCCTCCTGCAGCACCTGCTGCAGCACGAGGAGGCCGCCCTCACCGTGGTCTTCTGCCGCATGAAGAAGACCGTCGACCAGGTGGCCGACTACCTCTCCAAGCACGGGATCGACGCGCACGCGATGCACGGAGACATGTTCCAGACCAAGCGCGACAAGGTCATGGACAAGCTGCGCGGCGGCTCGCTGAAGGTGCTCGTCGCGAGCGACCTCGCCTCGCGCGGCCTCGACGTCGACGACATCAGCCACGTCATCAACTACGACGTGCCCGAGGACCCCGAGGTCTACATCCACCGCATCGGCCGCACCGCGCGCGCCGGGCGCGGCGGCGTGGCGTGGACCTTCGTGCAGCCCGACCAGGGCGACCTGCTCTCGGGCGTCGAGATGCTGGCGAACATCGAGATCCCGCAGAAGGTCTACCCCGACTTCGTGCCGGGGCCCGTGCCCTCCGACGTCGCGAGCTACCGCGAGGCCGAGAAGCGCCGCCGCGAGGAGCTCGCGTCCAAGCGCAGCCGGCTCACCGCGAGCGCGTCGCCGCCCTCGGCCGCCAAGGCCGCCGACCCGAACGCGTTCCCGGGCGGAGTCGTGCCGTCGGCGCTCCCCATGAAGCGGCTCGGCGGCGTCGTGCGCACCCGGCGCGGCTGACGAATGGCCGGCGCACCCGACGTGAAGCCCGCGTTGCGCGTCGCGCCCGAGGTGGAGGCCGCGGTCCGCGACGGACGCGCGGTGGTCGCCCTCGAGACCGCGGTGCTCACGCACGGGCTCCCGCGAGCGCCCATGCCCGCGCCCGCGGGCATCGAGGGCTGGGACGCGTCGCTTCCGGCGAACCTCGCGCTCAGCGTGCTGCTCGAATCGACCGTGCGGGCGGCCGGCGCCGTGCCGGCGACGGTCGGCATGCTCGACGGCCGCCTGCACGTGGGACTCACGCGCGAGGAGCTCGTGCGCCTCGGCGGCGACACGGCCGCGCGCAAGCTCAGCACCCGCGACCTCGGCGCGGCGGCGGCGCAGCGGGCCAGCGGCGGCACCACGGTCGCCGCGACGCTCGCGGCGTGCGGCGCGGCGGGCATCCGCGTGTTCGCCACGGGCGGCATCGGCGGCGTGCACCGCGGGTGGACCGACCGGCCCGACGTGAGCGCCGACCTCGCGATGCTGGCGCGCACGCCCGTGGCCGTGATCAGCGCCGGCGCGAAGAGCATCCTCGACCTGCCCGCGACCGTCGAGGCGCTCGACTCCCTGGGCATCCCGGTCATCGGGCTCGGCACCGCGCACTTCCCGCGTTTCCTCTCGCCCGGCGACGCGTCGCTCGGCGTCTCGGCCCGGGCCGCGGACGCCGCCGAGGTCGCGCGCATCTGCGAGGCGCACTGGGCGTTCGCGCCCTCGGTGGGCGTGCTGGTGGCGAACCCGCCGCCCGCGGGCGCGGCGATCCCGGCCGCCGAGATCGAGTCCGTCATCGAGGCCGCGATGGCCGAGGCCGTCCGCACCGGGGTGCGGGGGGCCGCGATCACGCCGTTCCTCCTCGACCGCGTCCAGCGCGCCACGGGCGGCCGCACGGTGGCGACGAACGTCGCGGTGCTGGCCGCGAACGCCCGCGCCGGCGC
>CAYSFS010000077.1:0-9389 GCA_964430235.1 uncultured Chitinophaga sp. | reverse complement strand
GCCGCACGGTGGCGACGAACGTCGCGGTGCTGGCCGCGAACGCCCGCGCCGGCGCATTTTCCGCGCTACACTTCCCACGTCGCCGCGCGCGACACCCACACCCACGGCCGGCACGGTGGATCCCGAAGGTGCGCAATCGCACCTCCCGGTCCGGTCAAGGAACATCCCGATGACGGTCGTCAGCGGCATCCTCGAGGCCATGAAGGGCTCTCCCGAGGGGCGAATCAGGCAGTTCTCCGACGGACTCGTGACCAGCGAGGGGGATCCCTTCGTGCTGCCGGAGTTCATGCAGCAGCACGGCGTCGCGCCCGGCACGCAGCTCACCGTCGAGGTCGAGGAGCGGCAGTCGCGCCGCAGCCGCCAGCGGCGGATGGTGGCCAGCCGCCTCGTCGCCGTCGAGGGCATGGCGCCCGAGGAGTTCCGCAGGCGTAAGCCCTTCGCCGAGCTCACCGCGCTCGACCCGCAGCCGCGCATCTCGCTCGAGCACCGCGGCTGCCCGCCCGCGTGCCGCCTGATCGACATGTTCTGCCCGATCGGCTTCGGCACGCGCGGGCTCATCGTCGCGCCGCCGAAGGCCGGCAAGACCATCCTCCTGCAGAACATCGCGTTCGGCATCAAGCACAACCACCCCGGAATCGAGCTCATCGCGCTGCTCATCGACGAGCGCCCCGAGGAGGTCACCGACTTCAAGCGCAACGTGCCCGCGCACGTGCTCGCGTCGAGCAACGACCAGGACCTCGAGCGCCACCTCGCGCTGGGGCAGTTCGCGATCGAGCGCGCCAAGCGCATGGTCGAGGCGGGCAAGGACGTGGTCGTGCTGCTCGACAGCCTCACGCGCCTCGGCCGCGCGTTCAACAACTCCCGCCGCTACGGAAGCTCCGGCCGCACCATGTCGGGCGGCGTCGACAGCCGGGCGCTCGAGGTCCCGAAGCAGCTCTTCGGCGCCGCGCGCAAGTGCGAGGAGGGCGGCAGCCTCACCATCATCGCGACGTGCCTGGTCGACACGGGCAGCCGCGCCGACCAGGTGATCTTCGAGGAGTTCAAGGGCACCGGCAACATGGAGCTCATCCTCGACCGCACCATCGCCGAGCGACGCGTGTTCCCCGCCATCAACCTCGCGCAGAGCGGCACGCGCAAGGAGCACCTCCTGATGCCCGAGCGCGAGCTGAAGACCATCACGGCCCTGCGGCGCCGCCTCATGAACGCGCCGCCGCACGTGCAGATGGAGCAGCTGCTGGCCGCGCTCAAGCGCTTCCCCGCGAACGAGGACATGCTCAAGGGCTGAACGCGCCGCCCGAGCGGGCCGCGCCGGGAAGCAAGGCCCCTGCCATCCGCGCCCGGGCACCCCCCTTCGTGCTAGCCTTCGCCCCGCCATGGCCGACGGTACCGCCTACCCCAACTCGATCCGCGCGGGCGCGTTCCTGCTGACCGCGGCGCTCGCCGGGCTGGTCATCATCCTGGTGCTCTCCAAGAGCTCGGTCTTCACCAGCACCTCCGAGTACGACGTCCGCTTCGGCATGGAGGACGGCGTCGCCGGCCTCGAGGTCGGCTCCGAGGTCCGCGTCGCGGGCCTCAAGGTGGGCCGCGTGGTGGCCATCGACCCGCGCTTCGACGAGGGCCGCATCGACGTCCGCGTCCGCATGCGCTCGGACATCCTGGTGAAGACCGACGCCGAGGTGCTGCGCTCGCAGCCCTTGCTCGGGAACTACAGCTGGCTCAACTTCCCCGACCTCGGCTCCGAGACCGCGCCGCGCCTCGAGCCCGGCAAGTGGATCGAGGCGCGCAAGAGCGGCGGCCTGCTCGCGACCATCGTCGGCCCCGCGAACGCGGGGAGCGCCGACAGGATGTTCACGAACCTCGTCGAGTTCACCGACTCGCTGGCCGACTTCGCGCGCGTGCAGTACCCGCAGCGCGTCGTCCCGCTGCTCTCGGAGGCGCAGACCGTGGTCACCAACCTCGGCCGCGACTACGAGACCTGGCGCACGAAGATCACCGCGGGCCTCGGCGACGCCGCCAGCGCGCTCCGCAAGCTCGACGCCACCATGGACGACGCGTCCGCGGGCGTGAAGGACGCACGCGCCACGCTGGCGCACGTGCGCGAGAGGAACCTGCCGCAGATCGACGCCATCCTCGAGGACGGCGTCAAGGGCGCCGACCGACTGGCCGGCGCGATGGAGCGCCTCGACAACGAGCTCACCGCGCGCGTCCCCGACGTGCGCGCCCTGCTGTGGGACCTTCGCCAGGCCGGCGCGCAGATCAAGCTCGCGACCATGGAGGTGCGCCGCAGCCCGTGGAAGCTGCTGTACCAGCCGAGCGGCGACGAGCTCGCGCGCGAGAACCTCTACGAGAGCGCCCGCGCGTTCGCCATCGCCAGCTCCGACCTCCGCGTCGCGGGCGAGACCCTCGACGCCGTGCTCGCGCAGGCGCCCGAGCGCTTCGCGAACGACCCCGCGTTCCGCGACGCCATCCGGGGCAGCGTGATCGACTCGGTCGAGCGGTGGGAGAAGGCGCAGCAGCGCCTCTTCGACGTGCTCGGCGCCGACTTCGGCCCGGCCGCGACTCCCTCCGGCCCGGCGGGACCCGCGAACGCCGCACCGATCGCCGTGCCCGCGCCCGCGGGCGCCGCCGCCCCCGCCCCCGCACCGGCCCCGGCCGCGAAGTGACCCCCGCGTGAGCGACGGGCGCAACAACGTCAAGGCCGGCCTCTGGGTGGCCGCGGCCGTGGGCGCGCTGAGCGCGTCGATCTGGGCGTGGACCGCGTGGCAGGACCGCGACTTCGTGCCGTACGTCGTGCGGTTCACGTCCGAGGAAGGCGTCTACGGACTGAAGGCCGGGAGCCGCGTCCTCGTCGGAGGCATCCCCAGCGGCGAGGTGGTGCGCATCGACCCCTCGTTCGAGGGCGGGAAGGTGCACGCGTACGACGTCCACGTCACCGTGCGGCGCGCCGTGCCCCTTCGGCGGGGCGCCGTCATCGGCCGGACCACCGGCAGCGTGAGCGGAGACGAGGCGATCGAGGTCCGCTACATCGGACGCCCGCGCGGCGCGCTGGCCGGCGCACCGCACCAGTCCACGCCCGCGGACGCCGCGCTGCAGCCGGGTTCCGTGATCCAGGCCTCGCCGCCCGAGCCCTGGCGCGCGACCCTCGGCGCCACGAGCGCCCCCAGCCTCAACCGGCTCCTCGCGGCCTGGCGCCCCGCGGCGCCCGCGAAGCCGCTGACCGTCGAGCTCGGCGACGCGCTCGACGACGCGCGCGCGCGCTTCGACGCCGTGCGCGACCCCGTGCGGGCCCTGTCCGACCGCGTGCGCGAGGACTGGCCGAAGTGGAGCGACGAGCTCGCGCGCTCCCGTGAGCTCGCGGACTCGGCGCTGGCGAAGCTCGGCATCGGCGAGGACGCCGCGGCGACGGCCGTGGTTCCCTCGCTTCGAGCGATGAAGGACGACTTCGCCGCGCTCGACGCCATCGCGTTCTCGAAGTCCTCTGACGCCATGAAGCGGTTCGAGGACGCGGTGGCCGCCGTGCGCCACATGCGCCTCGCCGGCACCGAGCTCTCCGACCTCCTCTCGGGCGCGGGCAACGCGCTCGGCCGGCTGAAGGGCGACTTCTCGATCGCGGGCCAGGAGCTCTCGGCCACCGGGCGCGAGGCGCTCTCCGCGCCGTGGAGGCTGCTCGCGCGACCCGACGCGGCCGAGGTCGCCGAGCAGGGCGAGCTCGACCTCGTCGGCGCCTACGCCGAGTGCGCGGTCGAGTGGCGGCAGGCGATGAAGGCCGTCGAGGACGCGCTCAAGCGCGACCGAGCGGTGCTCGCGCGCGCCCCGGGGCTCGCGGACCTGCTCCGCGCGCGCGTCGACGCGGCCACCGCCCGCTTCGAGGCCGCGTCCGCCGCCATGGCCCGCCGCGTGATGGGCGCGGGCCGCGACCCGCGCACGACCGGCGCGAGCCCGTCGCCATGAGCGGCGCACGCATCCTGCGCGCCGATCCCTCAGACCCCCGGCTCGACCCGTACCGCTCGGTGCGCGACGCCGACCTGCGCGGCCGCGACGGCCTGTGCTGCGTCGAGACCGCGCGCGTGGTGCGCCGCTTCCTCGCCGCGTGCGCCCGGGCGCGCGCCGCCGGCCCCGCCGCCTGGGACGCGCTCGCATGCGTGCCGCGCAGCATCCTCTGCGACCGCCGGACGCTGCCGCGGCTCGAGCCCGCGATCGACGCGCTGTGCGGGTCCGCCGCATGCGACGCGCACGCGCCGCTCGACGTCCTCGTCGCCGACGACGCCGACGACGTCACCGCGATCTCGGGCTACGAGCTCCACTCGGGCGCGCTCGCGATCGGCGAGCGGCGGACCGAGCCCGGCCCCGGCACGCTCGCGGCGCTCGGCGGCACCGTCGCCGCGTGCGACGGCATCGTGCACACCGACAACGTGGGCGCCATCTTCCGGAACGCGGCCAGCTTCGGGATCGCGGGCGTCCTGCTCTCGCCGGGCTCGAGCGACCCGCTCCTGCGGAAGACCGTGCGCGTGGCCATGGGCCGCGTGTTCGACGTGCCGTGGGCGCGCGCCGCCGATTGGCCCGGCGCGCTGTGGGACCTGCAGCGCGCGGGCTGGCGCATCGTGGCGGCCGAGGACGCGCCCGGGGCGCGGCCGGTCGCCGAGGTCCCGCCGCGCGACCGCACGGTCATCGTGTTCGGCGCCGAGGCCGCGGGCGTGCGCACCGAGATCCTCGAGCGCGCGGACGCGGTGGCGCGCATCCCGATGTCCATGCGCGGCGGCGCGCTCGCCGACGACCCGCCGAGCCTCAACGTGGCCGTCGCCAGCGCGATCATGATGGACCGGCTCGCGCAGCGGTGAGCCAAGGCGCCGGAGGCCGTCTGCCCGCGCCGGGCCCCCGTCCATGGACACCGCTGCCGCGGCACCCGTCGGGCGCCGCGGCAGCGTGAGAAGGGGACAGGGTTCGCGTCCCGCGCGGCCCCGCGGCCGCGCGAACGGCTCACTCCCGGCGCGGATCGTTCGTGACGGCGCCCTGCGCCGCGCGCGCGGTGAGGCCCGCGCCGCGGATCGAGGGGAGGATGGCGGGCACCGAGTCCTCGGCGGGCTCGGCCTTGGTCTCGCGGCAGCGCTCGATGTCGGCCCCGAGCGAGGTGAGCACGCGCTCCATCGACGAGTACCCGCGGTCGAGGTGGTAGACGCGGCTGATGACGGTCTCGCCCTCGGCGGCGAGGCCGGCGAGCACCAGGCACGCGCTCGCGCGGAGGTCGCTCGCCATCACCTGCGCGCCGTGCAGCTGCCGCACGCCGCTGATCACGGCCGTGGATCCCTGCCGGTAGACCTGCGCGCCCATGCGCGAGAGCTCGGCCACGTGCAGGAAGCGCTCGGTGTAGATCTTCTCGGTGACGATCGAGTTGCCCTCGGCGATCGAGAGCAGCGCCATGAACTGGGCCTGCAGGTCGGTCGGGAAGCCGGGGTGCGGCTGCGTCGTGATGATCGTCGGCCGAAGCACGCGGTTCGACGAGACGCGCACGCTGCAGCGGCTGTCCTCGTCGTTGGCGTTCAGCTTCGCGACGTGCACGCCCACCTCCTCGAGGTGGTTGATCGCCGCCAGCAGGCTGTCGTACGGGAAGTCGTCCAGGATCACGTCGCCGTTGGTCATCGCCGCGGCGATGGCGTAGGTGCCCGCCACGATGCGGTCGGGCATCACGCGGTGCTCGCAGCCGCCGAGCGCGTCGACGCCATCGATCACGATGCGGGGCGATCCCGCGCCGCGGATGCGCGCGCCCATGCGGTTCAGCATGTTCGCGAGATCGACGATCTCGGGCTCGCACGCGGCGCTCTCGATGACCGTGCGGCCCTCGGCGAGCGTCGCCGCGCTCATCACGTTCGCGGTGCCGAGCACGGTGGGGCCGTTCGCGCCGCCCAGGAACACGGTCGCGCCGCGCAGCCGGTCGCACGACGCGACGATGTCGCCGCCGTCGAGCTCGATCTTCGCGCCGAGCTTCGCGAGGCCCTTCAGGTGCAGGTCGATGGGGCGCGTGCCGAACGCGCAGCCGCCCGGCATGCTGACCACCGCGCGCTTGCGCCGCGCGAGCATCGGCCCGAGCACGCAGATCGACGCGCGCATCGTCTTGACGATGTCGTACGGCGCGTGCGTCGACGATTCGTCGGAGGTGTGCAGCGTGATGGTGTCGTCGTCGCCGAAGTGGACGTGCACCCCAAGGCGCTCGAGGAGCGACCCCAGGTTGCGGATGTCCGCCAGCGGCCCGACGTTCGTCAGGCGCATGCGCCCGGTCGTCAGGAGTGACGCGGCCATGAGCGGCAGGGCCGCGTTCTTGGCGCCTTCGACGGTGACGCGGCCACTGAGTCGGCGGCCGCCTTGAATGCGGAAGTAGTCCATGGGTAACCCCTTGACGCCGGTCGGTGCAGGCCAATCCGTGGCGCTGCGGTCCAAGACCAATCGGCGTTCCGCGCGGCGATCCCTGAATGGTCGACGCGCCAATAAGATATCCGGCTTATGAGCACCGCGACCGATCCTGCCTCCCACGCCGCCGCCCGCCCCGCCGGTGAACCCGCCCTGCCCGAGGCCGTGATGCACGCGGTGCTGCCGACCGCCCCCGTGACGGGCCGGGTGGCCGAGTCGACCCTCTGCACCAAGGGCAAGTCGGCGTCCTACGTCCGGCACGTGAGCGTCGACGTGTCGGGCACCCCGCTCGAGGGCAAGTGGCTGGCAGGACAGTCCTTCGGCGTCGTCCCGCCCGGCACGGACGCCAACGGCAAGCCCCACAAGGTGCGCCTCTACTCGATCGCCAGCCCGTCGTACGGCGAGGACGGGCACGGCAAGGTGCTGGCCACCACCTGCAAGCGGCTGCTCGCCGAGCGCGAGCCGCAATCCGAGAAGGACGACCCGAACGACCACCGCCTGTTCGCGGGCGTCTGCTCGAACCATGTCTGCGACCTCCGCGCGGGCGACCCGATCGCCGTCGCAGGCCCCAACGGAAAGCGCTTCCTGCTTCCCTCGGACCGCGACGCGCACGACTACCTCTTCCTCGCCACCGGCACGGGCGTCGCGCCGTTCCGCGGGTTCGTGCACGAGCTCTTCGTGGGGCCGCCGGAAGGCACCCCGGCCCGTGCCGCGTGGAAGCCGACGCGCTCCACCGTGCACCTGGTGATGGGCACGCCCTACACCAGCGACCTGCTCTACGACGGGTTCTTCCGGCAGGTGGCCAAGGACCGCCCGAACTTCGGCTACCACCCGGTCATCAGCCGCGAGCTGCGCCCCGACGGCGGCAAGGGCGAGTACGTGCACCACTACGTCGACCGCACCCTGCCCCAGTTCGAGGGCCTGCTGCGCAGCGACCGCACGCTGATCTACGTCTGCGGCCTGGCCGGCATGCAGATGGGGATCTTCCAGACGCTGGCCCAGCGCGGGCTGCATGCGGGCTACCTGGACATCCACGCGGAACTGGCGGGCACCGACCCGAAGTCCTGGACCACCGAGCAGATCAAGCGCCGGGTGCACGGCACGCGCCGTTGCATGCTCGAGGTCTACTGACCCGGGATTCCCGGACGGACCGGCCGAAACCGCCCCGGATTCCCGCAACCCGGCCCACCCCGGGCGCTACGATTTCCGAGCGATGAGCGACTCCCACGGCCAGTGGAGAGACGGCGACGAGTGGGCCGAGGAGGCCCGGCGCCACTTCGAGGCCGGCCGCCTCAAGGAGGCCGAGACCGCGCTTCGCCAGGCCCTGAGCCGGAGCCCCGACCGTCCCGAGTGGCACTTCCACCTCGGACGGCTGCTCGAGCAGGCCGATCGTCCCGACGAGGCCCGCGAGTCCTACCTCCGGTGCCACGAGCTCGACCCGGACGCCCCCGAGCCGCTCTTGGCCGCGGCCGGCGTGGGAGACGCCGAGGAGAACCCCGAGGACGCGCGCCAGGCGCTGGCCTTGGTGGAGCGCGCGGTGTCGCTCGACCGCACGCGCGACGAGGCGCACGCGCGCCGCATCGTGCTGCTCGACGTGCTGGGCCGCCACGACGACGCGCGCACGGCGTTCTACGAGGCCCAGGAGTTCGTCGATCGCCCCACGTTCTCGCTGATCGCGATGGCCGACCGGCTCGAGGAGGCGGGAGACCTCCAGCGCGCGGCATGGTGCTACCGCGAGGCGCTGCGCCACGACGCGGAGTTCTCCGAGGTGCGCCGGCTGTACGCCCGATGCCTGGCGCGGCAGGGCGAGCACCCGAAGGCGCTCCAGCACTACATGCACGTCCTGCGCGAGATGCCGGGCGACACCGACACGCTGCTCGACTGCGCGGAGCTGCTCTGGCAGCTCAAGCGCGAGGGCGAGGCCATCGAGAAGCTGCACCGCGTGGTCGAGCTCGAGCCCGCGAACGTCCGCGCCCACCACATGCTCGGCGCGCTCGAGATGCGGGCGTCACGGTGGGACCGCGCCGTGCTGGAATTCGAGCTGGTGCTGAAGCTTGAGCCCGACCGCGCGATGGTGCGGCTCGACCTCGCCGAGGCCCAGCTGCGCCGTGGCCGCGCCGAGGAGGGCCGCGCCGCGCTCCGGGCGTTCATGGAGGCCTCGGGCCCGTGGCATGCCTGGCGCGAGGGCGACGAGTCGCGCCCGGCAGGAGAGGAGCGGACCGCCGAGCACTGCGCGCGCGCGGGCGGGCTGCTGATGGCGGCCGGGATGTGGGACGACGCCGCGCGGGTGGTCTCGCACCTCGCCCGCGCATGCCCCGACCGCGCCGACGCGTGGCGTGCGCTCGCGAGGGCCTGCTTCGAGTCCGGAGACCTCGCGGGCGGCAGCTACGCGGCGGAGCGCGTCCTGGCCATCGAGCCGCGGTGCGTGATCAGCCACCACAACCTGGCGCTCGCCGCCCTCCGGCAGGGCGACCTCGACCTTGCATGGCGACGCGCGCGCCTCGGCCTGCGCATCGCGCGCACCGACGAGGGACTGCGCCGCATCCGCTCGCGCGTGGTGTTCGCGCGGCTGCGGAAGTGGCTGCGGCTCTGATGCGATCGACGGCGCAGGCGACGCACCGGGCGTGACGGACACGGGGGCAGGCCCCCGCCTCCGGATCAGGCCAGGAGGCTCGCGTACGGGATCAGCGCCATGAAGCGCGCGCGCTTGATGGCCTGGGCCACGCGGGCCTGGTCGCGGGCCGAGAGGCCGGCGCGCTTGCGCGAGACGATCTTGCCGTTCGGGGTGAGCACGCGGCGCAGGTCGTCGACGTTCTTGTAGTCGATGACGATCTTCTGGCGGGCGGGCTTCTCGGAGACGGGCGCTTCGGTGTGCTGCATGGCGTGGGTCCGACGTGTGGAGGCTTGATGCTGCGTGCGGCACGCGCCGACGCCTCGCCCTGGCTGCTCGGAGGGGGAGCCCCCGGACGAGCCGGGAGCGGCGAGAC
>CAYSFS010000076.1:5610-11985 GCA_964430235.1 uncultured Chitinophaga sp. | reverse complement strand
CCCATGCAGTGCTTCATGGACGCCGTGTAGAGGTCCATGAGCAGCGTGTTGGGCGTCAGGTGGTTCAGGTGGTGGGCATGGAAGCACGCGATGTCGGCGGCGATCTTGAACCCGGCGGCCGAGAGCTCCTCGTAGAGCCGATGGTCGGTCGCGGTCCCCGTCCACTTGAAGATGCGCCCGGTGGCCTCCGCGATGAGCGCGTCGCCGTCCTCGGACGTGAGGCCGCCGTCGCGCTCGGCGCGCGCGACCAGCTCCTTCGCGCGCTCGGAGAACACCTGGCGGCCCGCCAGCACGCCCTCGATGCGCGCACGCGTCGCGTCGTCGAAGTAGTCGGTCATGAGGAGCGAGGTGAACACGCGGTGCTCGGGCCGCAGCGTCGAGCGGAACGCCGTCGCGATGATCGGCTGGCTCTTCGCGCCGATGGCCGTCATGTCGTAGAAGTTGTGGGGCTCCATCCCGAAGACGCCGAAGAAGCGCGCGATCCACCGGTACTCGTCGGGGCGGCCGATGCGGATGGCGCCGTGCCGCTCGCCGCTGGTGCGCTCGAGCTGCCCGGGCGACATCGAGAACCCACGGTGGAGGCGGGCCACCAGGTCGCAGACCGCACGGTTCGTGGCCTCGTTCACCGCCAGCGCCCGGTCGTACAGCGGGACCTCCTGCCCGAACATGGCGGAGAGACGCGAAAACAGGCGGTTCTGGAGATCGATCCGGTCGGCGAACTGGGTGGCCATGGCTCCCACAAGGGTAGCCGCTCCGGGCGGGAGTACTCTCCCCGGCCGGAGACACCCCAGACATGATGTCCACGATCCTGCTCGCTGCCCTGATCGCCCTCGCCGGCCCTGCCTCGCAGGATTCCGGACAACGGATCATCGGTCCGGGAGTGCAGTTCCCCGACGTGCCGGGCCCCCGCCCGCAGTTCGAGGAGTCGCCCACCATCCGGTCGGTGGACGGCGTCCTCAAGGCCACGCTCCACATGCGGAAGCAGGAGGTGCCCGCGGGCGACCAGAACCTGATCACCACCTGCTTCAACGGCCGCTACACGGGCCCGATCCTGCGCCTGAGCCCGGGCGACCTGCTCGAGCTCACCGTCATCAACGACGGCGACATGAACACGAACATCCACTTCCACGGGCTGCAGGTGTCGCCCGACGACTACGGCGACAGCGTGTTCACGATCATCCCGATCGGGCACCAGTACACGTACCGGTTCCGCATCCCCGAGTACCACCACCCCGGCACCTACTGGTACCACGCGCACCCGCACACGATGACCCAGCGCCAGGTGATGCAGGGCGTCGCGGGCACGCTCATCGTCGAGGGCGAGCTCAAGCGCTGGCCCGAGCTCAAGGGCATCACGGAGCGCAACTGCGTGCTCCACGACTACCAGAAGGGCCTCACGGGCGAGGTGGTCCAGGGCATCCAGATCAGCTGGCCGACGTACCGGCTGGTGAACGACCAGAAGTTCCCCGACGTGCCGATCCGCCCCGGCGAGACGCAGCTTCTGCGGCTCTCGGCGCAGGGCGCGAACATCTACTACCACCTCGACTTCGGCGGCGAGAAGTTCTGGGTGGTCAACACCGACGGCAACCCGGTGAACGAGATGCGCGAGGTCGAGCGCTTCGCGCTGCCGCCGGGCTCGCGGGTCGACGTCCTGGTGCAGTTCCGCAAGCCCGGCCGCTACAAGCTGCACACCTCCGAGATCCGCACCGGGCCCGCGGGCGACGGCTACTCCGCCGAGAACCTGCTCACCATGGTGTGCGCGGGCGACCCGGTCGAGAAGCCCATCGACCTGCCGCTGAAGGCGCAGGGACCGAGCCCGCTGCGCGACCTCTCGAAGGTGAAGGTCGACAACGTCCGCACCATCGTCTTCAGCGAGACGGACAACGACTTCCGCATCGACAACCGCTACTTCGACGGCACCCGCATCGACCAGCTGGTCAAGTGGGGCACGATCGAGAAGTGGATCGTCCGCAACTCGACCGACGAGCTGCACGTCTTCCACTTCCACCAGACCGACTTCCAGGTGGTGAAGATCACGGGCAAGGACGTCCCGTTCAACGAGCACCGCGACAACATCAACCTTCCCGTGCGCGGCGAGGTCGAGGTGATCATCCCCTTCGACATGCCGTGCCAGATCGGCGACTACGTCTTCCACTGCCACATCCTGTGCCACGAGGACGGCGGCATGATGCAGAAGGTGCGCTGCTACGACCCGGCGCGCCCGATGCCGCCCGTCCGCCCCGGCGACGGCTACGGGCCGGTCGAGGACGACTCGCACCTGCCGCTGCAGTCGGCGAGCCCCAACGCGCAGGGAGGGCCGTTCGTCCTGCAGGACGCCGAGGGCAAGCCGTTCACCGAGGCGAACCTCGGCGACACGCTGGCGCTCATGAGCTTCGGCTACACCGAGTGCACCGGGGCCTGCCCGCGGACGCTCGCGATCTTCTCGGAGACCGACGACGACCTCGACGTCGGGTCGGCGACGCGCCCGCCGCTGAAGTTCGTCTTCGTGAGCGTCGACCCCGCACGCGACGCGCAGGGCAGGAAGCTGGCGGACTACGCGCAGGCCGCGCCGGTTCCGCTGATCGCGCTGTGCGGCACCCCCGAGCAGGTGCTCAAGGCCAGCCGGACGTTCGGCGCGGCGTACGAGCCCCAGCCCAAGCGGGCGGACGGCTCCTACACGGTGCGCCACTCGACCGACATCTACCTGGTCGGGCCCGGCGGGCGCATCTTCAAGCGCTTCGCACTGAACACCGACCCGAAGGAGATCGCCGCGGCGGTGCGCGAGTTCGCGCCGCGCGTTCCCGTCAAGGCGGCCGCGGCCGCGGAAGGAGCCGCGCGATGAGCGCCAGGAACCTGAAGTCACTCATCGTGCTCGTCGCCGCGCTCGCGGCGCTGGCGATCCCCGGCACCGCGCGCGCGCAGGGCGGCGGCAACACCCCCGACCCGCGCCCCTTCGCGCTCTTCCGCGACCTGTTCGACACGGCCGGCGAGTGGCACGGACCGTGGGTCAACATGGCGTGGCAGCCGCAGGTGCAGTGGCAGTGGCAGAGCGAGGGCGTGCCGAAGAACGACCTGACCACCCAGGTCTCGTGGGGCACGTACGTGTGGTTCACGCCCGAGCTCACGATGAACGTGAACCTCACGCTCGACCAGGTCGAGCAGCCCCAGGACAACAACCAGTGGTTCATGTACGGCCAGGGCATCACCGCCGGCGACGTGTGGGTCGAGTGGAGCGACCAGCGCACGGGCATCATCGGCGGCCGGTTCACCGCGCCGTTCGGCATCGCGCCGCTCGTGCTGCCCGGAGTGTTCGACACGAACTTCGTGAACAACTACAGCTTCGGCGGCCTGATGGGCGGACTCGGCACCCTCTCGACGGGCGACGAAGGCGGCGGTATCCACGCGCTGAACGCGGCGTTCTTCGGGGTGGACACCACCTTCATGGCCGACGGCATCTTCGCGTCGCCGGCCGCGCCCTCGGGCCCCGGCACCGGCGGCGGCGTCGACAGCTGGATGATCGGGTACTCGGGCGTGAACATCCCGCTGCTGTTCCCGACCCTGCAGGTGAACGTGGCGTACATCAACTTCGGGGACGGCATCGGCGCCCCCGCGCAGCAGCAGGGCTTCGACGCCGGCTTCTACTGGCAGTACATCATCGACAACGACGGCACCGACACGCTGGACGCGAAGTACTGGTCGATCGGGCCGCTGTTCGAGTACGTGCGCTTCTGGAACACCAACGGGGTCGCCGACGCCGACGCCGAGTACTACACGTTCGGGCTGATCACGAACTACGGCAACTGGCAGGCGGACGCCACCCTCGGGTGGCAGAACCTGGACACGCCGGGCTCGCCCGCGCAGGACAACTTCCTGTTCACCGCGAACGTGGGCTACAACTTCTTCGGCCCCCAGTCGCTGCTCCAGGTGGGCTACGCGTACCAGGAGGTCGCCGGCGTCATCGACCACCAGGTGGGCATGCAGGTGAACTTCCCGATCAACGCGCTGGAGTACTTCCCGCTCTGGCAGTGACGGTTCGCGGACCCGCGAAGCGCATCCAAGACCGCATCCCCTGCCCGCCCGGCACCCGCCGGGCGGGCATTTCGCTTGCGCCGGGCGCGGATGCGGCTTACAGTCATCCCGTGCGGACGTCGCCCGCCCATCGCCTGTTGGCCGCGTTCATGGCGCTCTGGCTGCCGTTCTGCTGCTGCCAGGCGCGCGCGGCGGCGCGCACGCTGGTGCACGCGGTGCATGACGGCGATGCCGCCGCGCCGTGCCGCGTCGACGACCTGCCGCCCTGCTGCCGTGCGGCGCAGGAGCCCGCCGGGGACTGCTGCGACGAAGGCCCCGGCCCGGACCGCTCGCCCGCGGCGCCCGCGCCGTGCAGCGACTGTGCCGCCTGCGGGGCGCTCAAGGCCAAGGCAGCGGCCCCGGAGGTGCCCGAGATCGAGCACGACTCGGTCGGGGTCGTCGACGCCGCGCTCCTCGCGGTGCCGCAGACCGACGAGCCGGGGGCGCGTGCCGACGCGGCCTCGCGGCCGTGCGCGAACGCGCCGCCCTGGAAGCCGGGCGGGCGCGCCGCGCTGGCGCTCCACGCCACGCTCGTGATCTGAACCCGTCGACCGACCCGCGAGGAGCACGGCGCGCGCCGTGCCGCGACGTCATCGACGGAGGATCACGATGGGACAGTTCAATCGATGCCTGAGGCGGGCTGCCGGCGCCGCGGCGTTCGCGATCGCCGCGTGGGGATGCACCGCCGCGCCCGGGCCGACCGTCGCCGAGGCGGTGCCGGAACTCGACGCGCGCCTCGCCCGGCCGGACGGCACGTTCGCCGAGGCCCAGGAACGTCCGTGGGACCGGCGCGACGAACGCTGGGACGGCACGGGCCCGCTCGACGCCCGCACCGCGGTCGACCTGGCGATCTCCGGGAACCGCGCGCTGCGGCGCGTGGTCGCCGAGGCCGAGCGCCGGCGCGCGCTGCTGCGGGATGCCCAGTTGGCGCCCAACCCCGTCGTCAACGTCGCCACGGGCGTGCCGCTCGACATGGGCGTCGTGCCGGTCCTCGCGATGGTCGGCCAGCAGGTCGACTGGCTCTGGAAGCGCGACGCGATCGTCGGCGAGGCCGACGCGCAGCTGCGCGTGCTCCTCTTCGAGGCCGCGGCCATCGCGGCATCGACCGTCGCCGAGGTGCGCTCGGCGTACGTCGCGACGGCCGGCGCGATCGAGGTCGAGGCGCTCGCGCGGCGCGACGTCGAGGTCGCGGGGCGGATCCTCGAGGCGACGCGGGCTGCGTTCGAGGCGGGCGACGCGACCGCGGCGGCGGTGAACGAGGCGCGGATGAACGCCGCCGAGGCGCAGAACCGGGCGATGGAGGCATCGCTCGACCTCGTCGCGCAGAAGACGAGGCTCCTGGAGGCGATGGGCCGCGGCACCGACGGCCTGGGGTGGGTCACGGCGGACGCCGGGGCGCGCGCCGCGCGCGAGTCGTGCGCCGTCGACGTGCCGGCCGGGCTCGAGGACGAGGCGCTGCTCGCGCTGGTGCGCGAGCGAAGGCTGGACCTGCGCGCGGCGGACGCACGGGTCGCGGGCGCCGAGGCGCGCGTCGCGCTCGCGCGGCTCGCGCGGCTGCCGGGCGTCATGCTCGGCGCCGGGTGGGACCGCGACATGGAGGACGAATCGTCCGTGATGTTCCAGGCCCAGCTCACCCTGCCGGTGTTCAACGACGGCCGGTTCCGCGTGGCCGCGGCGGAGCGCGACCTCGAGATCGCGCGGCTCGACGCGGACGCGACCTGGCAGCGGGCCGTGATCGACGCGCGCCGAGCGCTCGAGCGCGTGGCCGGGGCCGAGCACCACGAGACCACCCTCCGGGGGATGACGCTCGCGTCGTTCGAGGGAAACCGGGAGATCCTGCGCGCCGCCGTCGACGCCGGCGACCGGCCCGCGGTCCAGCTCTGGCGCAGCGAGCACCAGGAGAACCACATCCGCATCCAGCTCGCGCGCGCCGAGCGCGACCGCGCGCTCGCCGCGCTCGGGTTCGAGCAGGCGCTCGCGGGTGCGCGGCTGCCCTCGATGCAGGGCGGCGCGATGCCGACCCTCGACGCGGGCGGCATGGGCATGGGAGGCGGCGGCCTCGGCCCGATCCAGACCTTCGACTTCGCGTCCATGGAGTCCATGCAGTGACCGACATCCCCCCTCCCCCGCGCCACCTCGCCACGCGCGTGCTGCTTCCGCTCTCGATCGTGGGTGCCGCGGCAGCGCTGCTCGCCGTGACCGGCTGGCGGTCGATCGTGCCCGTGCCCGAGGCGCACGTCCTGCCCGTCCTCACGCGCGAGGCGAGGATCGACGCCGCTGCCGCTGCGGCGCCGGCCGAGGGCGCGC
>CAYSFS010000076.1:0-5510 GCA_964430235.1 uncultured Chitinophaga sp. | reverse complement strand
ACGCCGGAGAGGTGATGGCCAGGCTCTTCGACGAGGAGCAGCGCATCGCGGTGGCGCAGGCCGAGGCCGCGCTCGCCGAGGCCGTCGCGCGGCGCGACGAGATGGCCGACGAGCTCGCGCGCAAGCGCAAGATCGTCGACAAGGGCGCCGCGAGCGCCGGCGAGGTCGCGCGGCTCGCGCGACGGGTCGAGGCCATGGACGCCTCGGTCAAGTCGGCGGCCGCGGCGCTCTCGATGGCGAGGCTCACGCTCGAGCGCGCCGAGGTGCGCGCGCCCGCCGGGGGGATCGTGATGGCCCGCCGTGCGGCGCCCGGGACGTCCGTCGGCATGGCCGACGCGATGCCGCTCTTCGAGCTGTACGACCCGGCCGAGCTCCAGGTGCGCGCCGACGTGCCGCTCGCGGAGGTCGGCCCCGTGGGCGTCGGCGACCGCGCCGAGGTCCGGGTGGACGCCTTCCCCGACCGCACCATGCGCGGCGAGGTGACGCGCTTCGTGCACCAGGCCGACGTCGCGAAGAACACGGTGCAGGTGAAGGTCCGGCTCGACGACCCGGTCGACGGCCTGAAGCCCGACATGCTCGCCCGCGTGCGGGTGTTCCCGCGGGGCGCGCCGGCGGCGGGCGGCGCGGCGAGGTCCGTCGCGCAGGGCGTCACCTGCGCACGCGCCGAGTGCATCGCGCAGGGAGAGGGCGGTGCGCGGGTGCGTGCGATCGCGGGGATCGACGGCGGCATCGGCACCGTCGAGGAGCGCACGGTGCGCGTCGCCGGCCCGGCGGTGGGCGGGTGGGTGCCCGTGTCGGAGGGCCTGCGCGCGAGCGACCTGCTGCTGCGAGCGGACGACCCGCTGCGGCCGGGCACGCGCGTGCGCGTCGCCGACGACTGGCGCGAGGCCGCCGCCCGGAAGGAGGCCGACCATGGCGGCGATTGAGTGCCGTTCGATCCGGAAGGACTATCGCCGCGGCGACGAGGTGATCCACACGCTGATGGACGTGGACCTGTCGATCGCGGCGGGCGGGTTCGTCGCGCTCATGGGACCCTCGGGCTCGGGCAAGACGACGCTCCTCAACCTCCTCGCCGGCATCGACCGCCCGACCGCGGGCACGATCGAGGTCGACGGCCGCGACATCACGCGCCTCGGGCGCGGCGAGCTCGCGGCGTGGCGCAGCGGCGCCGTCGGCTACGTGTTCCAGCTCTACAACCTGGTGCCCGTGCTCACGGCGTACGAGAACGTCGAGCTCCCGCTCCTGCTGCACCCGATGTCGCGCGCCGAGCGCCACCGGCGCGTGGCCGAGGCGCTCGGGCTCGTGGGGCTCGCCGAGCGGCATGCGCACCTGCCGCGGCAGCTCTCGGGCGGGCAGGAGCAGCGCGTGGCGATCGCCCGGGCGATCGTCGCGAGGCCACGGCTCCTCCTCGCCGACGAGCCGACGGGCGACCTCGACCGCGAGAGCGCGGCGCAGGTCATGGACCTCCTCGCGCGCCTCAACCGCGAGCTCGGCCAGACCATCGTGATGGTGACCCACGACCCGGCCACGGCGGCCCGCGCCTCGCGCACGGTGCACCTCGAGAAGGGATCGATCGTCGACGGGCCCGCGAGGGGGGCCGCGGCATGAGCGTCGCCCTCCGCACCGTCCCGTTCGTGTGGCGGAACCTCGCGCGGCGCCCGCTGCGCACGGGCCTCACCGTCGCGGGCATCGCCGTCGCGACCTTCCTCTTCTCGTTCGTCGAGAGCATGCGCGAGGGCGTCCGGCGCGCCACCGAGGCCGGCGCGGCCGAGACCACGCTCGTGGTCTACCGCAAGAACCGGTTCTGCCCCTTCGCGAGCCAGCTCCCGCAGGGGTACGCGTCGACCATCGACCGCCTCCCGGGCGTCCGCAGCGCCGTGCCGATCAAGATCGTCGTCAGCAACTGCCAGGCGTCGCTCGACGTCGTCACCTTCCGCGGCGTGCCCGAGGACGGGTTCCTCGAGGGCAAGATGCGCGAGGCCAGGATGCTCTCAGGCAGCCTCGATGACTGGCGCTCCCGGGGCGACGCGGCCCTAGTCGGCGCGGCGCTCGCCGAGCGCCGGCGGCTGCGGCCCGGGGACCGCTTCACCTCGGCCGGCGTGAGCACCTGGGTCGCGGGCGTCTTCGAGAGCCCGCACGCGCAGGACCGCAACGTGGCCTACGTCCACCTGCCCTTCCTGCAGGAGTCCGCGCAGCGCGGCGGCACCGGGGGCATCGTGACGCAGTTCGACGTCGAGGTCGACGACCCGGCCACGCTCGAGACCGTCGCCGCGGCGATCGACGCCGCGTTCGCGGCGGACCAGTTCCCGACGACCACCCGCCCGGAGTCGGCGTTCGTCGCGCGCGCGGCACGCGACGTGATCGCGATCGTGGGGTTCGCGTCGGTCGTGGGCTGGGCGAGCCTCGCGGCCGTGTTCGCGCTCATCGCGAACGCGATCGCGCTCGCCGTGCGCGACCGGGTCCGGGACCACGCCATCCTGCAGACGCTCGGCTTCACGGGCCCGCTGCTCGCGTGGACCGTGCTGCTCGAGGCCACGATGCTGGGCCTCGCGGGCGGCGCGCTCGGCGCCGCCGGCGCGTACGCCGTGCTCCGGGCCGCGGGCATCAACTTCACGATGGAGGGCGTCTCGATCGAGGTGACCGCCGGGCTCGCGATCACCGCCGCGGGCGTCGCGATCGCCGGGGCGCTCGGCCTCGTCGCGGGCATCGCGCCGGCGGTCGGCGCGGCGCGCCGCGGGATCGTGCAGGGGCTGCGGGCGGGCTGAACATGGCGACCAGGCTCATCCCCATCACCTACGCGGCGCGGAACCTCGGGCGAAGCCCCGCGCGGCTCGCGATGTCGGTCGGCGGCGCGCTCCTCGTCGCGCTCCTGGCGATGGGCGGGACGGCGTTCGTCCTCGGGATGGACGGCGCGCTGCGGGCGAGCGGCCTCGAGCGGAACGTCGTGCTCCTGGGCGCGGGAAGCGAGGAGAGCGCCGAGCGGAGCGAGATCGCCGCGTCGACGGCGGGCGTCATCGTCGCGAGCCTGCGCGGCATCGTGTCGATCGACGGGCAGCCGCTCGCGAGCCCCGAGGTGAACGTGGCGCTCACGGTGGACGCACGTCCGGGCAGCTCGCGCGAGTCGGGCGCGGGCGGCGTGGTGCGCGGCATCACGCCGATGGCGTTCCTGGTGCACCCGCAGGTGCGGATCCGGGCGGGCCGCGCGCCGGCGCCCGGGATGGACGAGGTCGCGCTCGGGCGCAGCGCGGCGATCGCCGCGGGGCTCGACGACGCGGCGCTCGCGTCCGCGCTCGAGGCAGGCGAGCGGCCGGAGGTCCGCGTCGACGGCCGTCCGTGCGCGGTGGTCGGGCTGCTCGACGCCCCCGGCACCGTGATGGACGGCGAGGCGTGGATGCCGATCGGCGACGTGCTGGTGCTCACGCGGCGCGAGACGATCTCGGCCGTGGTGGTCACGCTCGCGCCCGGCGCGACGCCCGGCCAGGTCGACGCCTTCGCGCAGCGGCGCATCGACCTCGAGCTCAGCGCGATCCATGAGCCCGACTACTACGCCACTCAGGGCGCGTTCTACCGGCCGGTCCAGGTGATGGTCGCCGCCAGCGCGGGGCTCGTGGCGCTCGGAGCGCTCCTTGGCGGCCTGAACACGATGTACGGCGCGTTCGCGAGCCGCGTCCGCGAGCTCGCGACGCTCCAGGTGCTCGGGTACGGGCGCCTCGCCGTCGCGGCCAGCATGGCGCAGGAGGCGCTCATCGCCTCGATGGCGGGCGCGCTGGCCGCCGCCGCGCTCGCCGTCGCCTTCATGGACGGGATCGCCGTCCGCTTCTCGATGGGCACGTTCGCCCTCGCGGTGGACGAGCGCACCGTGGCCGTCGGGCTTGCCGCGGGACTGATCACGGGGATCGCCGGGTGCGTCGCACCCGCGTTCCATTGCCTTCGCATGCCGATACCCTCCGCCCTGAAGGCGGACTGAACGCCCGAACGGGCACAGGAGAGAACCCATGGACACGTCCTCACGAACGGCCACGCGCAACGCATCTCGCCTCCTCCTCGCGGTCTCGCTGGCCGCGGCCGTCGCGGCATGCGACGGCGGGGGCACCACGGGCCCGGCCCGGACGGACTCGGGAGGCGGCGCCCATGCCGGGCACGCGCACGCCGCCGGCTCGCACGGGGAGCACGCGAGCGGAGCACCGGGCGACGGAGGGGCCCACTCCATCTCGCACGTGAAGCTGCCCGAGGGCCTGGTGGTCCGCGGGGAGCCGGCGGGAACCCGTGTCGCCGAGTGCAAGGCCTCGGCCAAGCAGGGGGACTCCGTGACCATCGTCGGCCGCATCGGCGGCAGCCGCATGCCCTTCACGCACGACGTCGCGATGTTCACGATCGTGGACCCGGCGCTGAAGAGCTGCTCGGACGGGGCGGAGCCCGACCATTGCAAGACCCCGTGGGACTATTGCTGCGAGGACCGGGAGGCGATGAAGCGCAGCATGGCGACGATCGAGTTCGTCGACGCCGGCGGGCAACCGTTCCCGTTCCCGGTCCGCGGCGCGTCGGGGCTCGAGCCCATGGCGCTGGTGGCGGTCACGGGCACGGTGGTCGAGAAAAACGACGCCGGGCTGATGGTGGTGCGGGCGAGCAAGGTGGTCGTGAAGTGAGAATCCGGCCCCGTTGCGCAATGACGCGGGACGGGCGCCGTTGCTCCGGAGTCCCCGACATGGCGGACCCGGCCATCGCCGGAACGAAAGGACACCGAATCACGATGAGCATCCGCACGACCCTGATCGCAGCTCCCCTCTTCGCACTCACCTTGGCCGCGGGCGCCGTGGCCTTCCCGCAGGACGGCGGCCCCGGCAAGGCCCCGCCCTCCCAGGGGCCGGGCCAGGGTGGTCCCGGTGGACCGGGCGGACCCGGTGGCGGCGAGCGCAAGCGTCCCGTCTTCACCGACATGGACAAGAACGGGGATGGATCGATCACCTCCGACGAGGTCTCGTCGGAGCAGTGGGAGCGCATCAAGAAGCTCGATGCCGACGGTGACGGCAAGGTCACCAAGGACGAGTTCGAGAAGGGTCGCCCGGGCCGCAAGCCCGGCGAGCCCGGACGCCGTCCCGGCGGCCGAGGCGGCCAGGGCGGCGGGTCAAGCAGCGGGTCCGGCGGCGGATCCAGCGGCGGAGGATCCAGCGGCGGCGGGGGCAGTTCGGGCGGCTCCGGCGGTCCGAAGTGACCTGACCACTCCATGAACGCACGCCCGCGGCCGCGTCCCTCGGGAGGCGGCCGCGGTGCTTCACGGTCGCACCCGGCTCAGTGCTCGAGGTAGTCGAGGTCGCGGTGGAACGTCTCGTCGAGCGCGAGCGCGCACAGGATGCCGACCGAGACGCAGCAGATCCCGAGCACCCACGTCGCCTGCGCCGCGCCCATGCCCGGCTTCATCGCGAGCCAGATCGACGTGATCGGGACCGCCATCGCACGCACGAAGTTCGGGGCGCTGGTGGCGGCGGTGGCGCGCAGGTTGGTGCCGAACT
>CAYSFS010000075.1:0-11990 GCA_964430235.1 uncultured Chitinophaga sp. | reverse complement strand
AGTCGCTCATCATGCAGAGCCGTGGTGCCGCCGCGGGGCTGATCGCCGCCGCGCGCGCGCGGCGCTGGGCGATCGTGATGGGCGCGGCGGGCGACGCGGCGCAAGTGCTGGGCCAGGCGCCCTCCTACCGCGCGGCGCCCGAGCTCTACAAGCAGTTCCGCACCATGCAGGTGCTCGGCCGGGCGCTCGCCGCCGCACGCGCCAAGTTCGTCCTCGGCCCGGGCGTCTCCGGCCGCACCGACCTCGACGTGACCATGAAGCAGGCCGAGTCGGGCCTCAACCTCGCCGACTACCTCGAGCGCAAGGAACCCGCCTCGGGAGGGAGAAACCCATGAACCGCACCGTCGGCATCGTCGTCGGCATGCTCATCGTGCTCGTGCTGGTGCTCTACAACACCACGTACACCGTCAACTTCCACGAGGTGGCCGTGGTCACGCGCTTCGGCAAGCCCGCGGGGGTCGAGGCGCGCCCGGGCCTGCACCTCAAGGCGCCGTTCTTCATCGACCAGGTCACGCGCATCGACACGCGCCAGCAGCTCATCGAGAGCCCGCTCGAGACCGTGCTCACGCGCGACGGCCAGCAGGTCATGGTGCAGGCGTTCATGACGTGGCGCGTCGATTCCGACGCCGAGGCGACGCTGCGGTTCTTCACCAGCTACGGAACCGTCGACGGCGCCGCGAAGGACCTCGAGACCCAGCTCCAGGGCGCGCTCCGCGCCATCGGCGGCTACGCCTTCGCGGACCTCGTGGGCCCGTCCGGCAAGATCGCCGAGGCCGAGGCTTCGATCCTCGAGGACCTTCGCCGAACCCGGCTCGCGGGCACCATGCCCGTGTCGGTCGGCATCTCGCAGGTGGTGCTCCCGAGCAAGACCAGCGTCGCCGTGCTGCGCCGCATGGCCGCGGTGCAGGAGACGCTCGCGAACCTCGAGGAGGCGAAGGGCGCCAGCGCCGCCGAGGCGCTCCGCAGCCAGGCGAAGAGCCAGGCCGACATCATCATGAACTTCGCCGACCAGTGGGCGGCGCGCATCGAGGCGAAGGGCAACGAGGAGGCGACGCGCTACTACCAGGAGATGAAGGGCGAGGCCGAGCTCGCGATCTTCCTGGCGTGGCTCGACACGCTCCGCATGTCGCTCTCGCAGAGCACGACGTACATCACCGACACCACGCGCGCGCCGTTCCACCTGATCGACCTCGATGCGCCGGTCGACGCCAAGGGCATCCCGCAGCCGGGCGGCCGCGCGCCGGCGAAGAAGTGAGCACCCACCGGAGCGAGCCATGAGCGAACGGCCAGGACAGCTCCCGACCGACGACGGCGCCGAGGCCCCCGAGGCCCCGCGCCGCGAGGCGAGCGCGCGCTTCGAGGTGGCCGCGACCGCGGGCGCCGAGGCCGCGATGCGGCAGGCGATGGACCCCGCGAACCAGTCGCTGGGCGAGGCGCTTCGGCTCAGCTACCGAGTGCTCCAGGGGGCGATCGTGGTGCTTGTCGCCGTCTTCCTGCTCAGCGGGTTCCAGCAGGTGCAGGAGGGGCAGACCGGGGTGAAGGCCGTCTTCGGCCGCATCCAGGGCGAGCCCGGCGCCGAGGCGGTGGCGCCCGGCCTCCAGCCGTTCTGGCCGTACCCCGTGGGCGAGATCGTCCGCATCCCGCAGAAGGACGCGGTGCAGCTGAACCGCGAGTTCTGGCCCCGGTTCAAGGACGGCGTCGGCACGCTCGAGCAGGCCACGGCGGCGGCGCTCGCCGACGACCCGGTCCGCCCCGGCGAGGACGGTTCGCTCATCACCGCCGACGGCGACCTCGTCCACGTCCGCATCTCGGCCGAGTTCGCCGTCGAGGACGTGGTGCGCACGCTCGGGGAGTTCCCGCCCGACGCGCTGCGGGAGGTGGTGCGCCGCGCGCTGCAGCGCGGCATGGTGCAGACGGCCGCGGAGTTCACGCTCCAGGAACTGCTCGAGTCGCGCGAGGCCCCCGAGGCCACGCTGCGCGCCAAGGCGCAGGCGCAGCTCGACGCGATGAAGTCCGGCATCCGCCTCGGCGCGGTGACGCTCCCGGAGAAGATCGCGCCGCTGGCGATCCGCAACGCGTTCAGCCGCGTGCAGGAGTCGCGCGAGAACGCCAAGCTCTCGCTCGAGCGCGCGCAGCAGGACGCGAACGCCACGCTCGTCGGCATGGCCGGCCCCGAGTGGCAGCAGGTGCTCGACCTCGTGCAGCGCTACGAGGCCGAGCTCACGCGCGGCGACCTCGCCGCGGCCGACGCGGTCATGTCCGAGCTCGGCGCGCGCTTCGAGGGCAGCGCGAGCGTCGGCCAGACCGCCGCGATCATCGCGCGCGCGCAGGCGTACCGCGCCGGCGTCCGAGCCACGCTCGGGAAGCAGCTCGGACGCGTCGCCGGCCTCGCGCCGAGCTTCCGAGAGAACCCCGGGCAACTCGTGCGCAAGCTGTGGCTCGACGCGCTGCGCGACGTGCTGTCGTCCAAGACCGCCGAGGTCGTCGCCGCGCCGGACGCGGGCGGCCCGGTCCGCCTCGGCATCGAGAGCTCCCCCGAGGTGATGCAGGCGCGCCGCCAGTCCGAGGTCGAGCGCCGCCGGGCCGAGTCGATGTCGGGCGGCTCGCCCGACGCGTTCCAGCTCGGGAGCCGCCAGATCATGATCGATGCCCCGGGGCGCCGCCTCGATCGCAGCGCCGAGAAGGGGTTCGGCCGCGAGTGACGGCCGAGGAGCGCCATGCCGCCTGACGCCGAGCACGAACTGGTGGTGGAGGCCGACGGCCTCACCAAGGTCTTCTCCGACTTCTGGATGCGCCGCAAGGCGGTCGCGGTCGACGGCATCTCGTTCGGCATCCGCCGTGACGAGATCTTCGGCCTGCTCGGCCCCAACGGCAGCGGCAAGAGCACCACGATCAAGATGATCCTGGGCCTGCTGCACCGCTCGAAGGGCCGACTGACGGTCTTCGGGAAGGACCCGTCCGACGTCGACGTGAAGCGGCGCATCGGCTACCTGCCCGAGGAGTCGTATCTCTACCGGTTCCTGACGCCCACCGAGACGCTCGACTTCTACGGGCGGCTGTTCGGCCTGTCGCACGCCGTGCGTCGCCGGCGCACGGAGGAGCTCCTCGCGATGGTGGGGCTCACGCACGTCGCGCACCGCCAGGTCGGCGAGTTCTCCAAGGGCATGGCGCGCCGCCTCGGCATCGCGCAGGCGCTGATCAACGACCCGGACCTCCTGATCCTCGACGAGCCGACCTCCGGCCTCGACCCGCTGGGGTCGCGCCAGGTGAAGGACCTCCTGCTCGAGCTCGGCCGCCGCGGCAAGACCATCCTCCTCTCGAGCCACCAGCTCGACGACGTGCAGGACGTATGCGACCGCATGGTGATCCTGTACGGCGGCCGAATCCGCAGCGAGGGCACCGTCGACCAGCTGCTCGAGGACTCCGGGCGCACGGTGATCACGGTGCCGCGGCTCGACGCGGCGTCCACCGCGCGCGTCGAGCGCTTCCTGCGCGACGAGGCGCACGTCCCGGTCGAGCGCATCGCCGCGCCGCGCCAGCGCCTCGAGGACCTCTTCGTGAGGATCGTCGAGGACGCGCGCAAGGAGCGCGCCGAGACGAGCGGCGCGCAGGCGGGCGGAGCGACCGCCGCGTTCCTCCGTGGCGAGGACGCCGAGGGCGCGCGCCTGATCGGCGACCTTGTCGCGACCGCGGACGCTCCTGCGCCCGCCCCCTCGCAGGCTCCGCCGCCGCCCGTTGCCGCCAGGCCCGAGCCCGCGCGCGACGTGCTGCGCGAGCTGACCGAGACGCCTGCACCGCCGACGGGCGTGCGCGGTCCTGCGGCACCGAAGCCCGACGCGGACTCGGCGTCGGCACCTGCGGCTCCCGCGCCGGCGGAGCCTGCGCCCGGTCCGGCGGCCCGCACCGCGCGGAAGCCCGCGGCCGAGGTCGACCGTTCCGTCATTGATGACCTCCTGGGCGGGGGCGGCGGGTCGTGATCGAGCTGCTCCGGCGGGTCCACCGCTGGGCCGAGGACCGCCTGCGCCCCACCGCGGCGCGGGCGGTGGCCGCCGTCGTGGCGCTCGCGGCGTGCGCGGCCGTCGCGTGGCCCGCGTTGCGCGTCGCCGACGACCTCGCGGCGCAGCAGGCCGGCATCCGGACCGCGCTCGGGCGGTGCTCGGCCGCCGAGCGCGACCCGTCGGCGATGCAGCTCATCGCACAGGCCACCGTGTCGGCCAACGGCCGGACGTACGGCGGGCCCCGCGTGCTGGCACGGCCGCTCGACCTGTTCGAGGACGACGGCTCCATGTCCGAGGACACCAAGTCCGAGTTCGCGTGGAGGTTGGTGGCCGACCAAGTGCCCGAGTGGCTGCCGTCGGTCCTCGCGCGGTCGCCGTCCACGGTGCTGGCGCTCGCCGCGATCGCCGCCGGCGCGCTCGCCCTCGCGGCGTGGCTCGGGCTCACGCTCCAGGTGCTCGAGCTCGGCGTCCCCGTCGTCGGCGCGGCGCTCGCGCTCTGGGCGGCCGGGTGGCAGGCAGGCGCCCAGTGGGTGGCCGCGGCCGCGGCCTCGCTCCTCCTCTTCGCGTTCCTGTGGCGCGCCGCGCGCGCGGCGCTCGTCGCCCGCGGCGGGCCGTTCGCGGTGGCATCGAACACGGCGCTCGAGGGCGTGCGCACCCTCGCCGCGCCCGGGTTCGCGCTCCCGATCGCGATGGTGCTGCCGATGCTCGCGCTCTCGCGCGGCCCGCAGGAACCGCTGTTCCAGGCCATCCCGGGCTTCCTCGACTGGGGCCACACCGCGACGTTCGCGTTCGCGTCGGTCTTCGTCCTGTTCTTCGGCTGCGCCAGCACCGCGGGCGAGATGCGCGACCGCCAGGTGTGGTCGGTCGTCACCAAGCCGGTGTCGGCGGCGTCGTGGATGCTGGGGAAGTGGCTCGGCACGCTCGCCCTCGGGGCGGCCGTGGCGCTCGGCGGCACGCTGCTGATCGCGGCCGGCACCGTCTACCTGTCGTCGCAGCGGCCCGTCGACGAGCAGGACGCGCGCGACGTGCGCACCGCGGTCCTCGTCGCGCGCACGGGCACCCGCCCGGAGTACGAGGTGATCCCCGCGCCGCGGCTCGCCGAGATCGTCAACGAGACCATCGAGCGGGACGCGGTGCTCAAGGCCGACATCGCCAACGGCACCGTCGACGAGGCCGCGCAGCGGCGGGCCATCGCCGAGGCCAGCCAGAAGGAGTTCCTCGAGGGCCAGCGCCGGATCGGACCGGGCGACAGCCGCGAGTTCACGTTCCGCGGGCTCCGCGACGCGGTGCGCGCGGGGCTGCCCGTGGCGCTCCGCTTCAAGCTGCACGGCGGCGGCGACGACGAGCACGAGCGGCACGTGACGATGTTCCAGTGGACCACCGGCGAGGGCTCCGGCATGTGGGAGACCCGCGAGTGGGTGCCCGGCGACGCGTACTCGCTTCGGGTCGAGCCACGCTTCGTCGGCCCCGACGGCACGCTCCGCGTGCGCATCTGGAACCTGCGCATGGAGGAAGGCGCCAAGGAGCCGGTCGCGAACGCCATCACCGTCTTCGTGCAGCCCGACTCGCTCGAGGTGATGGTCACCGAGTCGACCTTCGCGGGCAACCTCGCGCGCGCCCTCGTGGTCGACGTCGCGAAGCTCGCGTTCCTCGCGGCGCTCGCCACGGTGGCGGGGTCGTTCCTCAGCTTCCCGATCGCCGTGCTGCTCGCCTTCGGCGTCTTCTCGATGGCGTCGCTCACGCCGTTCCTGGCCACGTCCATCGACAACTGGTACATCGACCCGAAGACCGGCGCCGTCGCGGCCGCCGCGCAGCGGGCCGTCCTCGCGGTGGCCTCGTCCATCGAGTGGGCGCTCGGCGGGTTCGCCGCGCAGAGCCCGAGCGACGCGCTCGCGCAGGGCCGCGCCATCCGCGGAGCCACGATCTTCCAGGCCGTCGGTGGCATCGGATTCGCGTGGACGGCCGGCACGCTCCTCTTCGGGTGGGCCGTGATGCGGCGGAAGGAGGTGGCCGTCTACAGCGGCCAGTCCTGAAGCATGCGAGGACGCGCCATCCAGCTCCTCTCGGCCGCGACGGCCGTCGCGTCGGTCGCGTGCGCCGGTGCGCTGCTGCCGCGCATCCTCGCGGCGAGCGACCGCGCGCAGCTGCGGTACACGAACGTCTCGGTCGAGGGCGCGCCGCCGATCGTCGCGGTGGGCGCCGCGGTCGGCGCGCTGCGCGGCCTCGTCGTCGATTACCTCTGGATCCGCCTGCAGCAGATGCGCCAGGACGGGCAGTACTACGACGCGCGGCGCCTCGCCGACATGATCACGAAGCTGCAGCCGCGCTTCGGCGAGGTGTGGGCGTTCCACGGGCACAACCTGGCCTACAACCTCTCGGTCGCGATGAAGACGCCCGAGGAGCGCTGGCGCCTCGTGAACGCGGGCATCGACCTCGTGCGCGGGCAGGGCATCCGCTACAACCCGAACGACCTGATCCTCTACAAGGAGCTGGGGTGGTGGTTCGCCCACAAGATCGACGGCCTCAGCGACGACGCGCACTTCCACTACAAGCGCGAGCTGGCGAAGGAGTGGCACCTGGTGCTCGGCGAGCCCCCGGCCGAGCAGGAGGACCGCGCGAAGTGGCTCGACCGCATCGCCGAGGCCCCCGACACGTGGGAGGAGCTCGTGGCCAAGGACCCGGGCGTCGCGCAGCTCGTCGACGCCCTCCGCGACCGCCTGCAGCAGGTCTCGCCGGACCTGAAGCTGCGGCTCGACCGCGACCTCCTGATGGCGCTCGGGCGGTGGAACTCGATCCGCGTGGGCCCGGGCTACGCGAAGATCTTCGGGTTCCACGAGCAGTTCCGGCGCCGTGACCCCGTCTACGCGGCGATCGACGACGTCTTCTCCGACCAGTCGCGCCGCAAGTCGATCGCGGCGCTCGTCGAGTGGATGCGCAAGCGCGTGCTGCTCGACGTCTACAACATGGACCCGCGCGTCATGGCCCGCTTCACGCGCGAGTTCGGGCCGTTCGACTGGCGCCACCCGCAGTCGCACGCGTTCTACTGGACGAAGCTCGGCGGCGAGGTCGGGGCGGGGCGCTACGAGAACGACGAGGACATCTACAAGGTCCTCAACGACGACCGCACCTCGATCCAGGCGATGCAGGCGCTGGCGCACTCCGGCCTCATGCGCGTCGATCCCTTCTCGAGCGACAACCCCACGCGCCTCTACGACCCCCGCTGGATCGGCTCGATCGACCGCTACTTCCGCGAGCTGTACCGCCGCCACTACGACGCGCGCGGCGGCGGCCCGGACACGTTCGTGGACTTCTACGAGAACTTCATGGCGAACGCGGTCCGCGAGCTCTACCACGCGGGCGAGCAGGAGCAGGCCCAGAGGCTGCTGGACCAGCTCGACGCGCTGTGCGGGCGCGGGGGGCTCATCCCGAACCAGAAGTACGCGGCGCCGCTCGACGTCTTCGTCCGCGAGTCGACCAAGGGCGAGTACGAGATGGTGCCGGACGTCGCGCGCACCGACGTCGCGGCCGTGCTCCGCCGCGGAATCATCGAGTGCTACCTGCTCGGCCGGAGGAAGGTGCTCGACGACGCGCTGGCGTTCGCGCGCGACCTCACCGAGTACTTCCGCACGAACCAGTTCACCGACTTCCGCACCCGCATGGGCGACGCGCGCCTCGCGGACATGGTGGGCTCGCTCGAGCGCAGCTTCGAGGACGCCCTCGCGGGCGTGCTGCGCGACCCGTCGCTGCCGCTCGTCGACCGCCTCACGATCTACAACAACCTGCCCGAGGACCAGCGGGCGATGGCGTACGACGCCGCGCTCCCGCAGGTCCAGCAGGACTTCGCGGCGAGCCCGTTCGCCGCGGGCGGCGCGAAGCTCGAGGCGATGTACCCCGAGCCTCCCAACATGGACGCCTACCGCGCGCGCCAGGCCGACCTCGAGCGCGAGCGCAGGGCCCGGCTCGAGGAGCTCAGGCAAGGTTCCTCGGAGCGCAAGCGCTGAGCCCCGGGATACGCTCCGCGCCATGAACGCGCGCCCTCCCGCCATCGTCGCCATCGGGAAGAACTACGCCGACCACGCCGCCGAGATGGGCGGCGCCGCGCCGGTGCAGCTGGTCGTGTTCCACAAGAACCCGTGCGCCGCGTGCGGCGACGGCGACGCCATCGTCATCCCGCCGATCTGCGACGAGCACGGCCCGCAGGTGGACTTCGAGGGCGAGCTGGCGTTCGTCCTCGGCCGCGACGCGAAGGACGTGCCCGAGGACCGCGCGCTCTCGTTCGTGTCCGGCTACGCGGCGGCGAACGACGTGAGCGCGCGCTGGTGGCAGCGCGAGGGCGGAGGCGGCCAGTTCAGCCGCGGGAAGAGCTTCGACACCTTCTGCCCGATCGGCCCGGTGGCGCCCGCCGCCGACGTGCCCGACCCGCAGGCCCTGCGCATCGTCACGCGCGTGAACGGGCAGGTGATGCAGGACGCGCCCACGTCGGGCATGATCCGCTCCGTGGCGCGGATCGTCGCCGAGGTCTCGCGCGGCACCACGCTCGCGGCCGGGACCGTGGTGCTCACGGGGACGCCCTCGGGCGTGGGCTTCGGGCGCAAGCCGCCCGTCTTCCTGAAGGACGGCGACGTCGTCGAGGTCGAGATCCCGGGCGTCGGCCGCGTGCGGAACCCCGTGCGCCATGCGTGAGCGTGCGCCCGGGACCTCGGCGCGGGCGTGCATCGCGTGCGTGAGGTGGTACCAGCGCAATCTCGCGTGGGCCACGCGGGGATGGTGCCGCTTCGAGCCGTCGTGCTCGGAGTACGCGATCGAGGCGATCGCCCGCCATGGCGCGGCGCGCGGCGGATGGATGGCCGCATCCAGGATCGCGCGCTGCAATCCGTGGGGCGGGTGCGGGCACGATCCCGTGCGGTGACCGAGGTGCGCGCTCCCGCGGCCGCGGCCCCGCAAGGCCGGTCACGCCTCGCGCGGCGCCAGCGCCCGTGCCGCCTCGACCAGTCCGCGTCGGTAGCGCTCGGGTTCCCACTCCGAGTGAGGACGGACCACGACCACGAGGTCGAGCCCGGTGGGCAGCTCGGCGCGTACGTGCCGGAACGCCTCGCGCAGCATCCGCTTGGCACGGTTGCGGACCGTCGCGGCACCCACCTTCCGCGACACGCTGAGCCCGAGGCGGGTCACCGGCAGGCCGTTGGGAGTCCCGTACACCACCAATGCCCCGAGGTCCCGCCGGCGCCGCCCTTGGTAGGCCCGATCGAAGTCCTCGCCCCGCTTCACGCGCAGGGCCGCCGGGAATCGCTCGTCGCGAGGGGCGTCCACCGCCCGAGGGTACCGGGCGTCCGGCTTCGCCCCTCGCCCGGGTTTCCGGCCCTTGGAGGGCGTGCGGGGTTCCGCTATACTCCTCGATCCGCCGCGGCACCCGCCCGGCACGACCAAGGAGCCGACCCGTGATCGATGCCCTCAAGAGCGACGAGATCGTCCAGCGCCTCGGCGGCCGCTTCAAGCTGACCGCCCTCATCCAGCGCCGCCTCGGCGAGCTGGTCGACGGGGCGCGCCCGCTCGTGGAGCGCAACGGCCGCACCGACTTCGAGGTCGTGATCGACGAGATCGTGCAGGAGAAGATCACGATCGACTGGGAAGCCAGCGGCCTCGAGCAGCCCGCGCGCCGCTGACGAGCGGCCCATGCCCCACGGAATCGGTCCGGGCTCCGGCGGAATCCGACAAGGATTTCCGTGCGTTCTCCGTATGCAGGGTTAGCCTGAACGAGGTTCCCGGCCCCGCCGTGGGGCCGGGGAGTGCCTCGTCCGGCGCCGGAGACCCCTTCCATGCCTCGACCCGTCCGCGAAACCGCGATGGTGACCCTCGCCTCGCTGTCCGCCCTCATGGCGTCTTTCGGGGCACTCGCCGGCGGTGAACCCGCGCCGCTGCCGGTCATGGTGGGCGACCTCGCGCACCAGCGGGTCGTGCTCCGCCGCACCTCCGAGGGCGGGGGCGTCGCGGGCGCATGCGCGTCCACCGTGTCGACGCACACGTCGAGCTCGTTCGAGGGCGGCCAGTACGTGGCGCAGGGCGGGTTCGCGCAGGGAGAGACCGCGGCCGTGAGCTTCACGCTGCCGGCCTCGGCGTTCCCCGTGCGCATCGACCTCGCCGAGATGATCTTCGCGACCAGCGGCACCACCGTCACCACCACCACGCGGTGGTCGGTCAGCTTCTGGGAGGGGACGCCGGCGACCGGCGCGCTGGCGTTCACGGCCGCGAGCGACGGAGAGGTGCTCCCGCACCTGGTCATGCAGCCGGGCACCAACGGCACGAACGTGCAGTTCATGATCGATCCGGGCGATCCCGAGCAGATCGTCCTCCAGGACGACGGCTCGCACACCATCTCGTTCGGCTACCGCATCGAGCGTCACCACTCGCAGGCGCAGAACCCGTGCCTGGTCGCGCCGCCTTCCACGGCGAACGCGTTCCCGTGCACGGACGTCGGGGGACTGCAGCAGGCCACCCAGAACTGGATCCAGATGATCGACTGCGGCGCGTTCGGCTGCGGTGCAGGTTGGAAGCGCTTCTCCGAGATCCCCACGATCTGCCGGCCGACCGGAGACTGGGTCATGCGCCTGACGTGGACCGCGCTCGGCGACTGCGGCACCGCGCCGACGGGCGCCTGCTGCGTGGGCGCGGGGTGCTCTCAGCGGACCCTCGCCGAGTGCCAGCAGCTCGGCGGGGCGTACCGCGGCGACGGCGTGGCGTGCACCGCGGCGGCGTGCGACAACGACGCGCCGCGGGCCTGCTGCTTCGCATCGACCGGCGGTTGCCTGAACCTCGCCCCGTCCCAGTGCGTCGCGGCCGGCGGCGTGTCAGGCCCGGCCGGCAGCGCCTGCGCCACGTACAACTGCGACCCGCAGGGTGCGTGCTGCCTCCCGGACGGCTCATGCCAAGGGCCCCTGAGCCCATCGGCGTGCGCGGCGCTCGGCGGCACCTACAAGGGCGACGGTTCGGGTTGCGCGAGCGTGACGTGCCCGCCGCCGGTGGGCGCCGCGTGCTTCTCGAACGGCTTCTGCCTGCTGCTCACGCAGGCCGATGCGCAGGTCGCCGGTGCCACGTGGAAGGGACCGGGCACGTCGTGCGCGGATGCGTCGGGCGACGGCGTCGCGGATGCGTGCGCCCGCACGGGCGACCTCAACGGCGACGGCACGACGAACGGCATCGACCTCGGCATCCTGCTCGGTGCCTGGGGCTCGTCCTCGGCCGTGGCCGACCTGAACCGCGACGGCACGGTGAACGGCATCGACCTCGGGCAGCTGCTCGGCTCGTGGGGTCCGTGACCGCGTCGACGGTGATGGCGCGGGCCGCGCCGTCGGCCGTCGGGCTATCCTCCGGCCATGGCAGCCGTCGTCTGGGCCGTGCTCGCGGGTCTGTGCTGGGCCGTGGGCGAACTCTGCGCCAAGAGCGTCCTGAAGTCGGGGCAGGTGGGCCCGATGACCGCGCTCGCGGTCCGCGCCACGGTGGCGCTCCCGGTGATCTGGGCGGTGTGGTACGCGGCGACGCGCGGGTGGCTCGAGCCGTTCGGCGTGTCGGCGGCGCGCGAGCCCTCGGGATGGCAGCATGCCTCGGCGGCCACGTGGTGGAAGCTGGTCTTCGGCGCGGGGGTCGCGGCGGGGGCACTGGGCATCGCCTGCTTCTACCTGGGCCTGTCGGCGGGAGACGTGAGCCGGGTGAAGCCGATCGCCTTCGCGCTGGCGCCCACGATCGCCGTGGTCGGGGCTTGCCTCTTCCTGGGCGAGGAATTCTCGGCCAAGAGGTTGCTGGGACTGCTCCTCGTGGTGGGCGGGGTGATCCTGCTGACCACGCGCGACGGTCCGGGGCATTGACCGAGGCGCGGATTCCGCGCATACTGTCCGTCCGCCGTTCTGCCCGGAGAGGTGCCTGAGCGGTTGAAAGGGCTAGTCTCGAAAACTAGTAGCGGGCTTGCCTGCTCGTGGGTTCGAATCCCACCCTCTCCGC
>CAYSFS010000074.1:7908-12237 GCA_964430235.1 uncultured Chitinophaga sp. | reverse complement strand
CCGAGTGGTACTGGAAGTGCGACCTGCACAACATCTTCCACTTCCTCTCGCTGCGGATGGACCCGCACGCCCAGCTCGAGATCCAGGTCTTCGCGCGCGCGATGTACGAGCTCATGAAGCCGATCGTGCCCGTGAGCTGCGAGGCGTTCGAGGACTACCGCCTCGACGCGATGCACCTCACGAAGCTCGAGATCGAGGCCGTGCGCAGCGGCAAGCCGCTGGCCACCGAGAACAAGCGCGAGGTCGCCGAGTGGGAGGCGAAGCGCGCGCGGCTCGGGATGTGACGCGGCGGGCGTCCGGTGCGCGTGCCGCGCGCGCCGACGGGGATGCCGCCGCGCGCCTCAGCGACGGTCGGCGTCCGGGGGCTTCGCGATCAGCCCGACGAGGGGCTGGTCCGGCGCCGTCTGGATCTGCACCAGCACGATGGGCGTCGGCTGGTAGTACCGGAACCATCCGCCGGGGAACGGCCCCTCGCCGCGCTCGTCCCAGAAGGTGTCGACGTGCAGCTCGACGCTCTCGCCGGCCTTGAGGCGGTCCACGTGGCGCACGTACCGCTGGTTCAGCCAGAGGTCGAAATTCGCGTAGCTGGTGGCGGTGGCGTTCACGAGCAGGATGGTGCCCGTCTCGAGGTTCGGGATGACCTGCACGTCGACGAGCGAGCCCTGCCCGAGCTGGAACGGGTACGCGCGCGTGGCCTTCGTCGGGTCGTAGGGGTAGTTCTGGCAGCCCGCGGCGAGGAGCGCGGCGGCGAGCGCCGCGGCGAGCGGTCGGGCCGCGGTCGGGACGGCGTGCGGGGCGCGCTGCATCGATGCGTAGTATCCACGAAACGGCCGCCGGCCGCGCGACATGGGCGTCGAACTCGAACCATCCGCACTCCCCCCGCGGGCGCTGTCGCGCCCGGTCGAGGAGACCGCGCGCCTGGTGCGCGCCGACCCGCGCGTGACGGCGCTGGTGCCGGGGTTCGACGCGCCGTTCTTCCAGGCCGGGCTCGCGGGCTATTCCGACGGCGCGATGCGCCTGGTGGCGCGCGCGCACGGCGCGCCGTTCTGCGTCACCGAGGCCCTGCTCGACCGCACGCTGATCAATGGCGGGAAGGGCCGGCGCAAGGAGGACCCGGACCTCATCGCGAGCGAGGTGGGCATGGGCGACCTCGACGAGAACCGCGCGGCGGGGCTCGACGACCACCCGATCGCGGGGCAGATCATGGGCAGCGAGCCCGACGAGATCGCGCGCGGCTCGGAGATCCTGGCCGGCATGGGCTACGAGGTGATCGACCTGAACCTCGCGTGCCCGGTGAAGAAGATCCGCCGGCGTGCGCGGGGCGGGCACTTCCTGGCGCACCCGGACGCGGCGATCGACCTGCTGCGCGCCGTGCGCGCGGCGGTGCCCGCGTCGATCGCGTGCACGGTGAAGCTGCGCCGTTCGTACGACGACACCCCGGAGATGGCCCGCGCGTTCGAGCGGATCTTCGACGCGGCGTACGAGTGCGGGTACGCGTGGTCGACCGTGCACTGCCGCACCGTCGAGCAGCGGTACGCGGGGCCCGGTCGCTGGGAGTTCCTGCGCGACCTGTGCGCGCGCCACCGCGACCGCGTGGTGTTCGGCTCGGGCGACGTCTGGACGGTGCTCGACATCTTCCGGATGATGGACGCGTGCGGCGTGCAGGGCGTGAGCGTGGCCCGCGGATGCATCGGGAACCCGTGGATCTTCCGGCAGGCGCGCGAGATGATGGCGGGGCGCCCGCCCGTCGGGCCCACGATCGCCGAGCAGCGCGACGTGCTGCTGCAGCACTACCGCTTCAGCGAGGTGATCCACGGTGCCCGGCGCACGGGGCGCCACATGCGGAAGTTCGGCATCAAGTTCGCGCGGCACCACCCGCGCGCGGCCGAGGTGAAGGCCGACTTCATCCGGTGCGAGACGAGCGAGGAGTGGGCCGGCGTCATCGAGCGCCATTACGGCGCCGCGGCCGAGGCGCGCGCCGCGTCCGAAGGGTGGGCGCCCGCCGTGGTCACCGACGCGAGCGCGGCGTCGGCGATGGAGGACGCGGACACGGACTGCGCTCCCGCCGACGGCGCGTGCGGCTGAACCGCAGCGGCCGCGGGCCCGCGGGCTCTAAACGCTCGTGCGCCCCGGGGACGTGGGGCCGTTCGGTATCCGCGCGGCCCGCGACCGCCTGGGAGGGGGGCGGGCCCGGCGTCCATGCCAGGCCCGCGCCGAAGCCGTCGCCCGCGCCCGCGTGCTCGGGCAGCAGTCGCTCGGGACGGGCGCTGCGCAGGTCGATGGCCCACGCGCACCCGGCGTCCTCGCCGAGCAGGTCGTCCCCGGGGGCGCCGGCGAAGGCCCAGCCCTCGGCGATCGCCACCGCGGACCCGAAGCCGTCGCCGTGCCGCGGATCGTCGGACGGGGCAGGGGCCAGCACGCGCGCGAGGCGCCAGGCATCGCCCGTGCGGCGCCAGCGCGCCACGGCGCCGCAGCGCGGGCCGTCTTCGCCGTGGGGGCGTGCGAAGGGCGCCCCCGCCAGCAATTCCGCACCTGCGAGCGCGACGGCGGCACCGTGCCAGCCGACCGCGCCCGCAGGTGCGCGCAAGGATTCGTGAATCACCCACCGGCCGTCGCGGAACGCGTAGGCATGCACGGCGCCCGCGCGCGGCGTCCCGTCGCCGGCGCCCGGCTCGCCCACGACGAGCCAGCCGCCGTCGACGGCGAGCGCCGCACCGAACCGCGCACTGGTGGTCGGCGCCGGGGCGTGCAGCCTCGTGACGTGGCGCACGGTGCGCGCCGAGACCTCGAACACGTCGACCGCGCCGGCGTCGAACGCGCCCGCGTCGGCGCGCGGCGATCCGACGGCGACCCAGCGGCCGTCCGTGGCCACCGCGGCGCCGTACTGCGACGCGACCTCCGGTCCGGGGCAGGGCACCTCGACCAGCGACGCCGATCCGTCGTCGTCGACGCATGCGAGGTGCGCCTGCCCCGTGTCGCAACCGCGCTCGCCGCAGCCTGCGTGGGGGGAACCCACGACGCAGAGCCCGTGTGCCGCGGCGAGCGCGAGCCCGAATCCCGCGCCGCGCGAGCCCGAGGGCTCGGCGAGCGCGGTCCATGCCTCCGCGGGCGCATGCGGCCGCAGGACGGTGACGGCCGGTGGGCCGTCGCCGAGATCCTGGTCGCGCGCCGGGCCAGCGACGAGCCGCGTGCCCGCCCACGCCACGGCGTGCCCGAAGGTGCCGGACTGCGCGGACGGAGGCACCAGCGTGGCGGCGTGCATCCACGCGCCGGCGGAGGTTGCGATGGCGCACGCCATCGGTGCATTGAGGTGTTCCATGCCGCGCATGGTGGCCATGCGCCGGGCGCGTTCCCGGAAACCGGGCGGAAGTTCGTGCGGGATTCCGGGAAATGTGCGGGCCACCGACTTCGTCACCGGATCCGCCGCGGCGCGTGCGCGTTCCTACCATGCGCGCCTGCAGGGGACGGGCGCCGCCCCGCGCGGCGCATGCCCCGCGCGCCACCGCGCGCCACCGCACGCCACGCAGGGAGCCACCATGCACGCAGCGAACGAGACCTACCGCGACGGCACGACGGAGTTCGAGGGATACCTGGCGTTCGACGGCGCCGCGAACGCGCGCCGGCCCGCGGTGCTGGTGTTCCACCAGTGGTCCGGGTGCTCGGCGTTCGAGCGCGAGAAGGCCGAGTGGCTCGCGGGGCTCGGGTACGCCGCGCTCGCGGTCGACATGTACGGCAAGGGCCGTCGCGGTTCGAACCCGGACGAGAACGGCGCGCTCATGACGCCCCTGGTGCAGGACCGCGCGATGCTGCGCGCACGCGCTGCGGCGGCGCTGCGCCACGTGCGTTCGCTTCCGATGGTCGACGGCGACCGCGTGGGCGCGATCGGGTTCTGCTTCGGCGGACTGTGCGTGCTCGACGTGGCGCGCGCCGGCATGGAAGGCGTCCGCGGCGTGGTGAGCCTGCACGGGCTGCTCGGTGCGCCCGATGCCGCGAGGCTGGACCGCCCGAAGGCGATGCACGCGCGCGTGCTCGCGCTGCACGGATGGAACGACCCGATGGCGCGCCCGGACGCGGTGCTCGCCTTCGCGCGCGAGATGCACGACCACGGCGCCGACTGGCAGCTTCATGCCTTCGGGGGCTGCGGGCATGCGTTCACGAACCCCGCCGCGCAGGACGCGCGGTCCGGCATGCAGTTCAACCCGCTGGCCGATGCCCGCAGCTTCGAGATGACGAAGGACTTCCTGGCCGAGGTGTTCGGCCCGGCGTGGTCGACGAAGGTGACGTCCTGCCCATGGCCGGGGTGAAAATGGCGCCGGGGGTCATTTCCGA
>CAYSFS010000074.1:0-7898 GCA_964430235.1 uncultured Chitinophaga sp. | reverse complement strand
CGAGGTGCTGCAAGACACGCGAGACACCAATCATGCCATGACCATAGGCGTTTGGGGGTCATTTCCGAACGAAAATGACCCCCGGCGCCCCCGGCGTCATTTTCACGGCTTCACGACCTGCGTCACCGCCGAGCCGTCGGGCTTGCGGAACGTGACCTCGAACTGGCAGCCCCTCGCGAGCGGCAGCCTCGCGGCGCCGTCCGCGCCGGCCTTCGCGCGCGCGACGAGCTCGCCGCCCCAGGCGACCTCGATCGTCGCCGGCCCCCCTCCCGGCACCTGCACCGCGTGGTCCACCGGGTCGGTGTAGAAGCGGGTGATGTTGAGCGCCGGCACCCACTCGATCTCGAACGCCCACACCAGCGGGTACTTCACGTTGGTGGGACGCCACACCGCCGCGTACACGGCGTGCACCCAGTCGTCGGGGTCGGTCTCGGTGCGGCAGCGCTCCTCCACCCAGTCGACGCCGCGCGGGTCGCTGCCGGAATCGCCCACGTTGTGCCAGCGGTCCCACCACGCCTCGACCCAGTTGTGGTTTCCCTGCACCTTCTTCCACGCGGGGCATCCCGCCATGCGCGCGGGGATGCCGCACGCGCGGCATGCGTCGATCACCAGGATGCTGAGCCCGGTGCAGCTCGCCCAGTGCAGTTCCATGCTCTCGTAGGGCGACTGGTCGGGCTTGCGGCGCTTCGTCGCGTGGAAGTGCACGTTCAGCATGTCGGGCAGGTGGTCGTTGATCCACCGGACCGCGTCGATCGGGTCCGTGTGCTTCCACGCCTCCTGGCTGAAGCGGTCGAAGAAGTCCTGGCGCCAGTCGTCGCGCCGCTCGTTCACGCTTGCGTACGGCAGCACGTACTGGCGGAAGATCGACTCGGGGAGGTCCTTGCCCCACGGCGCCTCGCGCCGCGCACGCTCGGCCACGCGCACGTTGCGGAGCAGGAAGTCCGCCTTCAAGGACTGCAGGTCCACCTCGGGCATGGTGCCGACGAGCCACTCCATGTCGGCGCGGAACTCGGGCTCAACGGAATCGACCGCCTTGCGGATCTCGGGCGCGTTCGCGCCCGCGCGCTCGAGGGCGCGGGCGACGGCGGGGTTCGCGGGCGCGGCGTCCGCAGGCACGCCGTGCGCGGCGGCGTCCGCCGCGGGCGATGCGAGCAGGGCGGCCGCCAGCAGGAACGCGTGGATCGTCATGCGCGCAGGATAGGCCTGAGATACAGGCGCGCCCCCCACTCCCGAGGGGGCGCGCCTGGGTCAGTGCCGGGCTGGTGTTGCGGTCAGCGCCGGCGGCGGGGCGCCACGGCGTTCGCGACCATGAGGAGCGCGATGCTCCCCGGCGCGGGCACGTAGGCGAAGTCGAGGTTGGCGATGGTCGGGGCGACGCTTCCGCCGTCGATGGACGCCGCCGTGATCTCGATGCTCGAGATCGGGCCTCCCGACGAGAAGAAGCCGAAGAACGCCGAGGGCGAGTCCACCCAGTTGATGAAGCCGCTGCCGTCGCTCATCGCGACGTAGACCAGGGCTCCCGCCACCGAGCCCGAGCTGGTGGCGAAGAAGTTGCCCGAGACGCCCCAGACGGGTGCGCCGGAGAGGTCGATGCGGATCGACCCGCCGTCGACGGAGGACAGGCGCCCCGCGCTCACGTTGAGGCCGCCGGCGGCGTTTGCCGCCCACTGGACCGGCCCCGCGGCACCGAGCAGCGGCGTCGAGTACGAGCCGGCGTACGTGTCGAACGTCTCGGTGGAGCGCTGGAAGGCGGCCACCTGGGCGTCGTAGAGGAACGCGTCGGCGAACAGGGAGATGGATGCGTTCGACGCGGCGGTGAGGCCGGCGACGGCACAGGCGGGAACGGCGAGCGCGCGAATGGACATGACGTCACTCCAATGGCAGGGAAGGAGAAACAGGGAACCGGGATGTCGTGACCGGGCGCCCGAGGGCGCTCAGGCACGGCGCCGACGGCTGCACGCACCGGCGGCGACGAGGATCAGGCAGGTGGCGGGACCGGGGATCACCGCGAAGGTGAGGTTGTCCACGGTCGGGTAGACGGGGTTGCCCAGTCCGGCCGGCGCGCTGGCGCCGAACGTGACCGAGGTGATCGCGGCGGTCGTCGACCAGAAGGCCATGTAGTTCGACGCGGCGCCGACGGACGCGAAGTAGCTCGTGCCGTCGGCGAGCGTGACCTGGACCACGGACGGGACCACGTTGAAGTCGATGTCGGTGCCGAAGACGTTCGCGCCGAAGCCGCGCACCGCGGCGCCGGAGAGGTCGATTGTCAGCGCGCCGGGGCTGGAGGTCGAGAGGGCCGAACTCCCGGCGACGGAACCGACGAAGAGCCCGCCGGCCGCGCTCGCCGACCACGTCACGCCGCCGATCGTTCCGGCGAGGGGTGACGGGTAGAAGCCCGCGTACGCGTCGAAGGTCTCAATCGAGCGGCCTGCGCCCTGGGAATTCGTGAAGGCCTCCCAGACGATCTTCTGGGTGAACGCGATGATGCCGGCGTCGGCGCTCGTCGCGATGGCGGCCGTCGCCGCGAGGGAAGCCTGGATGGTGCAGCCGAGGTGGCGCATGGGGAACCTGGATCCTGGTCCGCGGGAGTCGGACCGTTCGGTGACGTGCTCGGCGCGGTCAGGCGTCCTGCCTGCCGTGGGGAAGCACCGAGTGCCGCTCGCGAATGCAACGACGCGAACCGGCGCAAGCACGCTTCGAGGCCCCGATCTCGGATGCATGGAGGGAGCCGTGCAACTCGGCTCAACCTGGATGCGGCCGACAACGAAGCGCGGGAAGCGCCCCTTTGTCCCTGGTCATCCGAACGGAGGATGCCACGAAAGCCGGGTGATGCAAGGAGTTTGGCCGCGTTGTTTCCGCAAAATCGCGACATCGCCCCGTTCCTGCGGCTCGCCGACCGAGCAAGGTCCGTGATAACGATCCTCCGTCACCCAGCCCGATGACGGAAGGCCCGCCTTACCAGCTCCGCTTGCCCCGTCGCCCTTGCTTGTACTTGGACCGGTCCCGGCCCTTGCGTCCGCGTTCGCCCTTTCCGGGCCCGAACCCTCCGCCCTCGCGGGGGGCGTTCCCGGCCTTCTGCTGCCGGACGTTGGTCAGGTCCTTGGGGCTCAGGGTGTCGAGGTCGCGCCTGGGCGCCAGCTTCGTCACCACGAGGTCCAGCTTCCGGGCCGCCAGGTCGATGAGCCCGATGGTCACCTGCACCCGGTCGCCGAGCCCGATCGACATCCCGCTGCGCGGCGCGATCAGCCGCCCCGTGAGCTCGTTCGTGATCCAGCGGTCGGCGCGCTGTGCGCCGGCCGGCAGCTCGCCCACGCGAGCGGCGCCGTCCACCAGGAACTCCTCGAGGCTCAGGAACACGAGGCTGGTGCCGTTGATCCCCGTCACCAGCGCGTCGAACGTGTCCGACAGCCGGTGCTCCTTCAGGTATTGCAGCACCAGGAACGTCCGCAGGTCGCGCTCGGCGTCCTCGGAGTTGCGCTCGGTCTCGCTGCAGTGCATGCCGATCTTGACGAGCGTGCTCTCGTCGAGCACGCGGTCGTCGGCCTGCAGAAGCCCTCCGAGGTCGCGGCGCCTGCGCCCGCCCGTGGAGCGGCCGTTGTCGGTGGCGTCGAGGAACGCGGCGAGAGCGCGATGCACCAGGAGGTCGGGGTAGCGGCGGATGGGGCTCGTGAAGTGCGCGTAGTGCTCGCTCGCGAGCGCGTAGTGGCCGACGAGCGCCGGCGAGTACGTGGCCTTCGAGAGCGTGCGCAGCACGGCGAAGTGGATGGCGCGGGCGCTCTCGCCCTCGGCCGTGGCCTGGAGCAGCGCCTGCAGGTCGCGGCGCGTCGGCTCCTCGGGCAGCCGGTACTTCGCGATGCGCGCGAACATGCGGAGGTCCTCGAGGTCGCCGAAGCTCGGCTCGGGGTGGATGCGCCGCAGGAGCGGCACGTCCATGCTGCTGAACGTGCGCGCGAGCGCCTCGTTCGCCTCGACCATGAACATCTCGATGAGCGTGTGCGTGAAGCTGGTGTCCTCGCGCTCGACGCCCGCGACGTGCCCGGCCTCGTCGAAGGCGAGGTCGACCTCGGGCAGGTTGAGCGAGATCATCCCGTCGGCGCGGCGCCGCTCGCGCAGCACGGTGGCGAGCCGGTTCGAGAGCCGCAGCGCGTCGACGACGTCCGGGTCGTACGCGGTGTCGGTCCTCGCGTGCGCGCGCGCGCGGCCGAGGTCGCCGTCGATGACCGCCTGCGCCTCGATGTAGGTGAAGCGCTTGCGGCTGCGGATCACGGTGCTCGCGAGCCGGTGCGACACGGGCTTCCCGCCGGAGTCGAACGTGATGAACACGCTCTTGCAGAAGCGGTTGACGCCTTCCTGCAGGCTGCAGATCCCGTTCGAGAGGATCTCGGGCAGCATGGGGATCACCAGGCGCGGCAGGTACGTGCTGTTGCCGCGGTCGCGCGCGCCGAGGTCGAGCGCGCTCCCCGGCTTCACCCAGTGCGAGACGTCGGCGATGTGCACGCCGAGCTCCCACTCGCCGCGGTCGGCGTCGTGGCGGATGCTGATGGCGTCGTCGAAGTCGCGCGCGTCTGGCGGGTCGATCGTGAAGATGAGCTGCCCCGTGAGGTCGTCGCGGTCCTCCCACGGGCCGTTCGCCTCCCGGTCGAAGCGGCGCGTGGCCTCGCGGGCCTCGTCCATCGCCTCGTCGGAGAAGCCGGACTTGAGGTGGTAGACGTCGATGACGGCGCGCGTCTCGACGTCGGGACGCCCCGCCTCGCCGAGCACCTCGGTGATGACGCCCTCGGCGAAGTCGAGCTCGGTGGGATAGCGGATGATCTCGAAGACGACCTTGTCGCCCTGCTTGGCGCCCTTGGCGCCGGGGTCGCGCACCACCACGGGGTCGCGCAGCGAGCGGCCGTCGGGCATCACCAGCCACTCGCGGCCGTCCTTCGTGAGCGTGCCGGCGAAGCGCGAGTGCCCGCGCTCGAGCACCTCGACCACGCGGCCGGTGGGCCCGTCCTGCGCGCCCTTGCCGCCGCGGCGGTCGAAGCCGCCGCCGCCGCCCTTGCGCACGACCCGCGCGCGCACGCGGTCGCCGTTGAGCGCGTCCTTCGTCATGCCGGCGGGGATGAAGAGGTCGCCCTCGCGCGTGGGGCGGTCGGGCACCAGGAACCCGAAGCCGCGCGGGTTCAGCTTGAGCCGGCCCTCGACCTCGTCGCCGAACCTGGGGAGCCTCAGCTTGCCGTCGCCGCCGACCTCGACGCGGCCCTCCTCCACGAGCATCTCGACCGCGCGCTCGAACGCCTCGGCGTCGTCGGCGTCGACGCGCATCTGGCGTCGCACCTCGGCCACCTCGGTGGGCCGGTAGTTGTCGTACGCGAGGTGGTCCTGGATGCGCTGGATGAAGCGGAGCGGCACGCCCCGGAGCCTACCCGTGCGTCATCGCGACCGACCGCCGCGGCGCGCGCCGGGCGCGCGATTGGCGGAAGGCTTCGCGGGTGCGCGTGCGGCGGGCTTCGCGGCGGCGCGCGCGTCGCCCTTCGGCGTAGTGCCGCGCGGCTCGCCGCGCTGGCGGCGGATGGCGTCGCGGAGGTTTCCCGCGCCGCGCCCGTCGCGGGCGGGGTGCGTCGAGTTGAGCGTGCCGCGCTCGGTTGAGGCCGGCGCGGGCGGCGCGGCCGGCGCGGGCTGCGTCGCCGCGGGCTTTGCGTCGGCGGACGCGGGGTTCGCGCGGTCGTTCGCGGCCTTCGGGCCGTCCGCGGCGGCGGTCGATGCGGCGGCGGCGCCCGCCGCCGGTGCCGCGGCCGAAGCCTGCGACTCCTGCGGCTCGGCGGAGCGCCCGCCCGACAGGATGGCCGCACCCATGCCGATCTTCCGGCGCGCGGTCATGCGCCCGCACCTCGGGCACTTCCGCTCGGGGTCGGCCTTGATCGACTGGAAGAGCTCCCACGCGTGGCGGCAGGAGGAGCACTCGTACTCGTAGGTGGGCATGGCTCAGGGAGCGACGGCGACCTTCGCGGGGCGCAGCACGGTGTCGCCGAGGAGGTAGCCGGGCTGCAGCAGCATGCTCACGCAGCCCGGCTGGACGCCCTGTACTGGCGACTGCATGATGGCCTCGGCGCGGTGCGGGTCGAACGCGTCGCCGGGCTTCGGCTGGATGAGCTCGACGCCCGAGCGTTCGAGGGCCTTGATCAGCTCGCCGCGCACGATGCGCAGGCCGTCGATCGCCGCGGCCGCGGTCATGCGGGACGGGTCCTGCGCGAGCGCGAGGTCGAAGTGGTCGAGCACCGGGATCACCTGGCGCACCACGCCGCCCGCGGCGCCGAGGCGCACGCGCGGCTCCTGCTCGGCGGTGCGGCGCTGGAGGTTCTGGAAGTCGGCGATCGCCCGCAGGACGTCGCCCTTGGCCTGGGCGAGCTCGGCGTCCGCCGCGGCGAGGCGCTCCTCGAGCGCGCGGATGGCGTCGCGCGCCTCCTCGGGCTCGGGCGCGCGGTCGTCGACGTAGGGCTGCGACTCGCTCTCGGCGCGCCGGTGCCCGTGCTCCCCCGCGGCGTCGCGCGGGGCGTCGTGGTGGTGCCCATGGGGGCGCTGGTGGTCGGGTCGTGCGTTCGTCATGCGTTCCTCCCGCGGCTCAGCCGCCGAGCGAATCCTTCATCTTTCCCCAGAACCCGCCGCGCTTGCGCGGGCCCGCGTCCTTCGGGTCGCCGGCCTTCGGGACGGCGGGGCGCTCGGCGTCCCGCAGCGCCTCGATGGCCTCGCGCTGCCGCGCGGTGAGCTTGCGCGGCACGCGCACGTGCACCACGACGACCATGTCGCCGCGGTTTCCGGTACGCAGGTCGGGGACGCCCTTGCCCTCGAGCCGGAAGAGCTCGCCGTGCTGGGTGCCCGCGTCGAGCGCGGTCTCGGCCTCGCCCTCGAGCGTCGGCACGACGACGGTGCCGCCGAGCGCGGCATCGGCGAACGACACCTCGAGGGTCGTGATGAGGTCCGGGCCCTGGCGCTCGAAGCGCTCGTCCTCGGCGACCCGGACGCCGATGTGCAGGTCTCCTCGCACGCCGGTGCCGTCGGGGCTCGCCTGCGGCGGCGGCGGCTCGCCCTCGCCGGCGACGCGCACGACCTGCCCGTCCGAGATGCCCTTCGGGATGCGCACGCTCAGCGTGCGCTGCACCGTGGTCCGGCCGTTCCCGCGGCACTCGCCGCACTTGTCCTTCACCACGCTGCCGCGGCCCGCGCAGGCGGGGCAGGTGGTCACCATGCGGAACAGCCCGCCGAGCCCGGCCTGCGCGACCTGGCCCTGCCCGCCGCACGTCGAGCACTGCGCGGGCTTGGTGCCCGGCTTCGCGCCCGAGCCCTTGCACACCGAGCAGACCTCGGGGCGCTCGAAGCGCACCTCGCGCTCGCATCCCGTGAGCACGTCGTTGAGCGTGACCTCGACCTCCGTCTCGAGGTCGTACCCGCGCGCGGGGCCGCGCTGGCGGCGGCCGCCCGCGCGCTGCTGCCCGCCGAAGATCTCGTTGAACATCGAGAAGATGTCCTCGGCATTCATCGAGTTGAAGTCGTGGCCCGCGCGCCCGCGCAGCCCGGCATGCCCGTGGCGGTCGTAGATGGCGCGGCGCTCGGGGTCGCCGAGCACCTCGTATGCCTCGGCGCACTGGCGGAAGCGCACCTCGGCCTCCGGGTTGTCGGGATTCTGGTCCGGGTGCCACTTGATGGCCAGCCGGCGGTACGCGCGCTTCACCTCGTCGCCGGATGCGTCCTTGGCGACGCCGAGGACCTCGTAGTAGTCGGCGGTGGTGCTCATGCGCTCGTCCCTTCAAGGAACCGGGCCGGGGCCGGTGCATGCGTGCACGCGGCCCCGGCCCGTCCGCGTCGGTGGGTGTCAGGCCGTGGCGCCGGCGTCCCGCGCCGCGTCCGCCGTGAGCACG
>CAYSFS010000073.1:9985-12320 GCA_964430235.1 uncultured Chitinophaga sp. | reverse complement strand
GACCTTCGACGCCGTCTGGACCATCGTCCGCGACTCGCACTGGGACCCCGAGCGCGTGGGCGCCTCGTGGGACGCCGTGCGCGACGAGCTCCGCGCGAAGGCCGAGGACGCCGCCGACCAGGACGCGCTGCGCGCGGTGCTCGCGCGGATGCTCGATCGCCTGGGACAGAGCCACTTCGCGATCATCCCCGGCGAGCTCTCGTCGGCGGCACCGGGCGCCGCGACGCTCCGCGAGGGCCGCTCGGGGGCGACGCTGTGGTTCGCCCCGCGCGCCGGCGAGGCCGCGGCGTGGGACGCGATCGTCGTGGCGGTCGAGCCCGGTTCCCCCGCCGAGTCGGCCGGCATCTCGCCGGGCATGCGCGTCCTGCGGATCGGCGACCGCGAGCCCGGCGACAAGCTCCCTCCCGGCGACGGGCTCGAGCGCTACCAGCGCGCGAACGCCGCCGCGGCGCTCGCGAGCGGCGAGCCCGGGTCGAAGGCCACCTGGCGCGTCGAGCCGATGGGCGGCGAGGCGCGCGACGTCGAGGTCACGTACGCCGCCGACGGGCGGCCGCAGGCGAAGTTCGCCTCGCTTCCCCCGATGCCCACCGAGCTCACGTGGCGCCACCTCGACGAGACCGAGCGCGAGCGGTGGGGCGCCGGCGACCGCGAGATCGGGCTCATCGCGTTCAACATCTGGCTCATCCCGGTCGCGCGGCCGTTCGACCAGGCCATGGACACGCTCCGCGCCGCCGACGGCATCGTGATCGACCTGCGCGGGAACCCCGGCGGCATCGGGGCCATGGCCATGGGGATCGCGGGCCACTTCACCGCCGAGCCCGCGAGCCTGGGCGAGATGCGCACGCGCGACACGAAGCTGTCGTTCACGACGAACCCGCGCCGCTCCAGCACGTCCGGCGCCGCCGTCGAGCCCTACGCGGGACCGGTGGCGATCCTCGTCGACGAGGCGAGCGCGAGCACCACCGAGATCTTCGCCGGCGGCATGCAGCACCTCGGCCGAGCGCGCGTGTTCGGCCGCCGGACGGCGGGCGCCGCGCTTCCGGCGATGATGACCCCGTTGCCGAACGGCGACGTGTTCCTGCACGCCTTCGCCGACTACCGCCTGCCCGACGGCACGGCGCTCGAGGCCACCGGGGTGCGCCCCGACAACGCACGACCGTACGACCGCGCCGACTACGCGCGCGAGGGCGACCCCGCCCTCGCCGAGGCGGTGCGGTGGATCGCATCCGAGCGGCGCACGCCGCGACCGGGGACGAAGGACCCCCAGACACCGTCACCATGAGCACCATGAACACCGTCGACCGCATCGCACGCTCCTCCGCCCGCACCCTCCTCGCGACCGGCGCGCTCGCGGCGCTCCTGGCGCTTCCCGCGGTCGCGCAGGATGCCGCACCCGCGGCTCCCGCCGCGCCGAAGGCGCCCGCGGCTCCCAAGGCACCGGCCCCCGCGAAGCCCGCCGCCCCGAAGATGCCGGCCGCGCCGGCGCTGAAGGAACTGCCCGTCGAGGGCCAGAAGCCCTCGGCGAAGGACGTGTTCACGAAGCACCTCGAGGCCACCGGCGGCAAGGCCGCGTGGGAATCGAAGAAGAGCATGGTCGCCAAGGGCGCCATCGAGATCCCCGCGGCGCAGCTGAAGGGCGCGATGAGCACCGTCGCCGCCACGCCCGACCGCGTCGCCGTGAGCATGGAGCTCCCCGGCATCGGCACCACCAGCCAGTGCTTCGACGGCACCGTGGGATGGAGCATGGACCCGATGCGGGGCCCGGCGATCATGGGCGAGAAGGAGGTCGAGCAGATCAAGCGGGACGCGAACTTCCTGCGTGACCTGCAGATGGCGAACGACCCGGGCACGGCCGAGGTCGCGGGCCTCGTCGAGTTCGAGGGCACGCCCTGCTGGCACGTGAAGGTCGACGGCAACTCGTACCTCTACGCCAAGGACACCGGCCTCCTGAAGGGCATGCGGATGACCGCCGCGACGCCGATGGGCGACCTGCCGGTGACCGTCCTGATGGAGGAGTACAAGGACTTCGGCGACGTGAAGATGGCCACGCGCAGCACCACGAAGGTCATGGGGCAGGTGCAGGTCATGTCGTTCGAGGCGGTCGAATGGAACTCCGCGAAGGACGACGCGTTCGCGATGCCCGCCGAGATCAAGGCGATGAAGGACGCGTCGAAGGCCGCGCCCGCGGGCGCTCCCGCACCGGCGGCCGCCCCCGCCCCCAAGGCCGCCCCGTGACGCGAGGCGCCGTCGAGCTCCGCGCCGACCTCGAGCGGGTCGGCCCGGTCGAGGCCGTGTCCGCGATGGACCTGTCCGTCGCGGCCGGGTTCGTCACCGG
>CAYSFS010000073.1:0-9975 GCA_964430235.1 uncultured Chitinophaga sp. | reverse complement strand
CCCTCACGGGCTTCATCGGCCCCAACGGCGCCGGAAAGAGCACGACCATCCGGATGATCATGTCGATCATCCGGCCGGACTCGGGCACGGTCGACGTGCTCGGAGCCGACGCCATCGCCGCCAAGGACCGCATCGGGTACCTGCCCGAGGAGCGCGGCCTCTACCGGCGCATGCGCGTCACGGAGTTCCTGTGCTACATGGCCGCGCTCAAGGGCGTGCCCGCGCACGGCCTGCGCGCGCGCGTGCGGGCATGGCTCGAGCGCGTGCAGCTTCCCGAGGCCGGGAGCAAGCGGTGCCAGGAGCTCTCGAAGGGCCAGCAGCAGAAGGTCCAGTTCATCGCGAGCGTGATCCACGAGCCCGAGCTCATCATCCTCGACGAACCCTTCAGCGGCCTCGACCCGGTGAACGCGCGGCTCCTGAACCGGCTCATCCGCGAGATCCACTCGACCGGGCGCACGATCATCTTCTCGACGCACGTGATGCACCAGGCGGAGCAGCTGTGCGACCGCATCGTGCTGATCAACCGCGGCCGGAAGATCCTCGACGCCTCGATGCAGGAGATCCGCGCCCGCTTCGACCCGCGCGTGGTCGAGGCCGAGCCGCTCGACGGCGACGCGCGCGCGGCCGGCGCGCTGGCGCGCGTCCCGGGCGTCGCGTCGGCGCACTGGTCGCCGGAGCGCCGCGCCGCGGAGCTCGCGCTGGCGCCCGGCGCGGACGCGCAGTCCGTGATGGGCGCCGCCGTCGCCGCGATGCCGCTCCGGCACGTGGCGCTGCGCCGCACCACGCTCGACGACGTGTTCGTCGAGCTCGTCGGCGAGGCCGCACCACCGAGCGAGGAATCCGGAAATGGCTGAGCCGAAGGACAGGGGCGCCGCACGGCGCGTGATGGCGGTGGCGCTCCGCGAGTTCCGGCACACGGTGCTCACGAAGGGGTTCATCTTCGGCGCGCTGGTGATGCCGGTCATCATGTTCGCGGCGTTCGCGGCGCTCGGGCTGCTCCTGGACTCGAAGCTGCCGCCCACGGTCGGCACGGTGGCGGTGCTCGACGCCTCGGGCACGGTCGAGCCCCACGCGCGCGAGGAACTGGCGAACGACCGGATCAACGCGATCGAGTTCGACGGCAAGCGCATCAAGGAGACGAGCCTGCCCGCGCCGCCCGCCGGCGCCGCGCAGCCGTTGGTGCCCCGCATCGACCTGACGCTCGAGTTCCCGCGCGACCCGGCCCAGGAGCAGGCGCTGCGTGACCGGATCCGCGACGGCGGGCTGCTCGCGCTCGCGATCGTCCCGCCCGAGGTGCTCGCGGCCGACCCGAAGGCCGCGGACGGCGGGGCGGCATCCTTCACGCTCGTCGTCCCCTCGGGAAGCCCCCCTCGGCTCACCTCGCTCCTCGAGCGCTCGGTCGCGAAGGCCATCGTGAAGGCCCGCGTCGAGCGCGCCGGGAGCGACTGGAAGTCGCTCGACGCGCTGCTCAGCGTGCCGGGGACGTCGGTCCGGCGGCTGAGCGAGGACGGCGCCGAGAGCGAGGAGAACGTGGTCGCGAAGACGCTGCTGCCGATGGGCTTCATGCTCCTCATCTGGGTGGCCACGTTCACCAGCGGCAACTACCTGCTCACGACCACCATCGAGGAGAAGTCGAGCAAGGTGATGGAGGTGGTGCTGAGCGCGGTGAGCCCGATGCAGCTCCTGGCCGGGAAGATCCTCGGCTTCGCGGCCGTGTCGGTGCTGATGGTCGGCATGTACGGGGCGCTGGGCGTCGCGGGCCTGGCGTTCGCGGCGATGGGCGACCTCGTCTCGCCGGGTCTCCTGGTCCTCATGGGCGTGTACTTCGTCATGGCCTACGCGTTCGTCGCCATCATGATGGCGAGCGTGGGCAGCGCCGTGAACGACCTGCGCGAGGCGCAGAGCCTGGTGACGCCCGCGATGCTGGTGCTGACCGTGCCGCTCATGCTGTGGCTGCCCATCAGCGAGCAGCCCAACGGCACGCTCGCGGTGGTCACGAGCTTCGTCCCGCCGGCCATCCCGTTCGTGATGGTGCTGCGCGTGGCGGCCTCGAGCGAGCCCATCGCCGCGTGGCAGGTGGCCGCGAGCATCGCGTGGGGATTCGCCTGGGTCGGCGTGTTCCTCTGGGCCGGCGCGAAGGTCTTCCGCGTCGGCGTCCTGATGCAGGGCAAGCCGCCGACGCCGCGCGAGCTGCTCAAGTGGATCCGCATGGCGTGAGGCGGGCGCCGCGGGCCCGGCGCGCGCGCGGGGCCGGCCGTACAGTTGGCTCGTGGCAAGCACCGTCGCGCTGACGCTGGTGACGCTCCTCCTGGTGGCACTCGTCGCCGCGGGCGGGATCGGCGTCACGTGGTGGGCGATCTTCGGGGACAAGTCCCGCGGACGCCGGCGCTGCCCGCGCTGCTGGCACGACCTCTCCGGCACGCCCGGGCTGACCTGCGGCGAATGCGGCCACGCCGCGCGGGACGAGCGCGACCTGCGCGCCGCGCGCCGCCGCTGGAGCATCGCCGCCGTGACGGTGGCCTTCATGGTGGGCGTCGCCGGGTGGGCCAGGCTCGAGGTGCTCGACGCGAAGTGGCACACGCACCTTCCCGACGGCGCGCTGGTGCTGGTGGTGCGCGCGCTCGATGCCGGCTCCGTCCCGGACTGGGCGTGGGCCGAGCTCGACGCGCGCGCGTCGATGGACACGCTGGGCGCCGATGCCGCGATCGACGCGCTCGGGGCGCTGGTGCGGCCCGGCGAGGGAATCCCGCCGTGGGAGCCGCGCGCACGGCTGGTGGAGTCGCTCGCGTCCACCGAGCCAGAGGAGCTCGACGACGACCCCGCCGCGGACCCGCAGGCGCAGGCCGCGCGTGCGTCGGCGCGCGCCGCGTTCCTCGCGCGGCGCGACGCGATCGTGGCCTCGGTCCCGGTGCACGTGGCGGTGCGCGTGCCCGCCGCGTGGCCTGCCGGCGAGGACCCGGCCGCGCTCGCATGGGGATGGCTTCCCGGCCGCGGCGCGCAGTGGCGGGTGCGGGTCGAGGGCGACCGCGAGTGGATCGCGTCCGAGGGCGGGCGGCCGCGTCGCGCACCCGATCGCACCACGGTGCTCCGCATGCCCCGGCCGGGGCCGGACGGGCGCGTGCAGGCGCGCGTCGAGGCGCAGTGGCGCCGCGGCGCCGAGGACGGCGCGTGGTCGCCGTCGACGTGGATCGAGGTCGATGCGCCCGTGCGCGCGCTCGCCGAGGGCCTGCCCGTGCCGATCGACGACGCCGCGCTCGACGCGGCCGCGCGCGAGGCGTTCGCGCTCCCCGTGACCGCGTGGCAGGACGACCTGCGCCCCGTGACGTTCACGTTCGACCCGCGACCCGACTTCCCGCTCCCCGACGGGATCGACCGCGTGCTGGTGGGCGTCCTGGTGGAGCTGCTCGAACGCGGCTCCGTGCGCCGGACCGTCGCGTTCTGGTGGCAGCCGGGCGCGGACCGTCGCGGATCCGAGGTGCTCGTCGAGGACCTCGACGCCCTCCGGCGGTTGCGCGAACTCGCCTCCGCGGACACCCAGGGGCCGGTCGAGGGTTGGTCGCTCCGGATCCGCGGTGATCGTCGGACGGCGCTCCTTGCCGCCGGGATCGATCGCCCACCGCAGGAACGACACGGGTTCTGGTCCGGGTCGCTCGAGGCGCCGGCCGTCGTGCGGCGCGAACGCAGTCCGGCGCCGCGACGACCGGCCTGGCGCATCCCCGCCGCCGCCGGCGACTGATTATCGGATGAAATCCGCGATTCCGGCCACGAACCGTGAGCCGACGCCGCCGCGTCCCGCGCCTCCGAGGTTGCAGCGCCGGTCCCTTCCGGCGTCCCCTCTGCCGATGGATTCAAGGAGTTCTTCCATCATGTCGTGCTCCCTTTCGCACATCCCGACCGCCCACCCCACGTTCGCCTCCGCGACGCTCCGCCACGGACGCAACCTGCGCGCCGAGCATGAGTGGTTCCGCGCCGACGCGGACCGCGCCGGAGGCATCGACCTCGCGGACGCGCACATGCTGGTGCTCGCGGACGAGTGCGTCGCCGCCACCGACGGCGCGCCCATCGAGGTGTCGCTCGTGGTCGCGCCGGGCGGCGGCGCGGGCGCGGTGGAGATCACGCATGCGCTTGAGCGCGGCAGCGAGGTCCGCGTGACCGACGCGCGCATGGTGCCCGTGGCGGACCTGGAGCCCGGCACGAACGGCCGCATCCGCATCCCCGTGGGCCATGAACCCGTGTCGATCTCGGCGCGGCTCTCGGCCGGCGCGAGCGTGCGCGTGCGGCTCAGCGCTGCATGACGCGACGGCCGGGACGCATCGCGTTCGCGAGCTCGCGGAACCCCGACGCCATCTCGGTCGCGGCCTGGAAGCGGTCCGCGGGCTCCTTGGCGAGCGCCTTGGCGAAGAACGCGCACGCGGGGTGCCCGGCCTCGACCGCGCCGGTCGCCTCGATGCCGATGGCGGGCTCGGCGATGATGGTCCGCAGCTTCTCGGCCGAGGTCTGCCCGTCGAAGTCGAACGGCATCCGGTTGGCGAGGAGCTCGAACGCGACCACCGCCAGCTGGTAGAGGTCCGAGCGGTGGTCGGCGCGGCGCGACTGGCCCGAGGCCTGCTCGGGGCTCAGGTAGCTGAGCGTCCCGACGATCTGCCCGGTGAGCGTGTGCTCGTGGCGCGACTGCATGGTGCCCTCGGACACGCGCGCGGCGCCGAAGTCGATGACCTTCGCGCATCCGGACCGGTCGACCAGGATGTTCGCGGGCTTCAGGTCACGGTGCACCACGTTGCGCGCGTGGGCCACGGCCACGGCGTCGGCCACGTCGGCCATGAGCTGCATGCGGCGCCACGCGGGGACGCGCGACTCGCGGCAGTGGCGGCGGATGTCGCCGCCGTCGACGAAGTCCATCACCAGGTACGCGCAGCCGTTCTCGAGCGTGCCGCGGCCGCGCAGCCCCACCAGCGATGCATGCCGCAGCGTCGAGAGCAGCTTGCACTCGCGGTTGAAGCGGCGCGTGGCCGAGCGGCCCGCGCTGCGCGTGTCGATCACCTTGACCGCCACGCGGTCGCCGGTCGAGTCCTCCCAGCAGAGGAAGACCACGCCCACGCCCCCGCGGCCGAGCTCGCGGATGAGCGTGTAGCCGGGGGGCAGCGTCGCCAGCGGCGCGGGGGCGGCGTCCGCCGAGAGCGCGTCGCCCTGCCGCGTCTCCCACGCATCGTCGGAATCCGCGTCGGCCGCGAGCAGGTTCATCACCAGCTCGCGCAGCATCGCGTCGTCGCCGGCCGAGTCCTGCACGAAGGACGGGCGCTCCTCCGCGGGGTAGTCGAGCGCCACCGAGAAGATCGCCCGCGCGCGCCGGAGGCGCTGCACGCCGTCCGCCCGCGCGGCGTCCCGTGCGCCCTGCGGCGCAGGACGATCGTCCTGGTGCTTCACGTCTTCCCTCTCCACGACCGAACTCCCTCACGATTCGGCGGGCGCGCGGGCGCGCCGCCGAGGATCACTCACTCCCCTTCCGCGTCCGCCAGCTCGATGCCGAGCTTGCTCGCGAGGAAGGCCCTGCCGAAACGGAACGCGCGCACGACGGTGGGGCGGGCGACGCCGAGCGCGCTCGCGATCTCCTCGAGCGTCATGCCGGCGTACACCTTGCACTCGATCACCTGCACGGCGCGCGGGTCGACGGCCTCGAGCTCCTCGAGCGCCTCCTCGATCGCGAGCACGCTGGCGGGGTCGAGGCCGTCGCACTGGACGAACGCCAGGGGCGCGTCGCCCATCCGCCGCGAGGCACCGCGCTTGGCGGCCGAGCGCGAGCGGGCGTGGTCGACGAGCACGCAGCGAAGCGTGCTGGCGCAGACGGCCATCAGGTTGGCGATCGTCGGGAACTCGCCGGGGGAACGGTGCGCCAGGCGCAGGAACGCCTCGCTCACCACGGCGGTCGGTTGCAGCGTGTGGCTGGCCCGTTCCTGCCGCATCATTCCCGAGGCCATGGCCCGCAACTGCGGGTACAGCTCCTCGAAGCCTTCTGCGATCGTCTGAAGTTTCATGGTCTTGCGCGATGCAATGGCACCGCGCTCCCTTTCCGCTCTCTGGACCGAACTGCTCACTGCAAGTCCCTCCTGCAGGCGCGACTGACTCCGCGTCCCTCCTGCGGGGAGGACTGTGCCCCCGCCCGGACGTAAGTCAAGGAAATGTGCCGCAAAGACACCGATAAGCGGAAAAACAGCTCGGCCGCGGTCCTGCGTTCCCACGTCAGGACCGCGGCCGAAGGCACCGGGCCGTCGCCAGGCGCCATTCGCTGCGGAACGCACGGTTGCTGTCGCCTGGAGCCGGTGGTTCCCGACCGGCCCTGGCGCGTGCGCGGCAGGTTGCCCTGCCACCGTCCGAGGCGCAGGAGGCGCGCGCTCCGGATCATGCCGCGGGGCGAAATCCCGAGGGATTTCCCGAGAATGCCCCCGCCCTACACTCGCGCCATGCACCCGAACCTCTGGGCCCCCTGGCGCATGGCGTACATCCGGGACCTGGAGGCCCGGGCCGCCGAGGCCGGGGCGGGGGCCCCGTCGGGCAGCCCCAACTTCCTGGCCGACTGCTGGGCCCACCCGGAGCGCGACGCCGCCCAGCACGTGATCCACCGGGACGCCCGCGGCATGGTGCTCCTCAACCGCTACCCGTACACGAACGGGCACCTGCTGGTGGCGCTGGGCGAGGCCCGGCCGACCATCGACGGCTACGCGCCGGCCGACCGCGCGCACTTCTGGCGACTCATGGAATTGGCGATGGAGCTCTGCCAGCGCGCGTTCCAGCCGCAGGGCATGAACGCGGGCCTGAACCTCGGGCGCGCGGGCGGCGCGGGGCTTCCCGAACACCTCCACGGGCACGTGGTGCCGCGCTGGGCGGGCGACACGAACTTCATGAGCGTGCTGGGCGAGGTGCGCGTCATCCCCGATGCCCTCGAGCATGCCTATGGGGCGTACCGACGGCATCTTCATGACGCTCGTGCGAAGCTCGGCCTCGACGGCGACTGAACGCGGGCTAGACTGACCGTGGATCGACGGGGTCCGACCCCCTCGGGAGCAGGTTCGGCGCCTATGTGCTCGAACCGATGCGAACCCCAAGGGATCGCCCCCCAATCGCTGCGACGATGGCCATGCCTCCTCTGAGTGGAAGGCCGGGATCGACGGCAGGCGAACCCACCTACGCTTGGGGTTCGAGCTTCGCGCTGACCGGCCCCCGGCGGGGTCGGGCTCCGTCGATCCACTTGCCCGCACCCCACACCCCCGCCGCCGAGATCGCAGGGCCGCGATGAGGCACGCAGCACATCCCCGCGCGCTGGTCGACCTGGTGACCGGCTGGCTGTGGAGCTTCCACCCGCGGAGCGTGCAGCCGATGCAGCGCGCGAACTACCTGCGCGAGCTGGTGTCGTGGGCGTTCCTGCCGGTGATGCTGGGCGCGATCGAGGGCGGCACCATGTCGGTGCTCGTGAAGAAGGCGTGGACCGGGGTGCCCGGGATCTCGCCGGCGACGCTCGACTTCGCGGTCGCGTTCGTGAGCGCGGCCCCGAACTTCGCGAACCTCACCAGCTTCCTCTGGGCGCGCCTGAGCGCCGGGCGCGACAAGGTCGCGCTGATCTCGCGCATCCAGCTGGCGACGTGCGCCTGCGTGGCGCTGGTGGCGGCGATGCCCGTGAACGAGTGGGGGCTGGTGGGCACGTGCGTCCTGGTGCTGGCCGCGCGCACCACGTGGACGGGCGTCATCACGGTGCGCGCCGCGATCTGGCGGCAGAACTACCCGAAGTCGAGCCGCGCGAGCATCGCGGGCAAGATGGCCACGGTGCAGTCGATCATGCTGGCGCTCGCGGGGTGGCTGGTCGGCGCGAGCATGGACTTCAGCCCGTCGAGCTTCCACCTCGTGTTCCCGCTGCTCGCGGCGGTCGGCGTGTACGGGAACTCGATCTTCCGCGGCGTGCGCCTGCGCGGCGGCCGGCGCCTGGCCGAGCGCGAGCGCGCCGAGAGCGGCACGGCGCGCGTCTCGGCGAACCCCGCGCGCACCGCCGCGATGGCCGGCGACGCCCTGCGCACGAACTGGCGCGTGCTGGTGGTCGACCGCGAGTACCGCACGTTCATGGCGTGGATGTTCGTGTTCGGGCTCGGCAACCTGATGATCGGCGCGCCGCAGGCGATCTTCCTCGAGGACCGGCTGGGCGCGAGCTACCTGCAGGCCATCCTCGCGACCACGGTGATCCCGCTGCTGGCGATGCCGCTGGCCATCCCGGTGTGGGCCAAGCTCCTCGACCGGGTGCACATCGTGCGGTTCCGCGCGATCCACGGATGGGCGTTCGTTGCCGCGGCGGGCATGATGTGGCTCGCCGCCTCCACCGAGCAGCTGTGGCTCTTCTACGTGGCGGGCGCGTGCATGGGCGTCGGGTTCGCGGGCGGCAGCATCGCCTGGAACATCGGGCACCAGGACTTCTCGACGCCCGAGCAGGACGCCCTCTACATGAGCGTGCACGTGACGCTGAACGGCATCCGCGGCGTGATCGCGCCGTTCGTGGCGGTGGGGCTGTACATGTGGCTCGACGCACGCGAGGTGTCGAGCCTCACGTTCGCGGCGTGCTTCGCGGTGAACGTGGTGGGCGTGCTCGGGTTCGCGTGGCAGTGGCGCGGCATGCGCGCGCGGCTCGCCGGCTTCGACCGCGGCGGGCGCACGGCGTCGGTGGACGCGTCGATCGACGAGGACGAGCCGCTGGGGCGGATCCGCGCGTCGATCGACCGGGGGGATTGAGGGCGCCGGCAGGGAGTTTCCCGCCGGGGAAACCGCCCCAACGTCCGCGATAAACGAATGCGCGATTCCCCGGGATGTGTCTTCCCCGCGGCTTCCTGTACCCTCCTCCGTTCTGCCCCCTGCGCGTCGCACGGGGCCATCGCACCGCCGGATGGCGACGCGCGTCGTCACGGCCAGCCACGCACCTCAAGAAAGACATCATGGTCGACTACAACCTGATCGAGGACATTGGCCTCGACGCCAATGAACTCGAATCGCTCCTCTCCGGGATCGCCTCCGACACCGCCATCGCCGGCGCCGAGCCGAAGGCCACCGAGACCGGCAGCATCCTGAAGGGCCGCGTCGTCGGCATGTCCGGCGACTTCGTCATCGTGGACGTCGGGCTCAAGAGCGAGGGTCAGGTCGACAAGGCCGAGTTCGAGGACACGGGCGTCGCCGTCGGCGACGAGGTCGAGGTCCTCCTCGAGCAGATGGAGGACGCCGAGGGCGCGGTCGTGCTCTCCAAGCGCAAGGCCGACCGCATCCGCGGCTGGGAGCAGATCCTCGTCACCCGCACGGAAGGCGACGTGGTCGAGGGCAAGGTCGTCCGCAAGATCAAGGGCGGCCTGCTCGTCGACATCGGCGTGCCGGTCTTCCTGCCCGCCTCGCAGGTCGACGTGCGCCGCCCCGGCGACATCGGCGACTACGTCGGCCGCAACGTCCGCGCGTCGATCCTCAAGATCGACGAGGAGCGCAAGAACATCGTCATCAGCCGCCGCAAGCTCATCGAGGAGGAGCGCGAGGCCGCCAAGAGCAAGCTGCTCGGCCAGGTGAAGGAAGGCGACATCGTGCGCGGCACGGTGACCAACATCGCCGACTTCGGCGCGTTCATCGACCTCGGCGGCCTCGACGGCCTGCTGCACATCACCGACATGAGCTGGGGCCGCGTGAACCACCCCAGCGAGGTCGTGAAGATCGGCGACGAGGTCGAGGTCAAGATCCTGAACATCGACCGCGAGCGCGAGAAGATCGCGCTGGGCCTGAAGCAGAAGGAGACGTCGCCCTGGGAGGAGATCGAGAAGAAGTACCCGGTCAACTCGCGCGTCAAGGGCAAGGTCGTCAGCCTCATGTCCTACGGCGCGTTCGTCGCGCTCGAGGAGGGCATCGAGGGCCTCGTGCACGTCAGCGAGATGAGCTGGACGCGCCGCGTGAACCACCCGAGCGAGCTGG
>CAYSFS010000072.1:0-12371 GCA_964430235.1 uncultured Chitinophaga sp. | reverse complement strand
GACCACAGCCGCAACAACCCGGCGATGGGCATCCTCGCCATGGGCGAGGGCTGGCACAACAACCACCACGCGTTCCCCGCGAGCGCGCGCCACGGCCTGCAATGGTGGCAGTTCGACATCAGCTGGATCACCATCCGCTCGCTCGCGGCCGTCGGCCTCGTGAGCGGCATCCGCCTGCCGTCGCCGGAGCGCCTGGAGTCCAAGCGCGTCGACGCCCGGCCCGCCTGATGGTCCCGTCGCGCGCGCCATGACGGACGCGCCCCCCGCAGCCTCCGGCCCCGTTCCCGACGCGCACCCCGTGCGCGAGGTGTGGTCCATCGCGTGGCCCACCGTGCTCACGATGGCGAGCTACACGGTGATGCAGTTCGTGGACGCCGTGATGGTGGCGCAGGTGGGGCCGCTCGAGGTCGGCGCGCAGGGCAACGGCGGGGTGTGGAGCTGGGCGATCATCTTCTCGGTGGTGGGCGTGCTCTCGGTGGTGAACACGTTCGTGTCGCAGGCCGTGGGGGCGGGGCGCCCGCACGAGGTGGCGCGCTACGGATGGGCCGGGCTCTGGCTCGGGCTCGCCGCGTGGGCGGTCGTCATCCTGCCCGCAGGGCTCCTGGTCCCGAAGGCGTTCGCCCTGATGGGGCACTCCCCGCGCACCACCGAGCTCGAGTCCTCCTACGCGCAGATCCTGCTCCTGGGCGGCTTCGTGACGGTCGTCGGCAAGGCGATGAGCAACTTCTTCTTCGGCATCCAGCGGCCGCGCGTGATCACGGTGGCCGCGATCGCCGGGAACGTCGTGAACGTCGTGCTCAACTGGGCGCTCATCTTCGGGGAGCAGGGCATCCCCGCCTGGGGCGTGCCCGGCGTGCCCGGCGTGCGGCCGATGGGCGTCGCCGGCGCCGCGCTCGCCACGGTGATCGGCACGGCGGTCGAGGCTTCGATCCCGTTGGCCCTGTACCTCGGCCGACGCATGGACGCGGAGTTCGGCATCCGACGGTGGTGGCGGCCCGACCTCGACGCCGCGCGCGACCTCGTGCGCCTGGGAGCCCCCGCCGCCATGCAGCAGGGCAGCGAGATCATGACGTGGGCGATCTTCATGAGCGTGCTGGTGGGCACGTTCGGCGACGTCGCGCTCGCGGCCGGATGGGCGACGCTCCGCTACATGCACCTCTCCTTCATGCCCGCGGTCGGCTTCGGCATCGCCGCGACCAGCCTGGTGGGCCGTCACATGGGCGCGGGGCGGCCGGACCTCGCGGCCTCGCGCGCGCGCGTCGCGCTGGTGATCGCGGTCGCGTACATGGGCCTCTGGGGCGTGCTGATGCTGGTCTTCCGCGAGCCGATGGTCGCGGTGTTCGCCAACGGCACGAACACGCCGCCCGCGATCGCCGCGGAGACCGTCGCGATCGGCTCGACGCTCATGGTGGCGGCCGCGTTCTTCCAGGTGTTCGACGCCGTGGGGATCGTCCTCATCGGCGCGCTGCGCGGGGCGGGCGACACGCTGTGGCCGGGGGTCATGACGATCATCCTCAGCTGGTCGGTGATCGTGGGCGGCGGGTGGGCGCTGGTGCGGTACGCGCCGGGGCTCGGGCCGCTGGGGCCGTGGATCGCGGCCAGCGCGTACATCGCGCTGTTCGCCGGGATCCTCCTGTGGCGATGGCGGCGGGGTGCGTGGAGGTCGATCCGGGTCCTCGAGACCCCCGAGGAAGAGGCCGCCCGGCTCGGATAACGGCCCGGACCCGGCCGGACGCGGGCGCCGGATACACTCATCGATCCCGCGCGGCGCCCGCCGCCGGGACACGCAGCACTCGAGGAACGAGCGAACCCCATGCCCACCCCCGGTCTCGACACGGTCATCGGCGACTCCACCGCAACCCGCGATCCCAAGGCCGCGTCCGAGCGGTTCGCGAAGGGCCTGGACGCCGAGCGCACCGGCGACCGGTGGGCCGCGCTCGAGCACTTCCGCGCCGCGTGCGACCGCGACCCGAACGCGCAGCACCTCTTCAAGCTCTCGTTCATGCTCGACCTCGCGGGCGACGAGGACGGCGCCTTCGACGCCCTCCAGCGTGCCTGCGCGCTGCCCGAGCCCCCGGTGAACGCGCTCATCAACCTCGCGGTGCTCCACGAGGACCGCGGCGAGATGCACCAGGCCGAGCGCTGCCTCCGCAAGGTGCTCGACGCGAAGCCCACGCACGCGCGCGCGCGTCTCTTCATGAAGGACGTGTCGGCGGGCAAGCAGTCGCTCTACGACGAGGGCGGCGAGCGCGACGAGGCACGCACGAAGGCCGAGCTCGACACGCCCGTCACCGACTTCGAGCTCAGCGTGCGCAGCCGGAACTGCCTCAAGAAGATGAACATCCGGACGCTGCGCGACCTCCTGATGATCACCAAGGCCGAGCTCCTGAGCTACAAGAACTTCGGCGAGACCAGCCTCACCGAGATCGAGAACATGCTCGCCCAGCGCGGCCTGCGCCTCGGGCAAGGCCTCGACCAGGGCTACGTCGCCCGCGCCGCGAAGGAGTACATCGACTCGCTCGCCGAGCGCGTCGACGCGTCGATCCTGAACCGTCCGGTCGCCAGCCTCGAGCTCAGCGTCCGTGCCCGCCGTGCGCTGCAGATGCTCGGCGTCATGTCGGTCGGCGAACTGGCCGCGCGCACCGAGGCCGAGCTCATGGGCGTCAAGAACTTCGGGCAGAACTCGCTCGACGAGATCAAGCGCAAGCTGGTCGACCTGGGCCTGTCGCTGCGCGAGCTCGACTGACCCGCGGCCGCGTCCCGTGCCCTGGCGGGCACGGGATTTTCCCGCAGGACGCGGGTTCTGGCCGATCCATGGACGGTGATGGCGCGCAACCCGAACCCATTCCGGATGTCCGACCTGGCCGCCTGCGCGGCCTGGTCGTGCCTCGGTGCGGCCCTGGTGATCCACGGCTGCGCGTCGCCCGCCCCCGCGCGTGACCGCGCGATCCGCGCGCCGCGCGACCGCGATGCTGCCCTCGCGCCGCCGCCCGCCCCGTCCGTGGCGGCCGGCGCCCCTGCACCCGCGCCGCCCGTCGGCACCGCCGCGACGGAGCCCGTGACGCCCCCGAAGCCCGTCTTCGCGGAGCGGCCCCCGCTCCCCGTCGCCGAGCCCGACGTCCGCATCCGGATCGCGGCGCTCCGCTCGCGCGAGCCGGTGGTCAAGGTCTCGGCGTCCTCGGGCTCGCTTCGCATGCAGGGCGCGGGGCTGGCCCCGCGCGCGCTGCGCTCGCCCGTCGAGGCGCGGCAGGTCGCCGGCGGCTGGCGCGTCACGGAGTCGGCCGGCTCGAAGGCGGCGCGCGCGTGGGACGTCGGCCTCGCGGGCCCGATCGAGTTCGTCCCCGATGCACCCGGCCGGTCGCTGCGCTTCGGCGAGCTCGAGTGCCCCGGCACCGTGCGCGCCGTGCCGGTGCCCGACGCGGCCGGCGCGATCGACGTCGTCGCCGACGTCCCGATGGAGGACTACCTGCCGGGCGTCGTCGCGAAGGAGCTGTACCGCGACTGGGGCCTCGAGGCCTTCCGTGCGCAGGCGATCGCCGCGCGCAGCTTCGCGGTGTGCGAGCACGCGCACTGGTCCACGCGGCGCCACTACGACGTGGTGGCCGGCGAGGCGAGCCAGGCCTGGGCCGGGGCGGTGAAGGACGCGAAGCCGCGCGAGGCCGCGGCCTCCACGCGCGGGATGGTGCTGGCCTACGAGGGACGCGTGGTGCCCGCCTACTACTCGAGCACGTGCGGGGGCACGCCCGCGACCGCGGCCGAGTCGATCACCCGCAACCCCAACCACGACATCCCGCCGCTCGCGCGCGCCGAGGGCGGCGCGCCCGGCGCGGGCCCGTGCTGCAGCGCCGCGAAGCACTACCGGTGGAAGCAGGACTTCGCGAACGCCGACGTGTGCGCGCAGCTGCGGCGCTGGGCCGACGAGCAGCTGGCGCCGCCCGACACCTCGCGCGCGCACGCCATCGAGGCCGAGTCCGGCACCGACGCGCCGCTCGCCGAGCTGTCGCGCATCCGGCGCATCGCGTCGATCGACGTCGGCGCCGTGAACGCCGCGGGCCGGCCCACGCGCCTCCGCCTCGTCGACCAGGACGGGCGCGCGATCGACATGCGCGCCGAGGAGTTCCGGCGCGCCGTCGCGTTCGCGCCCGAGGGGCAGCCCGCCCCGAAGGAGCGCCTGCGCAGCAGCCACCTGGTGCGCGCGGCGGTGCAGGGCGACCGCATCCGTTTCGAGGGCCACGGCTACGGGCACGGCGCCGGCATGTGCCAGCATGGCGCGCAGGCGCTGGCGGTCTCCGGTCGCTCGGCGGCGCAGATCCTGTCGACCTACTATCCCGGATCCACGGTGGTGCGGGCGTACGGGCCCGGATCGCGGCCCGTGGCCCCGCCCGCACAGGCCTCGCGCCATGTTCACCGGAATCGTCGAGCACCAGGGCGCCGTCGCCGCGCTGCGGCCTGAGCCCTGGGGCGCACGCCTGGAGATCGACCCGCGCGGGTGGACGCACGCCCCGCGCGACGGCGACTCGGTCAGCGTCAACGGCTGCTGCCTGACGGTCGTCGGCACCCCGCGTTCCGGCGAGCCGCTCCGGTTCGACGTCATCCCGCAGACCCTGGGCCTCACGACCGTTGGCGCGCTCGTCGCGGGCGAGCTCGTGAACCTCGAGCACGCGGCCACCGCGGCGACGCTCCTCGGCGGCCACATCGTCCAGGGCCACGTCGACGGCGTCGGCACGGTGGCGTCGGTGTCGACCGCCGGCGGCGAGTGGCGCACGCGCGTCGCCGCGCCGCCCGGGTTCATGGAGCACGTGGTGGAGCGCGGCAGCGTGGCGGTCGACGGGGTGAGCCTCACGGTGGCCGCCTCCGGAGAGGGGTGGTTCGAGGTGGCGCTCATCCCCGCCACGCTCGCCAAGACCACGCTCCGCGACCGGGCGGCGGGCAGCCGCGTCAACCTCGAGGCGGACGTGCTGGCGAAGATGGTGGCGGAGCGGGTGCGCCGAGCGCTGGCGGCGGCTTCGCCACGCCCATGACCGAGGCGACGAATCCCTCGGGGAACGTCTGCAGCCGCTCGAGAAGCCGCTCGCGGCTCTGGATCTCGAACGTCCTCGACTGCGCGATTCGTGCCTCGGTCTCCGCGAGCTCGCGCTGCAGCCGCAGGAACGCCGCGTCGGCCGTGAGCGCGGGATAGCGCTCGGCCAGGACTCGCAGGATGCCCTGGCTCGCGGCCCCCGCGCGGAGCTCCGCGACGGCCCGCTGCACCAGCGCCTCGTGCGCCGCGGCCGCGCGGGTCACCGTGACGAGCCCCGGGATCAGGTCCGACCGGCGCTTCAGCTCGACGTCCACGAGCGACGCCGCGCGCTCCCACCGCTGCCGCACGCGCACCGCGCCGTTGCGCACCATGAACGCCCAGGTCAGCGTCGACGCGAACGCCCACGCGATGGCCCCGGCGCCGAGCCCGATGGCGAGGGACGGACCCTCGGGCAGCCCCGTGGCGGCCATGGCCAAGGGCGCCAGCCCGGCGCCGCCGAGCACGGTCGCGCCGCACGCGACGATCCACGCGACGACCGCGAGCACGCGCGCCCACGTCCCGTGCGACGACTCGCCCGAGAGCGACACGAGGAACACGCCCTCCTCGCCGCCGCCCGCGATCTCGAGCGCGTCGCCCGACGGCCCGACGCGCGCGTTGCCCATGATCCACGCCTTCGCGCCCACCGGCACGGCGCTCTCGTGGAAGGTCCGCCGGCCGGTGCTCCCGCGCACCGTGCGGTCGGGCGCCTTCGAGCCGTAGAGCGGGTCGTCGCGGCCCACGTTCCGGTCGAACGTCGTCATGGGCGTCCACCCGGCGCCCGCGTGGCGGACGACGATCCCGCCGGTCTCGTCCTGCAGCACGAAGTCCGCGCTCTGCGAGCCTCCGTCCACGGTGTCGGCGCCGTGCACGGTGCGGGTCCTCGTCTTGCCCTTGGAGTCCCGGTACGTCTCGGTGCGGCGCCAGTGCTCACGCACGCTCCACGCATGGTGCACGCACGGCGTGCCGGTGATGCCCGCCTTCAATGGGTCGGGATGCACCACCGTCCCCGCGGTCTCCGTGAGGCCGACGAACACGCCGCGCACGGGCACCGTGGGCACGTCGCGCAGGAGCCGCACGAACCGCGACCGGCTCCGCCACAGCAGGAGGAACAGGAACGCGATGAACCACGCGACCGCGACCACGCCGAGCCCCTCGCCGACGGAGAGCGGGATCGCGCCCGGCGCTTCGGCCGCGGCCGCCCACCCGTTCCCCGACGGCGCCCCGGGCCTCGGTTGGACCTGCATCAGGCGCCCCCGCCCGCGGGCGTGCGCTCCACCACGAGCAGCGTCACGTCGTCGGCCTGGTGGACGCTGCCGAACTGGACGTCGATCCGGCGGCCGATCTGCTGCACCAGCTCGGTGGCCGACGCCGCGCCGCGCACCGCGGCGAACTCGTCGAGGTACCGCTTCGACGGCAGCCGTGCGTGCCGCGATCCCGTCGGGTCGCCGGGGAACGCCTGCTCGAAGCCGTCGGAGTGGAGCAGCAGGCGGTCGCCGGGGCGAAGCTCGAACGTCGCCTCGGCGTACTCCTCGCCCTCGAACACGCCGAGCAGGCCTCCCTCGGCCTCGACCGTCTCGAGCGCGCCGTCGGCGCGCATGAGCACCGGCGCGGGGTGTCCCGCGCTGGCGAAGCGGACGCGGCCGCTCGCGGTGTCGACGACCGCGTACGCGGCCGTCGCGAAGCGCGTGGTGCGCCCCTGGTGGGCGATCATGTCCGCGTTGATGCGCGCGAGCGCCTCCGAAGGCGGGACGATGCGGTACGTGCCGCCGCCGACGTCCTTCGACGGCAGTCCACGGCAGATGACCATGGTGAGCAGGGCCGCCGGCACCCCGTGCCCGACGGCGTCCGCGATGAAGACGCCGAGGTGCCGCTCGTCGAGCCGGGCCACGTCGTAGATGTCCCCCGAGACGTAGCTCGCGGGCCGCCAGAAGACGTCGACCGCGAAGTCGCCCACCGTCGGGAACTCGCGCGGCAGGAACTCGCGCTGCACCTGCGCGGCGAGCTGCAGCTCCTCCTGCATGCGCGCGATCTCGCCGCGGAGCCCGCCGGCGAAGCGCGAGGCGATGCGGAGCTCGTGTCCCACGCGATCGAGGTCGCGCCGCCGGCCGATGAGCCCGCGGAGCGCGGCGGCCACCTGCGCCGCGTCCGCGTCGAGCGGCTCGACCGCGCCGTTGCGCGGGTCGGGCCTCGGGTCCGCCGACGTCCCCGCCATCAAGAGGACCGCGGTGCGCGCTTCCTCGGCGGCGTCCATGAGCTCCGAGAGCCCGGTCGGCACGTCCTCCGGGTCGAGCATCACCGCGACCGCCTCGACGCCGGGACGCTCGCACCTCGCCGCCGCGTCCGCGAGCGACATCGCCGTCGCCTCGGCGTCCCCCCCGACCAGCCGCGGCAGCTCGGCCGCGAGCGCCGCCGCGCGCGCGGCGCGCAAGGGCGTCGAGGCGACGATGATCTCCGCGGGGCCCCTCACCGTGCGGCCGCCACGAGGGCGTCCCGGTCGAGCTCGACCTTCTGCTGCGTCCTCACCCCCAGCTCGGCCGCGCGCCCGGGGCGCAGCTCGATCACGAACTGCGAGGGAAGCACGCTCGAATAGCGCGGAAGCCGCTCCTCGTAGGCGAAGTCGCTCTCGTCGGCCCGCTTCGGCGGCTCCTTGCGCATGGTGTGGACCGCCGTCACGTACCCCAGCGCGTCGAGGTAGACGATGTCCATGTCGGTGAGGCAGTCCTTCATCCAGAACCCGCGCATGCGGCAGTCGGGGAAGACGAAGATCATGCCGCCGTCCGCGGCGATCTCGCGGACGCCGCCGAGCCCGCGCTGGCGCGTGGCGTCGCTCGAGCTGACCGTCAGCGAGAAGCGCTGTCCCGCGATGGTCGCCGCGTAGGTGCCGCCGTCGACCACGCCGCCCGTGCACGAGGCGAGCGCGGCCAGCCCGGTCGCCGACGCGGAGGCCCGCCCGAGCGCGATTCGCGCCGTCACGAGCCGTGCAGCCAGGCCAGCGCGCGTTCGTCGACGGTGTTCGGTGCGGTGCGCGTTCGGGCGTGCCATGCGCGCAGGATAGGTTCATCGAGCAGCGCCGGAAGCCGCGCCGCGTCGACGGGCGCGGGCGCGTCGATCGCCCCCGCCCACCATGCGACCAGGCCGCGCACGCGGGCGGGGTCGACGCCCGCGTCGCGCAGCGCGTCGAGCGAGAGGCTGCCGCGCCGCTTCGCCAGGCGACGGCCCTCGCCGTCGAGCACCAGCGGCAGGTGCCACCACCGGGGCGGCGCGAAGCCGAGCGCGCGGTGGATGCGCGCCTGGATCGCCGCCGAGGGAAGGAGGTCCTCGCCCCGGACCACGTCGGTCACGCCCTGCGCGGCGTCGTCCACGCTGACCGCGAGCTGGTAGGAGGGCCACCCCGCCTTCGTCCACGCGATGACGTCGCCGTCGGTGCGCGCCGGATCGAACCCGTGCGTGCCCGCCACGCGGTCGTCGACATGCTCGGTGCCCGGGTCCATGCGAATGCGGTGGTTCACGTCGCGGCGCGCGAAGCCCCACGCGGCCCCCGGCGCGGGCCGCAGCGACGGCGGAAAGGCGACGGGCCCTTCGTCGGCGTGCGGCGCGCTCAGCGCCGCGGCCGCCTCGCGCACCTCGGTCCGCGAGTGGGGGCTCTCGTAGACGAGGCCCCGCGACGCCAGCGACGCCATGGCGCGCTCGTACGCGGCGAGGCGCGTCGACTGCGACACGGGCTCGCCGTCGAAGTCGATTCCGAGCCACGAAAGCTGCTCCGCGACGTCCCGCCCGCCCGCCGCCCGCGCGCGGTCGCGGTCGAGGTCCTCGATCCGCAGCAGCACGCGCCATCCGAGACGCCGCGCGAGGGCCCAGGTCACGAGGAAGGAGCATGCGTTGCCGACGTGGAGCGGCCCGGTGGGCGAGGGAGCGAGCCGCGTGCATCGATCGGCCGGTGGCATCGGCCGCGAGGGTATCCTCGGGACCGATGCATCCGCTCGACCCCGCCGCCCTGCACGCCGAGCTCGCCGCCTGCCCCGGGTGGGGCCTGTCGGGCGGGCAGGTCGAGCGCACGTTCGAGTTCCCCGACTTCGTGCGCTCGATGCGGTTCGTGAACGAGCTCGCCGCCGAGGCCGAGCGCGTGCAGCACCACCCGGACATCCTGGTCCGCTACTCGCGCGTCACGCTCAGCCTGAGCACCCACGACGCCGGCGGCATCACGGGGAAGGACTTCGCGTTCGCCCGCTTCGCCGACCGCGTGCGCGCCCGCATGGGCGACGCCTGAGGGCCCGTGCCGGGGTCCCGCCGGCCGCCGCGCGCCGCGGGGACCTCATGCCGCGCCGAACGCGGCCCGCACGATGCGCGCACGAGCGGCGCGCTCGTCGTCGTCGCCCTCGATCGACGGGTCGGCCGCGCGCAGGTGCGCGGACTGGACCTCGATCGTGAGGCGGTTGATCACCTCGAGGGGCGGCCCGCCGACGAGCCCGGTGCTGACCCCGAGCCGCACGGTCGACAGTTGCTTCATCGCCTCGTCGAGGGTGAGGAGCCGCGCCGCCTGCAGCAGCGCCACGCCCCGGTGCACGCGGTCCTCGACGAGCAGCCGCTGCCGCTCGACGAGCGCGCGCCGCGCCTCCCGCTCCCAGTTGACGATCGCCGGCACCACGCGCCCCGCGAGCACCTCGAGCAGCTCCCGCTCGTTGACCCCGAGGGTCCGCTGGTTGGAGATCTGGAACCAGTCGCCGGTGGCGTCGGTGCCCTCGCCGTGGAACCCCCGGTGCGCCAGGTGCAGCTCCTTCGCGGCGCGCTTGACCTTCTCGAGCTCGTTCGTGAGCCGCAGCGCGCGCAGGTGCACCATCACGCCGATCCGGATGCCGCACCCGACGTTGGTGGGGCAGGCCGTGAGGTAGCCGAGCCGCGGGTGGAACGCGAAGTCGAGCCGGGCCGCGAGCGCCGCGTCGACCGCCATCGCGGCGTCGAACGCCGCGTGCAGCGCGTTGCCGGGCCGGAGCACCTGCACGCGCAGGTGGTCCTCCTCGTTCACCATCATCGAGAAGCGCTCGTCCTGCGTCAGCGCCACCGCGCGCGGCGAGTCGCCGTCGGCGAACGTGCGCGACACGAGGTGGCGCTCCCACAGCAGCTGGCGGTCGCGCGCCGGCATCGAGGGCATGTCGACCCACGAGAGCGGGCCCGTCGCGCCCGCGGCCGCCACCAGCGCCCCCGTCGCCTCGGGCGACCCGCACGCGCCGCGGATCGCCTCGAGCGCCTCGCGCCGCTGCGGGTGCGTGGACCGGCCGACGAACGGCATGCCGGCCACGTTCCGCGCCAGTCGCACGCGGCAGCTCATGACCACGTCGCTGTCGTCCGCGGGGCGCGGACTCGCCGGGGCGCTCATGGCGCGCTCCCGCGCGGGGGAGGGGCTCCCGTGCCGTCCGCGCCCGGGGCCGGCGCAGGCGCCGGGCGCAGGGCATGGATCATGTCCCGGAGCCTGGCGGCCTCCTCGTACTGCTCTGCGGCCACCGCGGCGGCCAGTTCGCGCGACAGGCGCTCGAGCCGCTCGTTGCGGTGCCTCAGCGAGGCGTCGGCCTCCGGCGGGACGCGCCCCACGTGCTGCGTCGCGCCGCCGTGCGCGCGCTCGAGCACGGGCACCAGCGTCGCGGCGAACGTGTCGTAGCAGCGGGCGCACCCGAGCAGCCCGGTCGACTTGAAGTCGTGGAAGGTGAGCCCGCACGACGGGCACGTCGGCCCGCGGGCGCGCGCCGCGCCCACCTGCGCGAGCTGCCCGAGCAGCGCGTTGATCGGCACCGGCCCGACGGCCTGGCCGGTGACGGCCGCCGCGTGCTCCTCGCAGAGGTGGTGCTCGATGACCTTCCCGTTGACGATGACCGTGTTGTGCACGACCGCGGGCTTCGCGCAGTGGTCGCAGGAACGGAAGGGCGCCGCCATCGGCCCCGAGTCTACGCCGTCACGGCGTCGCGCACGCGCCTCAGCGCGGCGAGCATCGCGGGCACCCGCTCGAGGGGCTGGATCGTCGCGGCATCGCTGCCGCTGCGCGCGGGCTCGGGATGGCATTCGAGGAACAGTGCCTGCACGCCCGCCGCGACCGCCGCGCGCGCCAGCAGCCCGCATCGCTCGGGGCGGCCCGCGGTGGCGGTGCCCGCGCCGCCGGGCAGCTGCGTGCTGTGGGTGGCGTCGAAGCAGACGGGCGCGCCGAGCTCCATCATGTCGCCGAGCCCGACGAAGTCGTTCACCAGCCGGTGGTACCCGAAGAACGTGCCGCGCTCGGTGAGCATGCGGTGCGCGCAGCCGCCCTCGGCGAGCTTGGCGAGGACGTTGCGCATCTCCTCCGGCGCCATGAACTGCCCCTTCTTCACGTTGACCGGCCGGCCCGTCGCGGCCGCGGCCGCCAGGAGGTCGGTCTGGCGGCAGAGGAAGGCCGGCACCTGAAGCATGTCGACCGCCTTCGCGGCGGATTCCGCCTGCGCGGGCTCGTGGATGTCGGTGGTGACCGGCACGCCGAGGCGCTCTCGCAGGCGTGCGAGCTCGGCCAGCCCGGCGGCGAGCCCGGGACCGCGCGGGCTCGAGATGCTGGAACGGTTCGCCTTGTCGAAGCTCGCCTTGAAGACGTAGGCGAAGCCCAGCTCACGGCAGGCATCCCGGAGGACGGTGCCGATCCGCTCGTTGACCTCCGGCGATTCGAGGATGCAGGGCCCGGCGATGACCAGGAACCGGCGCGCGGGCTGGCTGAAGAAGTCGGGAAGGACGGTGTTCATGGGTGGGACACGGGCCGCCGGGCCGGGGCCCCGGCGAGGCGCCCGGGGGGCGGGGCCGGGCAGGGGCCCTCCCGGGCCGCACAGGCGGACCGGCCGGGGCACGGAAACTTGAATTTACGGGATCGATCCCTCGCCTGCCGGGGTCCCGTATCCGACATTCCTGCCGACCCGACCCTCACGGAGGGCCGGGACGCAGGAGCACCGACCGCCATGAGCCAGCTGCCCGAAACCCCCGAAGCGTTCTCCCAGGCCGTCCTCGACCTCATCCGCACCCGCCACCCCGGGCGCGCGGTGGAGCTCGCCGCGACCCTGGTCATCACGATCGACGGCCGGCACCTCGGGCTCGAGAACCTCTGGCGCACCGTCCACCGTGCACCCGACGCCTGGCTCGAGACGGTGGAGCACCACGTGGACCGCGTGCTCGAGGGCGACCAGCTCGCCTCGCTCGACATCCCGTTCGCCGTCGCGAAGTCGCGCATCATGCCGCGCATCCAGCCGGGCAGCATCTTCCGCACGCTCGACCGCGAGCAGGTGGCGCACGTCCCGTGGGTGAACGACAC
>CAYSFS010000071.1:0-12495 GCA_964430235.1 uncultured Chitinophaga sp. | reverse complement strand
AACTTCTGGGAGATGGGCGAGACGGGCCCGTGCGGGCCGTGCACCGAGGTCCACTACGACCGCATCGGCGGGCGCAACGCCGCGTCGCTCGTGAACACGGGCGACCCGGACGTCCTGGAGATCTGGAACCTCGTCTTCATCCAGTTCAACCGCGAGCCGGGCGGGAAGCTCACGCCGCTGCCTGCGAAGCACGTCGACACGGGCATGGGCTTCGAGCGGCTGGTGAGCGTGCTGCAGGACAAGCGCTCGAACTACGACACCGACGTCTTCGCGCCGATCTTCGATCTCACGCAGAAGGTGACGGGCACGCGCCCGTACCAGGGGAAGCTCGAGGACCCGGTCGACGTGGCATACCGCGTCGTCGCCGACCACGTGCGGTGCCTGTCGGTGGCGATCGCCGACGGCGCCGCCCCCGGTAACGAGGGCCGCAACTACGTCCTGCGCCGCATCCTTCGCCGCGCGATCCGAGCCGGCCACCAGCACCTCGGCGCGCGCGAGCCGTTCATCTTCCGGCTGGTGCCGGCCGTGGTCGAGACGCTCGGCGAGACGTTCCCCTCCGTGGTGCAGAACGCCTCGCGCATCGTGCACGCGATCCGCGAGGAGGAGGTCGCGTTCGGCAAGACGCTCGACCGCGGCATCGCGCTCTTCGACGAGGCGGCGAGGCGCGCAGGCACTGGCGCCCGCATCAGCGCGCAGGACGCGTTCAGCCTGCACGACACGTTCGGCTTCCCCATCGACCTCACCCAGGTGATGGCCCAGGAACGCGGCATGTCCGTGGACGTCGCCGGCTACGAGCAGCTGATGGAGGCCGCGCGCAACCGCAGCCGCGAGGGCGGCGCGAAGGACGGCGGGTTCCACCTGCCGCCGCCCGACGTCCTCGAGAAGCTGCGCACGTCGCTGCACGTGCACGCCACCGACGACGCGGGCCGCGACGACCCCAAGCCGACGCCCACCGCGGTGGCGGCGATCTGGGACGGGCACGCGCTGGTGCAGAAGGCGGTCGTCGAGCAGCGCGTCGCGCTCATCCTGCGCAAGACGCCGTTCTACGCCGAGTCGGGCGGCCAGGTCGGCGACACGGGCATGGTGGAATGCGGCCAGGGCGCTTCGAGGACCAACCGGTTCAAGGTCGAGGACACCCAGCGCGCGGGCGAGTACGTGCTGCACGTCGGGCACGCCACGCACGGCACGGTGTCCGTGGGCGACGACGCCCTCGCCACGGTCGAGCGCGCGCGCCGCGAGCGGGTGATGGCCAACCACACGGCCACGCACCTCATGAACCACGCGCTGCGCGAGGCGCTCGGCGCGGGGGTCGAGCAGCGCGGATCGCTGGTCTCCGACGACCGGCTCCGCTTCGACTTCACGCACGCGAAGGCCATGTCGGCCGACGAGCTGGCCAAGGTCGAGGTGATGGTGAACGCGGCGATCGCGAGGACGCTGCCGGTGCACGTGGCCTCGGTGCCGCTCGAGAGGGCGAAGGCGATCAATGGCGTGCGCGCCGTGTTCGGCGAGCGCTACCCGGACCCCGTGCGCGTGGTGGCGATCGGGGCGAGCGTCGAGGAGATGCTGGCCGACCCCGCGAACGCGCGCTGGAAGGCGATGTCGGTCGAGTTCTGCGGCGGCACGCACCTCCGCAACGCCGAGCAGGCCCAGCACTTCGTGATCACCGGCGAGGGCGCGTCGAGCGCGGGCATCCGCCGCGTGTTCGCGATCACGGGCGCCGCGGCCCACGCCGCGGCGACCACCGCGGCGGCGATCGAGCAGCGGCTCGCGTCGGCGCGGAAGCTCGCCGGCGAGGTGCTCGCCTCCGAGGTGACCGCGATCGCGGCCACGCTCGCGGAGGCCCCGCTCTCGGTGTCGTTCCGGCACCGCATGGAGCCGGCGCTCGCCGAGCTGCGAGAGCACGTGAAGGACTGGCGCAAGGCGCAGGAGGGCGCCAACCGCGACGCGGTGGTTGCGCAGGCGCGCGAGATCGCCGAGCGCGCGACGGGCGCGGTCATCGTCGAGAGCGTCTCGGGCGCGGACCCGGCGGCGCTCCTCAGCGCGCTGAGCGCGGTGCGCGCGAAGCGCCCCGACAGCGCGATCCTCCTCCTCAGCGCCGACGAGGCCGAGGGCAAGGTCGCCATCGCGGCGGACGTCCCGAAGGACCTGCAGGCCAAGGGGCTCAAGGCCGGCGACTGGGTGCGCGCGGCGGCCGAGGCGTGCGGCGGCAAGGGCGGCGGCCGCCCGGACTTCGCGCAGGCCGGCGGGCGTGACCCGTCGAAGGTGCCGGATGCCCTGCGGATCGCGAAGGCGTTCGCGGGCGGTCGCGTGGGCGAGTGAGATTCGCCGCCGGGCGCGCGGAACCCACCCGCGCGCCCGGCGACATTGCGAAGCGTGGCCAGGGATGGGGCAGTTTCCCCGCTTGACTGCGCCCCCCCCTGCGTACATTCCATCCATGCCGTCCGGGGGCACCGCGTGCAATGAGCACCGCCCCGGGGGGCCTTCCGGATTCCGAGGGTTTCATCATGGATCATCGCACCCGCGCCATGGGGCGCCTCGTGGCATGGGCACGCAACGCGATCGGTGCGGCCGGCGTTGCCGCCTCGCTTGCCGCCGCACCGGCACCTTTGCCCGACGACGCGCCGCCTGCCTGGGAGTTCCAGTCGCGCGACGCCTTCCAGCAGGCCTGGATGACCTTCGAGGCCGCGGGCATCGACGTGCACGCGGCGCACGAGCTCGCGCACCTCGCGGTCTTCGGCACGCTGCCCGTGGACCCCGAGGTGACCGGGGTCATTCACTGCATTTACTGGAGGCTCAAGACGTATTGGTGCGACGCGGACGGCGCACACTTCACCACCACGAACGTGTCGTTCCGTTGCGTCTCCGAGGCCACGCAGCCGTGCCCGACCTTTCCGGGGTGCGGTCCCGGCATGCGGGCGGTGCACCAGCTCACGACCGGCAGCACCTGCACCGCGGGCATCCCCGCGCACACGTGCGTGTTCGTCGAGGTCCAAGGGCCGTTCTCCTCGAACCGCCCCGAGGTGTGCGGCAACCTCGTGAACTGCGCGTGCTGGCCGACGCTCGCGTGCGGCACGCGCACGTGCGTGCCGTGGACGGTCGCCGACCTGCCCGGCAAGTGCCCCGAGTGCGGGACGCCGTGAGCGAACGGGTCCACGGGTAGCCTCCGACCCGTTGAGCGACTCCGCTGCCAACGACCCGGGTTCCGTGACGGTCGGCCGCGCGGCCGCGGCGCTCCTCGCCGCGGCCGTGCTCGTCGCGGGACCGTCGTTCGAGGTCATGCGGGCGCCGGAGGCCGGGCTCGCCGGCGCGGCGCGGGGCGAATCCACCGCGCGGCGCACCGAGCTGATGACGGCGTGGTCGAGTTTCGAGAACGCGCTCCTCCCGTGCGACGAGGCGCACTGGCTCGCGCACCTCCTCGCCACCGGAATGCCTCCGCCGCCCCGGGAGGGCGCCGGGGCCGCAGCGCCCACCGAGTGCGCCTACGTGCGCGTCGACGTGTTCTTCCAAGGCGAGGACACCTTCCTGCGGGCACCGCTGGCCCTCCGGCCCGAGTGCCTCGAGGCGTTCGTGCCTCTCGCCGACGGCGAGCCCTGCCCGGACGGCACGCGCGTCGCGTGGCGATTCGTCACCGAGGCCCTGTGCGACGGCGACCTGCCACCGCGCAGCTGCGCCTGGATCGTGGTCCGCGGCGCGTTCTGCTCGAGCGACCCGGGCGTGTGCGCGACCATCCTCGGATGCGAATGCCTGGGACTCCTCAAGGATGCCGCGCGCGAGTGCGCGCCGTGGTCCGAGGAGAGCGACCTGCCCATGCGCCTCGAGCCGTGCGGGGTGGGCCAGCTCCGGCCGCTTGCGCCGCCGCAGTAGATTTCGACGCATGAACTCCGCCGACTCGATCAAGTCGGTCCTCGTCGAGGACCGGGTCTTCGCGCCGCCCGCCGACTTCGCGTCGCGCATGGGCGAGGTGCACGTGCCCGACATGGACACGTACCGCGCGATGCACGAGCGCTCGATCCGCGACCCCGAGGGCTTCTGGGGCGAGGTCGCGCGCGGCTTCCGGTGGTTCACGCCGTGGACGCGCGTCGTCGAGTGGAACCTGCCCGACGCGAGGTGGTTCGTCGGCGGCACCACGAACGCGTGCTTCAACGCGGTCGACCGGCAGGTCGAGGAGGGCCACGGCGACGAGGTGGCCATCGTCTGGGAAGGCGAGCCCGTGGGCGCGGACGGACCCGAGGTGCGCCGGGTCACCTACCGCGAGCTGCGCGACGAGGTGGCGCGCTGCGCCGAGGCGCTCGAGGCGCTCGGCGTCCGAAAGGGCGACGTCGTCACCATCTACATGGGCATGGTGCCGGAGCTTGCGGTCGCCGTGCTCGCGTGCGCGCGCCTGGGCGCACCGCACAGCGTGATCTTCGGCGGCTTCGCTTCGCAGGCAATCGTCGACCGCGTGCAGGACGCAGACAGCCGCGTCATCGTCACCTGCGACGGCGCGTGGCGCCGCGGCGCGGTGGTGCCCCTGAAGGCGAACGTGGACGCGGCATGCGAGCGGCTGCCGGACGTGCGCAGCGTGCTCGTGCTGCGCCGCACGGGCACCGAGTGCGCCATGAAGCCCGGGCGCGACGCGTGGTGGCACGACCTGGTGCCCGCGCAGCCCGGCATGCGCGCGTGCGAGCCGGTCGACAGCGAGCACCCGCTGTTCCTCCTCTACACCTCGGGAAGCACCGGCAAGCCCAAGGGCATCCTGCACACCACGGGCGGGTACATGGTGTTCACCGCGGCGACCGCGCGCTGGACCTTCAACCTGCGGCCCGACTCGGGGCAGGTCTACTTCTGCACGGCCGACCTCGGCTGGATCACCGGGCACAGCTACATCGTCTACGGCATCCTCCCGAACCGCGTCCCGACCGTGATGTACGAGGGCGCGCCGAACTTCCCGGCCGAGGACCGATTCTGGTCGATCGTCGCGCGCCACCGCGCCACGCACTTCTACACCGCGCCCACGGCGATCCGCAGCTTCATGCGCTGGGGCGACGCGCACCCCGCGAGGCACGACCTCTCGAGCCTCCGCGTCCTGGGCACGGTGGGCGAGCCGATCAATCCCGAGGCGTGGGTCTGGTACCACGACCGCATCGGCGGCGGGCGCTGCCCGATCGTCGACACGATGTGGCAGACCGAGACCGGCGGCCACGTGATCACGCCGCTTCCCGGCGCGACGCCGACGGTGCCCGGCAGCTGCACGCTGCCGATGTTCGGGGTCGACGCCGCGGTGGTCGACGAGCACGGCAACGAGCAGCCCCCGAACGTGGGCGGGCTGCTCGTGATCCGCAAGCCGTGGCCCGGCATGCTGCGCGGCGTGCACGGCGACCGCCAGCGCTTCATCGACACGTACTGGAGCCGCGTGAAGGGCATGTACCTCGCAGGCGACGGCGCGCGCCGCGACGAGCGGGGCTACTTCTGGATCATGGGCCGCATCGACGACGTCCTCAACGTCAGCGGCCACCGCCTCGGCACGGCCGAGGTCGAGAGCAGCCTCGTCGGCAGCAAGCTCGTCGTCGAGGCCGCGGTCGTCGGCATGCCGCACGAGATCAAGGGCACCGGCGTGGCCGCGTTCTGCGTGCTGCACCCGGACCACGCGCACGACGCAGGAGACGCCATGCGTCGGCGCCTCATGGAGCACGTCGCAAAGGACATCGGCGCCATCGCCCGGCCGGACGTCATCCGCTTCACCAACGCGCTCCCGAAGACGCGCAGCGGCAAGATCATGCGCCGCCTGCTCCGCGACGTCGCCGCGGGCAAGGAAGTCACGCAGGACACGACCACGCTCGAGGACTTCGGCGTGCTGGCGAGGCTGCGCGCGGCGGACGAGTGACGCGCCGGCGGGATCAGTTGCCCTGCCCGATCCACCACTCGACGCCGGGCGCGCCGTCGCACCACCGGCGCATGTCGCGCAGCTGCTCGACGGGCGCGAAGTCCACGCCGCCGTCAATGGTCGCGAACAGCGCCTCGCCGCCGAAGCGCGCGCTCACCGAGCCGAAGCCGCCGGGGCTCTCGGGGTCGTACTCCGCGGCCCACGTCGACGTCGCGTTCGCCAGCCACGGCCCGTCGACGCGGAAGTACCCCTCGTTGAGCGTGCCGTCGGCGGTGGCGTTCGTGCGGCTCGAGACGAAGGCCATCGTGCGCCCGGGGCGCTTCGCGGCCGAGAGCCGGAGCACGCACCACTTCGCGAACGGGTTGAGCGCGCCGTTCGGCAGGGTCTCGTCCACCGGGAAGCGCTGCTCGTCGCCGCCCACCCACGCGCTGTTGAGCCCGAAGCTCGGGTAGAGCGACGTGAAGTACATGAATTGCGTCGGGTCGCCCGCCCGCAGCTTCTCGTACGTGGCGGCGTTGTCGCCGCAGTAGATGCGCCGGAAGTCCTGGTCGAGCCACGGCGCGAGACGCCACGGCCATCGCTTCGAGATCTCGACGTCGCCGCCGTACGTCTCGGGTGGGATGGCGTTCCCGAGTTCGTCCCGGGCGGAAAACCCGCTTCGGTACCCCGGAAGCACGAACCCGCGCTCGTCCGTGGCGTAGGAGATCCAGGCAACGATCGCGCTCCGCATGGCGGAGGCCTCGCGCATGCGCGCCGCGCTTCGGCGGGCTCCCATGGCAACAGGCACCACGATCGCGACCAGGATTCCGATAATCCCAAGCACCACCAGGAGCTCAATGAGCGAGAAACCGCGACTTCGCAGGAATCGCGCCCGTGCCGCGGGCCCGCCGCTCGAATCGAGGCAATGATCATGGGTCCGGGGCGCGTTCGCCATCGTGCCATCGTATGGCACCCTCACCTCCCCGACGTCACGACCGCCATGAGTCGCACGAAGACCACCCCGACCGCCACCGCGATGCTCGGCCGCGGCCCGATGCATGCCGCCCGTGTCCTCGCGCTCGTCGCCGCGACCGCCGCCCCGACGCTCGCGGGCAACGCCTACGTGGCCGACTTCCCGTCGCCCGTGCTCGATCGGTGGATGTACCCGTTCAACCCGACGCCCGGCTCGCGCATCTCGATCAGCACGTTCGGCAGCACGCCCGGAGCAGCCGAGTTCGACAGCCGCGACGGGCAGATGATCGTCGGCTTCGACACGGCCGCTCGGCTTCCGACGGGGCTCGGCGGCGCGCTCACCGTCACGCAGTGCGTGCTCGAGCTCGAGGTGGCCAACAACCTCGTCTTCTCCTACGACCCGACGCCCGATCCGTGGCAGTCGTTCCTCGCCTCGAGCGATCCTGAACGGCAGGCGGACGTCGACGCCGGCCAGCCGGTCGAGTGCTTCGCCGTCGGGTTCCGCAACGGCTTCACCGCGCAGACGTTCGCGGAGAATTCGCCGTACGCACCCGCGGGAACCAGCGGGCTCCTGCCGGGCGTGCGCAACGCGTTCGCGGCCGGGTTCGACGCGCAGGGCGCGACCATCGACGTGTCGCAGAACCCGCGGCAGCGCTTCCAGGCGCAGCCCATGGCGATCGGGACCGTCGAGGGACTCGCTCCGGGAAGCCTCGTCCCCGGCGGCTCGATCATGCGATTCGAGCTTGACGTCGACAACCCGTCGTTCCAGGCGTACCTGCAGGGCGGCATCTCCGCGGGTCGGGTGCTGCTCAGCGTCTCGAGCCTCACGCAGGTGGTGCAGGGCTCCGGCCCGTTCCCCTCGTTCATCGCGAAGGAGCACCCGAACGTCACGTTCGGCCTCTCGCGGCCGGCCCGGCTGGTCATCGAGGCGACCGAAGGCGCACCGTGCGCCAGCGCCGACCTCAACTGCGACGGCACCGTGAACGGCATCGACCTCGGCGCGCTGCTCGGCGCGTGGGGCGCGTGCGATTCGTGCGACGCCGACATCGACGGCGACGGCGTCGTGAACGGCATCGACCTCGGCGCGCTGCTCGGTTCGTGGAGTTGATCGCGCCGTCGGTCAGACCGCGGCCGCGGGAGCCTGTTCCTGCAATGCGCTGACGAACGCCCGTCGTGCGGCCGCCAGCGTGCGCTCGGCGTCGGCCAGCAGCCGCGCCACGACGCCCTCCGGGAGGTTCATGCGCACCGCGACCTGGTGGAGTTCAAGTCCCTCCACATGCCGCAGCCGCAGCGCCATGCGTTCGTGATGCGACAGCAACTCGAGCACGCGCTCGAAGAACCCTGACCCGAGCGCGGCGGGGCCGCGCCGTGCCTCGCATTCCATGATGTCCGCCATGCGTGCACTCCTTTGCACCGCTTCGGCCGAACAACCCGCCACGAAGAGCGTTGAACCAGGTGCGACCGGCCTTACTTCCGACGTCCTTGCCGGTGGCGTCCCCGAGGACGCTCCCTGACGCCGATCGCTTCTGAACGAGATGATAACACGGATTGGGACACAGTCAAGGATGAGTCATGCCGCGGCGGGCAGGACCTCGATGTCCTGCGCGATCTCGGCCACGGACTCCTCGAACCCGGGCGCACCGACCAGCGGGCCGGTCGCCGACACGATGAGCGGGTCGAACTGCGCTCCGGACTGCGCCTCGAGCTCGGCGAACGCCTCCTGCAGGCCCATCGCCCGGCGGTACGGACGCACCGAGACCATGGCGTCCAGTGCGTCGGCCACCGCGACGACGCGCGCGTGCAGCGGGATCGCGGCGCCCTGGATCCCGTCGGGATAGCCGAGGCCGTCCCACCGCTCGTGGTGCCAGCGCGCCACCGGCGCGGCGAACGCGAGCACCGGGATCTTGCGGAGGATCATGCCGCCGAGCACGGCGTGGCGGCGCACGGTCGAGGTCTCGGTCACGCTGAGCGGGCCCTCCTTGCGGAGCGTCTCGGCCGGAACGAGGATCTTGCCGACGTCGTGCAGCAGCGCCGAGATCCGCAGCTCGCGCAGCTCGCGCGCATTCATGCCGATGGACGACCCGAGCATCGTGGCGAGCGCCGCCACGCGCAGCGAATGGCCGGCCTGCGACGGGTCGGCCGCGTCCACCTGCCCCACCAGCTCGGTGACGAGGTGCGACAACGGGCAGTCCGACTCGCCGAAGGAGCGCACCGGCGGCACGGCGTGCGCCGCGTGCGGCGAGACGTCGCGCGGCTCGACGGTGAACCAGGCCTGCGTCGCCAGGGGTCGCGCGCGATCGGTGCGGGGCTCGGTACGGGCGTTGAAGCGGAAGTCGTTCATGTTTGGCTCCTGTGTCGCTGGCCGAAGTTCGGCCGCCGCAACGGATCGGCGCGCGGGAGGGACGACTGAAGCGCGGCACGGAGAATTCGCCGGGATTTCCGCGATGTCCGGAAACACCGCGAATCCGCGGTTCCCGAGGGGGTTTCCGCGCGGGACGCGCCCCGGTCAGCACTATGCTCCCCCGCCCGATGCGCATCGCCCCCGCCGTCACCGTGCGTCCGCCGAAGGCCCGTGCCGTCGAGGTGGCGTGCGCCCCGGATGCCCGCGCGGACGCGGCGGGCGTCGGGACGGCGTCGTTCGCCCGGGTGCTCGGCGGCAGCATCGGCATGCCCGCGGTGCGCGCCGAGCTCGAGCGCCTCGAGCGCGAGGGCGCGCTCGCGGCGGACCCGGAGCCGCGCATGTTCGTCTACCGAGCGGTGCACGCGGGCAAGCGATGGATGGGACTGGTCTGCCGCATCGACACGCGCGACCTGGTCACGTTGCTGCCGAACGCGTCGAGCGACGCCGAGATCGCGGTGGCGCACGGCGATCTCACCGAGGTCGGCGCGCAGCTGGCGCCCGCGCTGGTGCAGGCGGAGGCCTCCGACGACGTGGGCTACCTGATGGTGTGCGATACGAACGAGCGGCCGGGCTACCACTTCGTGGCCGCGGACGGTTCGACGCATTCCGCGTGGCAGGTGCACCGGCCCGAGGCCTACGCGGCCGCGTTCGCGGAGCTCGACGCCGTGGAGATCCGAGCGGGCGGGGGACAGGTGATGGCGGCGCACCGCGAGGGATCGATGCCGCTGGTGATCCTCACGTCCGACGACGCCAGCGCTGCGACGGGGCCGCTGGCCCCGCGTTCCGGCCTCTTCGTCATGCGCCACCCGCACCCCTGACGGGCGCGTGCGCGGCGGGGGCTACACTTCGTCCATGACCGCGTTCGTCACGCCCGGACCGTCCTCGTCGAACCTCGCGGGACCCGCCAAGGTCCTGGTGTGCGACCTCCTCGCGAAGCCCGGGCTCGACGCGCTGCGCGGCCTCGGCTGCACCGTCATGAACGACCCGGCGCTGGCCGAGGACACCCTGGAGCGGGCCGTGCGGGACACCGCGCCCGACGTGCTGGTGACGGGCACCACGCCGGTGACCGCCGCCGCCATCGAGGCGAGCCCGCGCCTGTCGATGATCGTGGTCGCCGGGACGAGCGTCGAGCACGTCGACATCGCCGCCGCCAGCCGGCGCGGCATCTTCGTGGCCAACTGCCCAGGCCGGAACGCCACCGCCGTCGCCGAGCTCGCGTGGGGTCTCATCCTCGCGTGCGACCGCCGCATCCCCGAGCAGGGGGCGGAGCTCCGTGCCGGCAGGTGGGACCAGGCTCGGTTCGGCCGCGCCACGGGGCTGCACGGGCGCACGCTCGGCATCGTGGGGCTCGGGCCGGTGGGCCAGGAGACCGCGCGCATCGGCGCGGCATTCGGCATGGAGGTCATCTGCTGGAGCCGCAACCTCACCGAGGAGAAGGCGCTCGAGCACGGGTGCGGCTACTGCGCCAGCCTCGTCAATCTCGCCAAGCTCAGCGACGTGGTCAGCGTGAGCGTGGGCGGCGGCGAGGACACCGACAGCCTCATCAACGAGAAGTTCCTCGCGGCGCTGCACCCCGGGGCCATCCTCGTCAACACGAGCCGCGGCGCGGTGATCGACCAGGCCGCGCTTGCCAACGCCATCCGAACGCGCGGCCTGCGCGTGGGCCTCGACGTCTGGGCCGACGAGCCCGATTCGCCCACCGGGACCTTCGGCGACCCGATGGTGCACGAGCCCGCGGTGATCGGGACGCACCACGTGGGCGCGCTCACCGAGCAGGCGCAGCGCGCGGTGGCCGACGAGGTGGTCCGCGTCGTGCGCGCGTGGGCGGAGCGCGGGCACGTGCCCAACTGCGTGAACCGCGCGGTGGCGACGCCCGCGACCGCAATGCTCGCCGTGCGGCACCTGAACCGCCCGGGAGTGCTGGCCCACGTCTTCTACACCCTCGGCCAGGGCGCGATCAACGTCGAGGAGATGGAGAACATCGTCTACGCCGGCGGCGAGGCGGCGCTCGCGCGCATCCAGCTCGACCAGGCCCCTCGCGAGGAGCACCTCGCGGCCATCCGCACCAACCCGAACGTGCTGAGCGCCACGCTCAGCATGATCGCGCGCCGCATGTGAGGCGACGGGCGCGCGAATGGAGATCGACGTCGCCGAGCTCCCCGTCGCGCTGCGCTACAACCTGATGATCGGGGCGATCGTGCCCCGCCCCATCGCGGTGGTCGGCACGTGCGACCCGGCCGGGCGCCCGAACCTGGCGCCGTTCAGCTTCTTCATGGGCGCCGGCAGCGAGCCGATGACGCTCGTCGTGAGCGTCGCCAACCCGCCCGGCGGCGAGGGCGAGAAGGACACGCTGCGCAACGCGAAGCCCGTGTCCGAGGGCGGCACCGGCGAGTTCACGGTGAGCGTGGCCACCGAGTCGAACATCCTGCGCGTGGTCGCATGCGCGGAACCGCTCGCGCACGGCGAGAGCGAGTTCGAGCTGGCGGGGCTGACGCCGGTGCCGGGGAGCCGGGTGCGCGCGCCCCGGCTCGCGGAGAGCCCGGTGAGCTTCGAGTGCCGGACGCTCCAGGTGGTGCGGCTCGCGCCCGGGCGCGTGGGCGGCGGCAACCTGCTCATCGGGGAGGTGGTGCGGGCGCACGTGGACGACGCGCTGGTGGGCGAGCGGATGCACGTCGACCAAGGGGCGCTCGCCGCGGTCGGGCGGATGGGCGGGCCGGAGTATTGCTCCACCCGCGAACGCAGCGTGATTCCGGCGGGGCGCCAGGCGCTGACGCACCCTGCGGCGTGGGGAAAATCGCGCCGGGCATGATTTTCCCCATTTCCGGGGAGGCCCCAGTGAGTGTCCGCGCGTTCCGAGGGAAATGGGGAAATTCACGCCCGGCGCCGTTTTCGCTTCGTACACTTGCGACGTTCGTGTTCGCTCTTTGACAACTGGGGCCGTACCGGCATCGACCGGACAGGCAACGCCCGGAGTGGCGCGCCGTGGAGCATGATGGCCACGTAAAAAGCATGCAAACTCACAACTGCCAACACGCAGTACGCTCTCGCCGCCTAATTAGGCAGCGCAGCGAGTCTCCCCACGCCTGACTAAGGGGGCCGCTGTCAAACATCAGGCTGGACCCAATGGGCTGACATGCCTCGGCGGGTCGAGATGACGCATGTCTCGGAACGGAGCGCCCCGCTGCGGGGATACGCCCGGACGACAATCAATCCGCAGACACGCGCGTAGAGGCTTCGTGCGGACTGTTTCGGCACAGGGGTTCGACTCCCCTCGGCTCCA
>CAYSFS010000070.1:0-12578 GCA_964430235.1 uncultured Chitinophaga sp. | reverse complement strand
CCTTCATCGTCATCTCCTCGTAGTAGTAGAGGATGACGATCAGGCGCTCCGCGCGCGACAGGCCCTTGGTGATGAGGTGCTGCAGGTCGCCGCGCTGCACGATCTCGGCCGGGTTGGGCTGGCGGCCGTCCTCGATGACGTCGACCTCGCGGACCTCGCGGCTCGAGTCGCTCTCGAACGCCTTGCGGTCGAGGCTGACGACGCCGACCGGCCGCGAGTCCTTCGAGAGCTTGTCGTACTCGGCGCCGCTGACGTTCATGATCGACGCGATCTCGTCGTCGGTCGGGCGCCGGCCGTGCGTGAGCTCGAACTCCTTGCGCACCTTCTCGACCTTGGCGGTGCGGCTGCGCACCAGGCGCGGCACCCAGTCCATGTTCCGGAGCTCGTCGAAGATCGACCCGCGGATGCGCGGCGCGCAGAAGGTCTCGAACTTGACGCCGCGCGCGGGATCGAACGAGTCGATCGCGTCCATGAGGCCGAACAGCCCGGCGCTCATCAGGTCGTTCACGTCCACCTCGCTGGGCAGGCGCGTGTGGACGCGCTCCGCGGTGAAGCGGACCACCTCGTAGAAGCGCTCGATCAGCCGGTTGCGCAGGTCGTCCCGGCGGGACTTGTCGCCGCGATCGCTCGCGTCGCGGTAGGCGGCCCAGAGGGCGTCATGGGTCGAGGGAATGCGCGCCGGCGCGGACACCTCGATCACGCGTGCGGGCGGCACGACGCGGTCGGCCGGTCGCGGCGCGGCCGGGCGGGCGGCAGCCGATGCGCGCGAGGTCTCGGCCGGGCGCGGTGCGGGCGCACCGGTGCGGGACGCAGCCACCGTGCGCGGTGCGGATGAACGCGGTCCGGACGAGGGACGCTTGGGCGTCGCCGCCTGGGTGCGGGAAGGGGCCGAGCCCTTGGATGAACGCTTCGTGACCGCGGAGGGTGCCTTCCGAGACACCGCCCGCGCTTGACTCTTCGACATCGGTCGCTCCTTGACCTGCGAGAAGAGAGTGCGGAACGCACGCCGGACCGGCCAGGCGGATCCCCGCCAAGCAAGCCCCTGATGAAGGAGCCGACGCCCGCCCTGCGGGTTCGACGAACTCCGTTGAACCCCAGCATCCATGCCGGGGGTGCCTGTGCGCCATCGATCCGTGACGGTCGCTTCGGCGCGTCCAATATAACAGCGTGCCAATGGGCTCCGCAAGGCCCATTGTCGCCGGAATGCGAATTATTTTCACCTGTGCACGGAACCGCCCACCGCGGCCACGGCCGCGGCGGCGGCGACGGCCGAGCCGCCCCAGCGGGCGGCCAACCGGGCAAGGAAGCCGCCGCCCGCGGCAGGCCCGGCTTCGACGCCCGAAAGCCGCGCCTCGAGGGCGCGGATCGCGCGCCCCGCGGCGCTCTCCGGCGCGGCGGCGAGCACGGGCCGCGAAGCGCGCACGCACGACCGCACGGCGTCGTCGTCGGGCACGGCCCCCGCGAACTCAGGCCGCACGCCGAGGTGTCGCTCCGCGGTGCGCGCCAGGCGTTCGCATGCCCGCGCCCCGTCGTCGCCGCGCGCCATCGACGCGGCGCAGTGCCAGCCCTCGCGGCGTCCGCGACGCGCGCAGGCCTTCATGAACGCGTAGGCGTCCGCGAGCGACGTGGGCTCGGGCGTCGTGACCACCAGCACGCGGTCGGCCGCGCACGCAAGGTCCAGCGTCCCCGCACCGATTCCCGCGCCGAGGTCGATCACCAGCCGGTCGACGTGCGACGCGATGCGCGCGAGTCCGCCGAGGAGGCGAGCGCGGTGCGCCGCGTCGAGGTCGGCCATCCGCGCGATGCCCGAGGCACCCGCGAGCAGCCACGTGCGCGGCGCCACGCGGACCATGCAGTCGCTGAGCTGCACGCGACCCGCGAGCCACTCGGCCACCGAGTGCCGCGCGCGCACGCCCGCGAGGATGTCGGCGTTCGCCATCCCGAGGTCCGCGTCGACGAGCACGGTGCGGACGCCGCGCTCGCCGGAGGCCATCGCGATCCCGAGGGCGACCGTGCTCTTGCCCACCCCGCCCTTGCCGCTCGCGACCGCGATCGCGCGCGCAAGGCGGGCGGGCACCGGCGCGAGGCCGGGCGCTGCCGGCGCCGACGCGCCGGGCACGATGCCCGCCGCCGCCGCCCGCGCGCGCAGGGCATCGGCCTGGCGGTCAGTCACGCGGCGCTCCCGTCGCGCGCCTCGCACCCGAGCAGGCGGCGCGCGAACGCCTCGGCGTCGGCGCGCTCGATGTCGTCGGGCACCTCCTGGCCGTCGGTGAACCACGATGCGGGGCACGCGCTGCGCCGCACCGCGCCCACGAGCGCGCCGAGCCCCTCGCTCTCGTCGAGCTTCGTCAGCACCGTGCGCGTCGGAGCGGTCGGCCGGAACGCATCGACCGCCTCCTCGAGCGCGCGCGCCGACGCCGCGCCGGGAAGCACCAGCAGCGTCTCGTCGACGCGCACCGCGCGCAGCACCGCGGCGACGTCCTCGATGCGCGCCGCGTCGCGATGCCCGCGCCCGGGCGTGTCGACCAGCACCACGTCGCGGTCCGACATCCGCGCAAGCGCCTCGGCCGCGGCGGACGGCCCCTCGGAGGCGTGCACGGCGACGCCGAGGATGCGGCCGTAGGTCCGCAGCTGCTCGACCGCGCCCACCCGGTACGCGTCGGCCGCCACGATGCCGACGCGCAGGCCGCGGTCGATCCGCCAGAGGGACGCGAGCTTCGCGAGCGTGGTGGTCTTGCCGACGCCCGTCGGGCCGGCCACGCCGATCACGAGCGGCCGCCCGGTGGCCGCGGCGCCGCGGGGGGCGATCGGCTCCGACACCGGCATGAGCGACGCGAGCGCCGACAGCGCGGCCGCCTGCGCGATCGCGTCCATCTCGTCCGCCAATGCGGCGTCGAGCCGCCCGCGCACCGAGGCGAGGACGTGAGCGACGAGGTCCTCGGGAAGCGACTGGGCCCGCAGGCGCGCCGCCAGCCGGGCGAGCGCGCCCGCGTCGCCCGCGCCCGGACGCGCAGCCCCGACGGTGCCCGTCGCCTCGTGCGCCGCGATGCGCGCGGCCATCACCGCACGGGCGAGCGCCGCGCGGGCCGCGCGCCGCGCCGCCGTCGCCGTCGCGCCCGCCTGGACCACCACCTCGAACGCCATGCGCCGCCCGCGCGAGGCGCGCGGTCCCGCGCGGAGCACGCGCACGTCCATTCCGTGGTTGCGCCGGGCCGCGAACATCGCCTCGGCCATCGAATCCGCGATGTACCTGACCGTCGTCATGCCGCTGCCTCCGCCGTGTCCTCGATGAGCTCCGCGTCCGCGACGCGCTCGACGTCGATGCCGCGCACCAGTTCGTCGTATGCCAGCACCGCGCTCCCGGGGATGTGCGGCGCGAGGAGCCGCGCCAGCGCCGCCCGCGCCCCGCGCGAGGCGAGCACCACCACGGGAAGCCCGCTCTCTGCGAGCGGACGGGCCGCGGCGGCCACCGCACGCACCGCGCGCGCGGCATCCGCGGCGGAGAGCGCGATCGCGGGCTCGCCGTCCGTCTCGCGCACCGCGGCCGCGACCATCGCGTCGAGGCCGGGTCCCGCCGCGATGCACGAGAGCACCGGGCGGCCGTCGGCGTCGGGACGCGCGTACTGCTGGCAGATCGTGCGTCGCAGCGCCGAGCGCGCGGACTCCGCGAGCGCCCACGGGTCGCGCGTCCGCCGCGTGGCGTCCGCCACCGACTCGAGCACCGCCTCGAGGTCGCGCACCGGGACGCGCTCGCGCAGGAGGCACTGCATCACGCGCTGCAGCTCGCCGGGCCGGATGCACGCGGGCACCGTGTCCTCGACCAGGCGCGGCGCGCGGCGGCCGAGCTCCTGGAGGAGGTCGGCCACGTGCTCGCGCGTGAGCAGCTCGTCCGCGTGGCGGCGGACCACGGTCGCGAAGTGCGCGCCGAGCACCGACTCCGGCGCCGCCACCGCGCACCCGCGGCCCTCGGCGAGCGCACGCAGCGAAGGCGCGATCCACAGCGCGTCGAGACCGAACGCGGGCTCCCGCACGCGGATGCCGGGCAGGTCCGGGAGCTGTCCGTCCCCCGGCATCGCGAGCAGCTCGCCGAGCCGCAGCTCGCCCTCGCCGACCGCCGCGCCTCGGATGCGGATGCGGTAGCCGCCCGCCGGCAGCGTGCGCTCGTCGCGAACGCGCACCGGCGGCACGACGATGCCGAGGTCCTGCGCCACCTGGCGCCGGACCACCTCGATCCTCCGCAGCACCGGCGAACCGTCGCCCTCGCGTACCAGCTCGACGAGCCGTGACCCGACCTCGACCTCGATGGGCTCGACCGCCAGCAGTGCGCCGATCTCCCGCGCGCGCGCCGCCGCGTCACCGGCCGCGACGCCATCGCCTTCGACCGCGACGGGCAACGGCCGCCTCGCGGACGGGGGCGCGGACGCCCCGCCCGCGCGCGCAGGTTCGCGCACGGCGGCGGCCGCGGGCCCACGCCGACCCATGGCCCACGCACCCGCCGCGGAGACCGCGGCGCCCGCGAGCAGCGGTGCCGCCGGCAGCGGCGTCAGGGCGAGCGCAGCGAGGAACCCGGCGAGCATCCACAGCGTGCGCGGCCCGCCGACGAGCTGCCCCGGCATCGCCTCGCCGAGCGTGCGCCCGCCGCCGACGCGCGCCGTCACCAGGCCCGCCGCGACCGCGATGATGAACGCGGGGATCTGCGCGGCAAGCCCGTCGCCGATCGTGAGGATCGTGATCGCGCGCGCCGTGTCCGCGAACGTCCAACCCTTCTGCACGACGCCGACGACGAGTCCGCCCACGAGGTTGACGGCCGTGATCACGAGCCCCGCGACCGCGTCGCCGCGCACGAACCGGCTGGCGCCGTCCATCGCGCCGAAGAAGTCCGCCTCGCGCGCGAGCGTCGCGCGCCTCCGGCGCGCCGCGCGCGCGTCGATCGCCCCCGACGCCACGTCGGCGTCGATCGCCATCTGGCGCCCGGGGAGCGCGTCGAGCGCGAAACGCGCCGCGACCTCGGCCATGCGCGACGCGCCCTTCGTGATCACCGTGAACTGCACCACCACGAGGATCGCGAACACCGTCGCGCCCACGACGAGGTTGTCGCCCGCCACGAGCCGCCCGAAGGACTCGATCAGCGAGCCCGCCACGCCCTGCGCCTCGACCGGGGTGGCGGCGTCGGCGCCGAGGATGAGGCGCGTCGAGGCCACGTTGATGACGAGCCGGAACAGGGTGGTCCCGAGGAGCAGCGCCGGGAACGCGCTGAACTCGAGCGGCCCCCGCAGCGACGAGGCCCGCACCAGGACGAGCACCGCGAACGCGAAGTTGACCGCGACCAGCGCGTCCATCGCGGCGGGGCCCATCGGCACGACGAGCACCGCGACCATGCCGAGGAACGCCGCGGGCAGCGCGAGCGCGCGGTGCCCGGCAAGGAACGAAGCGATCCGGTCAAGCGGCCTCTGCACGCTGGTCCCTCCTGCGGGCCGTGCCCGCGATCATGGTCCGCCCCGCCGCACGCCGGCGTGCGCGCAGCGACGGGTCGCCGTCCTCGAGCCGACGTTCCTCGCGCGCCTCGGCGGCCGTCATGCGGGCCGCGCGCGCCCAGCGCCACCGCGCGAGCATCACGTCCGCGACGGCGAGGAACGCTCCCGCGACCAGCGCCGCGAGCACCGCGTCGAGCACCATCGAACCCGCGGCATGCACGCCGTCGCGCAAGGGCATGGCCGGCATCGCCGCGAGCCGCCCGGCATGCATCGCGAGCGCCAGCGCGGCGGCCGCCAACATCGCCACCGCCCAGAGCGCGCGCGCCGCGGCGCCTCCCGCGGTCGCGGCCGAGGGGGCCCCGCCGCGAGCGCGTCGGCGCGGGCGCCATCGCCCGGCTCCCTGCGCGAAGGCTCCGAGCCACGCCCCGGCGGCGGCGCCCACGCATGCCGGCGCCGCGAGCCGTACGCAGGCAACGATCACCGAGCGCACGTCACCCGCGCCGTCGATGCCGGCGCCGGCGTCCCCGACCGACGCCAGCGAGCGTGAGACGAGGTCGACCGCCGACGCGGCCGCTCCGCCCCACCACAGCCCGATCGCACCCCCGACCAGCGCCAGCGCACCGATCGGCGACGACCGCACCGGCGCACCGAGCTCGTCGCGGAGCCGCTCGAGCCTGCGGGCGCCGGGAAGCACGTCGCGATCGGCGTCGCTCATGCCGCGCCTCCCGCGACCATCCGCATGCGGTCGAGCATGGAGGCCACGGCCCCCTGCATCGAGGACTGCATCGCGACGGCGCCCGCGAGCAGCCCCGCGAGTCCCACGAGCACGCGCACCGGGAACCCGAAGGCCACGGGCGACATGCCCGGCACGCTCCGGGCGACGAACCCGCCGACCAGCGCCTCGGACACCAGGAGCGCCGTCACCGGCAGCGCCACGCGGAACGCGAGCTCGCTCGCCGCGAGCGCGGCGCCCGTCACCGCGGGGACCGCGCCCGCCGCCGACCACGCGCCCACCGGCGCATGCTCGAACGTGCGCATCGCGGCCAGCGCGATCGCGTCGAGCCCGCCGCACCAGGCGAAGAGCGCGACGCCCGCCGCGGCCAGGAGCTGCGACGCGGCGTCGCCCTCGCCGTCGCCGGCATCGGCGTCGTACACGCTTCCGAACCCGAGCCCCATCTGCACGCCGGCGAGCGCGCCCGCGGCGCGGAACGCGGCGACGGGGAGCAGCGCCACCACGCCGAGCGCCGCGCCGAACGCGAACTCGAGCACCGCGGCCGGCAGCATGCGCCACGGCTCGGCGACGGAGGCCGCCGGCGGCCCGGCCATCCCCGCGGCGGGCATCGCGGCGATCGCGATCACCGCCGCCACCGCGACGCGCAGGCGCACGGGAAGCGCGCCGCCGGCGAGCATGGGCGCGAAGGTCGCCAGGCCCGCCACGCGGACGCAGCCGAGCGCGGGACCGGCAAGCGACTCCAATGCGGGCGGCATCAGGGCACCCCCGCGAACATGGCCTGCGCGAACGACACCAGCTTCGACACCATCCATCCCGCGAGCACGAGCAGCGCGAGCGCGCACGCCAGCAGGCGCGGCACCGCCGACACGGACTGGTCCTGCACCTGCGTCGCCGACTGCACGATGGCGGTGACGAGCCCCACCGCCACCGCCACGGCGAGGATGGGCAACGACACGACCATGGCCACGAGCAGCGCCTCGCGCAGGAGCTCGACGGGGGCCTCGGTCACGGCATCGCCCCCGAGATCCCGCCGAGCAGCGAGCCCACCACCAGCGACCACCCGTCGGCGAGCACGAAGAGGAGCAGCTTCAGGGGCAGCGACACGAGCGACGGCGGGACCATGAACATGCCGAGGCCCACCAGGATGCCCGCGACGACGAGGTCGATCACGAGGAACGGAAGCATCACGCGAAACCCGATCAGGAACGCCACCTTGAGCTCGCTGAGGACGAACGCCGGCACGAGCGTCGCCATGTCGACGTCGGCGCGCGTGAGCCGCGAGGGATCCGAGACGTCGACGCCGCGGTGCCCCAGCAGCATGTAGACGGTGTCCCAGTTCCCCGCCGCGTCGATCTGCGCGAACATGAAGTCGCGGACCGGCTGCCGCGCCGCGATCCACGCGTCCCCGGTCGAGGCGACCGTTCCATCCATGTACGGCTTGATGCCCGCGGACCATGCGCGGTCGATGGTCGGAGCCATGACCGCGAAGGTGAGGAGGAGCGAGAGCCCCACGGTCACCTGCGCGGGCGGCATCGACTGCGCGCCCACCGCCTGCCGGAGGAGGCCCAGCACCACCACGATGCGCGTGAAGCACGTGCAGAGGAGGAGCAGCGCGGGCGCGAGCGACAGCACCGCGAGGAGCACCACCATGTCCGCCGCGCCGCGGAACCCCGCGCCCGCCGGAAGCGCGTCCGCCGCACCGGCGACGAGCGTCACGGGATCGAGCCCGCCGTCCGCGGGGTTCACGCGGACCCCCGATCGCGTCGCAGGTCGACCACGCGCTCGCCGTCATCCGCGGGCGTCGCAGCGCGCGTGCCCGGATCGTCGACCTCCGCGAGGGTGCGGAGCCCGTCCCGCGACTGCTGCACGCAGAGCAGCTTGCGCCCGAAGCGCATCACCAGCACGTGCTGGCCGCGTCCCACGGGCTGCCGGGAGAGCACCTCGACGCGACCGGCGCCGCCGCCCGCGACGACGGCGCGTGCCGCACCGCTGCGCACGAACCACCATCGCGCCGCGAAGGCCAGGCCGACCACCACGGCGAGCGCGCCGCCCACGCGCACGGCCTCGCCCCACGCGCCCGGCGCGGCCGCGGGCGAGCGCGCGACCGGCGCGCCGAGCGGGGCACGCTCCGCGTCCTGCGCCGCCGCGTGCCGCGCGCACACCGCCGCGACGACCACGGCCACGGCAACCGCCACGCGTGCGCGCGAGGTGCGCCGACGCATGGCAGCGTGGACCAAGACCCAACGATCGGCGGGCAGTGCGGTGGCCATCCGTGGCTCCGACGCCTTCATCGGCCGACGATCGGCAATTTCTGCAGATTGCGGGCAAACCCTGCCGCTTCACGACCCGCCGGGGCGCATGTCGACGAGGCACGCCGCGCCCGGGCGTACCCGCACCGTGGCCACGGGCACCGGGCCTCCCGGCACGGGATCGCCGTCGGCCTGCAGGTGCACGGGGCGATCGAAGGCGAGTTCCCACGCCGCGGCCCGCCCCAGGCGCGCCGCCGGGGGCAGCGGCAGGCGCAGCAGGCAGCGCGCGACCCACCCCAGCATGCCGGCGCCCGAACGTGCGGCCAATGCCACGGCGTCCAGCGCACCGTCGGAGGGATCGGCCTCGCGCGCGGGGTCCATCCCGAGCGCATACTGCGGGGCGTTCGCGATCACCATGGTGCCCGCGAACGCATCGGCGCGGGGCGCGGACCGAACCTCGATCCACGGCGCCTGCCAGTCGCGGATCGTCGCCAGGATCGGCCCCAGGTACGTCCGGTGCGAGATGGGGCCGTTGCGCCCGGCCTGCACGCGCGCCACGACCTCGGCATCGAACCCCGCGGAAACCATGACGACGAACGTGTGCGGCGCGCGCCCCGGGACCACGACCTCGCCGAGGTCGACCTGCCTTCGCGCCCCGCGCACCACGGCCCGGGCCAGCCGCCGCAGGGAGCAGCGGAACCCGAACGCGCGCGCGGCCAGGTTCTCGGTGCCAGTCGGGACGATCGCGATCGGCACGCCCGAACCGGCCATGCGCGAGGCCAGCGACCGCACCGTCCCGTCGCCCCCCACCACCACGGCCGCGCGAGCGCCCGCCACCGACGAGCGCACGTCCTCCTCGGGCGCGTCCAGCGCGATGCGCACCGGCACGAGCCCCGCGCGCACGAACTCGGCGCACGCGCGGTCGGCGGCGCGCACCGCGCGCCCGCGTCCCGAGGCGGGGTTGAGCATCACCACGACGTGCACGGCCGAAGGGTACGGCTGCCGCGGAAGGTCCGGGAACGGATACGATTCCGACGTGCTCCGCACCGCCCCGATCCTCGCGCTCGCCGCCGCCCTCCTGGGCGCGCCGGCGCACGCGCAGCAGGAGTTCCGGCTCGACGACCGCGACCAGTGGCGCGAGCAGGACGCGCCCGCTCCCGGCTCGCCGGCGGCGGTGATCCGGATGGCCAAGCTCGCGCTCGCCAAGGGCGAGCCCAAGCGCGCCAAGGCGCTGATGGACGCATGGCTCGAGCGGTTCCCCTCGGACCCGCTGCGCGCCGAGGCGCTCCTCGTCCGCGGCGACGCGCGCAATGCCCTCGGCGAGGAGTACGAGGCGCTCTTCGACTTCGAGGAGGTGGCGCGCCGCCATCCGTCGAGCGCGGCGTTCGTGCCGGCCCTCGAGCGCGAGTACGACATCGCCATGCGATACGCCGGCGGGCTCAAGCGGAAGTTCTGGGGCACCTTCCGCGTCGTGAACACCGACGACGACACGCAGGAGATCCTGATCCGCATCCAGGAGCGGCTCCCCGGCAGCGCGCTCGCGGAGAAGGCCGGCATGTCGCTCGCCGACTTCTACTACGAACGCCGCGACATGGAGCTCGCGGCCGACGCCTACGACCTCTTCGTGCAGAACTACCCGCGCTCGAGCCTCGCCGACAAGGCGCGCCTGCGGCTCATCGCCGCGTACTGCTCGGGCTACAAGGGTCCCGAGTTCGACGCGCGCGGGCTGGCCGAGGCGTCGGTCAAGCTCCGTGAGCTGCAGGCCACCGAGCCGCTGCTGGCGAAGCAGATCGGCGCGGAGGCCATCCTGCTGCGCGTCTACGAGAGCGAGGCGGACAAGCGCCTCACCACCGCGAACTGGTACTGGACCACGAACGACCCGATCAGCGCCGAGCGCGAGATCCGGGCGCTCGTGAAGAAGTACCCCCGGAGCGTGGCCACGCTGCAGGCCCTGCGCGTGATCGACGAGGTGCTCGCGAAGCTCCCCGAGTCGGTCCGCAGGAGCGCGCCCGACTACGCGGGCATCCGACGCGAGCTCCTGCGCAACTCGCCCGTCGCGCAGACGACCCTGCCGCCCGAGGCGCCGCGCGTCGACGAGAAGCTGATCTCCGAGGTCGCGCCGGCGGACGCCGCGCCCGCGCCCGCCGCGCCGCCGACGCGCGCGGATCCCGCCGCACCCGCGCCCGCCCCATGACGATGCCCCGCACCATCCTCGCCGCCGCGTGCCTGGCGCTCGGCGCGCTCGGCGCGGGCTGCGCGTCGGACGGCCCCGCCGCCGACGCACCCGGCTACGCGGTGCGCAACCGCTACCCGAAGGAGTACCGCACGGTGGCGGTCAACGTGTTCCGCAACGACACGTACGACCGCCCCCTCAACGGACAGCTCACCGAGGCGATCATCAAGGAGGTGCAGGCGATGACGCCGTACCGGATCGCGAGCGAGGCGCGCGCGGACACGCTGCTGCGCGGCACGGTGCGCCGGCGCAACGTGCGCGAGCTCTCCAAGAGCCGCAGCACCGGCCTGGCCGAGGAGGCGCTCTACGAGGTGACCATCGACTGGGAATGGGTCGACCAGCGCACCGGCAAGGTGATCGTGGCCCGCAACGGGTTCACCGCGAGCGCGCTCTTCGTCCCCAGCCGCCCGTCCGCGGAACCCACCGAGATCGGGCGCTTCGCCGTGGTCCAGAACCTCGCCACGGACGTCGTCGCGAACATGCAGGCCACCTGGTGACGCACCGGGAGCCGTCGGCGCGCATATCGTTCACCTTCCCCACCATGCATTCCACGACGAACGCCCGACGCCTGCCCGACGCCTCCGCCGCCCACTTCGCGGACGAGGGGCCGCGCGGCCGCGAGCCGCAGCGCGAGTCGCCGGGCCGCGGGCCGGCGCCGGGCGCGCCCAAGCGCGGCGGCGCGCTGACGGTCATCATGCTGGTCGCCCTGCTCGGGCTCATCGTGGTGGTGCTCACCTCCAGCGGGCCGCAGGGCGAGCGCATCTCGTGGCAGCAGCTCATGAGCTACGCCAAGGAGAAGAAGCTCGCCGGCGAGGTCGAGATCTCCGAGGGCCAGGCCTCCGCGCGGCTGAAGCCCGGCAGCGTCCCGGGCGTCACGGCGGACGCCGCGCCGACGACGGTCACCGTCGCCATCGATCCCCGCGCCGTCAACTTCTACCTCTCGCAGCTCGACGCCGAGGGCGTGCCGTTCGTGTCGAACGTCGGCAGCTCGTTCGTCGGCCAGCTGTTCCTCACCATCATCGGGCCGCTGCTCCTCTTCGGCCTCCTCATCTTCTTCCTGTCGCGCTCCATGCGCGGCGCGGGCGGCGGCCCGGGCGGCATGCTCGGCAGCTTCGGCAAGAGCCGCCACCGCATGCAGACCAAGGAGCAGGTGAAGGTCACCTTCGGCGATGTCGCCGGCGTCGACGAGGCCAAGGAAGAGGTTCAGGAGATCGTCGAGTTCCTCAAGAACCCGAAGCGCTTCTCGCGCCTCGGCGGCCGCATCCCACGCGGCGTGCTGCTCTCGGGCCCCCCGGGCTGCGGCAAGACGCTGCTTGCGAAGGCGATCGCGGGCGAGGCGGATGTCCCCTTCTTCTCGATCTCGGGCTCCGACTTCGTCGAGATGTTCGTGGGCGTCGGCGCAAGCCGCGTGCGCGACCTCTTCAAGCAGGCGAAGGAGAACTCGCCGTGCATCATCTTCCTCGATGAGATCGACGCCGTCGGCCGTCGCCGCGGCGGCGGGTTCAGCTCGGGCGGCCACGACGAGCGCGAGCAGACGCTCAACGCGATCCTCGTGGAGATGGACGGCTTCGACGCCAACACGCAGGTGATCGTGATCGCCTCGACGAACCGGCCCGATGTCCTCGACCCCGCGCTGACGCGCCCGGGCCGCTTCGACCGCCAGGTCGCCGTGAACCTCCCCGACCTCGTCGGCCGCCGACAGATCCTGGCCGTGCACGCGAAGAAGGTGAAGCTCGCGGAGGATGTCGACCTCGAGAAGGTCGCCCGCGGCACGCCCATGTTCTCGGGTGCCGACCTCGCGGCGCTCATCAACGAGGCTGCGATCATCGCCACGATGGCCGACAAGGACTTCGTCGAACTCGCGGATCTCGAGGAGGCGCGCGACAAGG
>CAYSFS010000069.1:8668-12666 GCA_964430235.1 uncultured Chitinophaga sp. | reverse complement strand
AGCTCGGTGTGGCCGGGCCACTTGAACCCCGCGAGCGCCCAGCTCTCCTTGCTGATGGGGCCGGTGACCACCGCGTCGATGCGGCGCGGGTCGCCCGCGGGGCGCATGCAGTCGGTGATCGCGTCCTCGACGAACGCCTTCGAGAGGATGCCGCCGAAGCGCGTGGGGCCCGGGCGCGTGACGTCGAGCAGCCCGTCGGCCGTGTAGTCGAGGACCAGCGGCGCGAGCACGGACCCGTCCTGGGCGCCGGGGGACGCGGCGTCGACGCGGAACCAGTCGAGCGACGCGCGCGCGCGGTCGGCCGCGGCGAGGAGGGTCTCGTTTCGCCCGTAGACGACGAACTTCGCCTGGCGGCGGACGGCGGGGTCGGCCAGCGCCTTGACCACCACCTCGGGCCCGATCCCGAGGGGATCGCCCATGGTGATGCCGATGACGGGCGTGCCGGACGTGGCCATGCGTGAATCGTAGGGACCGGCGCCGCGGACGCGCAGCGCCCGCTCAGTGCTTCCCGGCCGGGTCGATCAGCCACAGCCAGTCGTCGAAGAGGAACTCGCACCGGGCCGCGAGCAGCGCGATGCGGCCCATCACCGTGAACCCGAAGCTCGCCCCGAAGGTGATCATCAGGTACCAGACGCCCACGCGCGCGGCGCCGCCGACCGGGCCCTTGTGCTCGAGCGAGAAGAAGAAGTACGCGAGCACGGTCAGGACGCCCACCAGCACCAGCACCGCGCACAGCGTGCCGCCGACGGTCGCGGCCGCGGTCGGGCCCGCCACGTAGAGCGGGTCGAACATCGTCGCCACCTGCGCCAGCAGGTCGCTCTCGACGTACTGCACGAAGCGCCACCCCGAGAACACGCCCACCACGAACGCGAGCGGGAACATGCCCACCCACGAGAGCCGCGCGGACAGCCGGCAGAGGAGCAGCATCCCGAGTCCCAGGGGCACCAGCGCCCACCAGTCCGCCTCGACGTTCGTGAGGCCGGGCGACAGGTACGCCTTCGTGAACCCCGGCGCGAGCTTGCCGAACACTTGGTCGACGAGCGACGACCACACCGCGGTCGACATCACGTAGCCGGCGCTGACGCCCACGACCACGCTCTCGGCGAGCTTGTAGACCGGGTTGTCGCGCCACAGGAAGCTGAGCACCGCGAGCGTCATGAGCGCCGCCGCCCACACGCCCGCCGTGCGCGGCCAGCTGACCGTGACGCGCTGCTGTCCGGGGTCGGCCGCCACCGCCTTGGCCCACTCGGCGGCCGGCACCTGCACGTGGCCCGCGCCCTTGGCCTCGACGAACACCATGCCGTAGCCGTGCACCACCTGCGCGTCGGCGCCGCTGCCGACCTCGGTGCCCACCCACGCGCGCAGCGCGAGGAGCGCCGCGACCACCGCGAGCACCGCGATCATGAGGCGATTCGCGCGCCGCGCGACGGCGGGGTCGACCGGCGTGCCGGCGGATCCGGGGAGCTGGCTCACGCGCGCGCCTCCCGGGCCCGCAGGCCGAAGAAGACGACGTTCCCGAGCACGATGAGCGCCACCATCAGCACGTGCCCGAAGAGCTGCGGCGCCATGCGGCGCTGCGCCTCCTGGAACCTGGGCGGCACCACGGCGGCCGGGTCGGCCTTCCGCACGGCCTCGTTCACGAGGTACTCGTACTCGGCCGCGCCCTTGATGGCGCCGAGGATGCCGGCCATCTGGTTCGGGTAGTACGGGATGAGCTGCGGCGTCTGCACGCCGGTGCTGCCGGCGACGAACCTGAGCGGCTTCGCGCCCGTCAGCGTCGGCGACACCGAGTACTGCACCCACTCCTTGGCGCCGGCGTACCCCGCGCTGATCGACACCAGGAGGTCGAAGTCGGCGATGCCCGTGATCCCCTTCAGCATCGGGATCTCCGCCAGCGGCGTCTGGCGCACGTCGGTCGCGTAGGCCAGCGACACGCGCGAGTTCATCTGCTTCATCACGCCCTCGAAGCCCGCGCGGTAGCCGAGGTTCACCCAGCGCTCGCCGTAGGTCCAGTCGGGGCGGTCGCCGAGGACGTCCTGCATGGTGCCGTCGATGATCGGGCCGCCCGCGGGCCACAGCGTCATCGCGCAGATGCGGTGCCCGCGCAGCACGCAGTGGCGCACGACGGCGGTGGCCATGGGCTGCAGCTCGCCGGCGCTCGCCGGGTCGAAGTCCATGCTGACGAGGACGCGGGCGCCGGGGGGCAGCGACTCCACCGCGTCGAACGCGCCCTGCACCGCGGGGGTCGGCGCCTCGGGGAACGTCTTGCCGGTGACGCCCACCCACAGGATGGGCGCCGCCACCGCGACGAACATCGCGAGGAAGATCCAGCGCCGGTCGATCCGGTCGAGCCGCGCGAACGCCGAGGGCCGGTCGCCGTGCGAGGCCATCAGCCGTTCCCCCCGCCCGCGCCGGCGCCGAGGTAGCTGCGGTCGAGCCCGATCATGATCTTGATCCCGGTGGCGGCGACGCCGATCGCGATGCCGATGATCATCGCGCGCGTGCCGGCGGTGGTGAAGACCGACATGATGACCGCGCTCAGGTTCTCGAGGCGCATCCAGGAGACCCACGGCATGTCAGGCGGGATCCAGGACGTGAGGAACACGCCCGCGTAGGTGCGCCCGAGCAGCACGACGAACGCCGTCGCGAGCAGGAAGATCGCGGCGGCGTTCTTCGCGCGGAACGCGCGGAACGCGGCGCTCGCCACGTAGAACGCGAGCATCGCGAAGAGCGTGCCCGTGATCGGGCTCATCAGGTACTCGTAGATCCACCAGAGCGCGCCGCCCTCGGCGTCGGGCGTGCCGCCCATCCGGTGGTCGGGGAACGCGGCGGACGGCGGGACGCCGACCTTGAACAGGCCGACGCCGAGCGTGACGAGGAACGCCACGAGCGTCACCGCCGCGTAGCCCCAGCCCGGGCCGCGCGCGCTGATCGTCAGCAGGTTCATCTTCAGGAGGCTGGCGCCGCCGAGGACGAACGCGATGGCCGCGGCCGCGTTGAACCACTCGGCCACGGTGGTCTCGGCCGACTCCATCGGCACGATGAACTTGCTCAGCACCATCACCACGGCGGCAAGGCCCGCGACCAACACCGCGATCGACCGGCTCACGCGCCACCCCCCATCGCCGCGCGCACCGCGGACACGAAGGGCCGCAGCGCGCCGTCGGGGCCCTGGAGCACGGCCACCGTGCCGAGCGCCGCGGCCGCGAGGCCGACGATCCAGACGATCGCCTTCACGACGTCCTGCCCGAGCAGCGTGCCCACCTGGTCGGGCTCGCCCGAGAGGTATGCACTCGCGGCGAAGAACTCCTCGCCGATGAGCGTGTAGTCGCACGCGGCGACGAAGAACGGAAGCTGCGCCGTCTCGGCGGTGCCGGCCACCTGGATGGCGCCGACGGCGTTGCCGTTCTCGGCGAGGATGAGGCTCTCGGCGAAGAAGCACCCGAAGTAGAAGCACGCGGCGGGCTTCTTGCGCGCCATCATGCCGCTGGTGGCCGCCACGTACGCGAACTGGTCGTCGGTCACGTAATAGATGCGGTCGGCGTTGTAGCTCTCCGGGCGGCCCGCGGCGAGGTACGCGGCCTGCACCGTGTCGCGCGCGGCGGTCATGACGATCGAGCGCGAGGTGGGAACCTCGATCTCGGCGTCGTACTCGGCCGCCACCTTGGCGACGTGGCCGAGGATGGTGACGCCGGCGACCGTCATGATGTTGTCCATGTCCTGGATGCCCGGGACGAAGAGCACGGGACGGCCCATCTCGGTGGCGCGCCCGACGGCCTCCTCGACGGCGTCGAGGCCCGCGAGGCGGCGGATCCGGATGGGGCGCCCGGCGCGCGCGAGCGCGATCGAGCCGAGGACGGCCGCGACCACCACCGCGAGCGCCACCAGGAGCGGCACCTTGTCGGCGGCGAACCATGCCTTCTCGGCCGGGAGGGCGGCGTCGGCGAGCATGGCGACGGCGGGCGTCACGATGCGTGGTGTACCGGGAATCCGCGCGC
>CAYSFS010000069.1:0-8568 GCA_964430235.1 uncultured Chitinophaga sp. | reverse complement strand
GTCACCCCTCGATGAGCTCGACGTTCGCGCGCGGCACCGTGATGCGCCCGCCGCCGGCGACCGCCACCTCGAGGACGCGCGCCCTGCTGCCGGAGCCGAGCACCGCCGGCTGCTCGGGCAGCGCCGCCACCGTGCCGAGGACGCCGAAGTGCGGGTCGCGGATCACGCGCACGGGCGTCCCGACCTCGAGCACGCCCGCCGTCGCGCCGCCTGCGGCCACCGCCGGGCCCGTGCCCGCCGCGGCCGCGTCGAGCGGCACCACGATCTCCGGCCGCATGACGCCCGCGCGGATCTGCGTCGCGCCGTTCACGCTCGCGGTTCGCCCCGCGTGCGAGGCAAGCAGCGCGAAGGTGCGCGCCGCCATCGCGATCGAGCCGAAGCCCTCGGTGACGATCAGCGTGATGCCCATGCGCTCGCTTCCCGTCACCGCCACGCCGATGTCGTGCCCCAGGAAGTCGCGCAGGTCCTGGTCGTCGATGCCGCCCGAGACCACGGCCGCCGCGCCGACCTCGCGCGCGCGCGCGATGGCCGCCGCCGTCATCCGCGCGCCGCCCACCACCACGCACCCGCGCATCGCGGGCGTGACGTCGTCGGCGTCGAGCTCCTCGTCGGGCCCCGCGCACGCCATCGCGACCGGGCCGTGCACCTCGCCGCCGATCCCGAAGATCCCCTGCACCAGCGCGGCCGCGGCCTCGACCACGGCGCCCTCGCCGGGAAGCACCTCGACCACGGTGCCGGCCACGTACGCGCGCACCTCGATCGGCACCTTCGGCCCGCGCACCATCACCATGCCGGTGGAGTCGCCGACGCTCTCGATCACGCCGTCGGCCGTGCTCCTCGCCTCGGTGCGCATCATGCCGAAGATGCCCTTGGACCGCGCGATGGGCTCGTCCTTGCGCACCGCGTCGCCCACCTTCTTGAGCATGAGCCCCGGCAGGTCCTTGGGCTGCGCGCCCAGCGCGCCCGCCACCTTCATCGGGAACACGTCGCCCTCCATGAAGGTCTGCGCGACGACCGTGCCGGCGTCCACGCGGTCGCCTGCCTTCACGGTCACCTCGCCCGCGATCGGGAGGACCCGGCGCGCCCGGTAGGTGGCGCGCGCGGTGACGGTCAGCCCTGGGGTGAATGCCTTGGCCATGGATGGTTCCTCACTCGTAGACGCGCAGCGCCTGCAGCCAGCGCGCGACGGTCGCGCGGCGCTCGGCCTCGGCGGCAGGCACCTCGATCGCGCGGCCGCGCGCGTCGAGCACCAGCCCCACCGTGCCGCCGCGCACCGCGCGCGTGACGGCGCGGCCGGGCCCGGCGCCCATGTCGAAGCCCTTCTCGGGGGTCACGGTCATCTCGCACTGCGCGTCGTGCGCAAGCGGCACCAGCTGCACGTCGCCCACGTTCATGGTGCCGCGCGCGGACTTCGTGCCGCGCAGCTCCCACGCGAAGCACGGCTTGCCGGCCTTGCCCTGACCGCGCGGCGCGACGCAGGTGCCCAGGTAGACCAGGCAATCCCTCTCGAAGACCTCCATCGCGGCGTCGGGGTGCACGCTCGCCAGCACGCCCAGGTGCGGCATCATGAAGATGGAGTCCTTCGCGAGCTCGGTGAAGCCCTCGGGCTCGAAGCTGTCGATGAGCATGAGCGCGGTCTGCTCCATGCGCGGCGCGTGGCTCAGGACTCCGCCCGAGGCGACGAGGAGGTCGAGCTTCATCGCGTCGACCAGGGTGCCGCCGCCCGCTTGCTGCGCGAACGCGTCGCCCACGGTGCGCTGCTGCTGGACGCCCTTCAGGGTCGTCGCGAACGCCTTGTGCTGCTCGAACGAGAGCCGAAGGGCCTCGCGCGCCGTCGCCTGCTCGAAGACCAGCGCCTCGAGCGTCTGCGGGATGGTCGTCGGGCGGATCATCTTGTTCTTGACGCGGTTGCGGAGCTCGCGCTCGTCCATCGGCAGGTGCACCCAGCGCAGGATGCGCGGCAGGGTGGCCTCGGCGCACACGTTGCTGATGGAGTAGCTCATGCCCAGGTTCGCGCTCACCGTGCGGTTGAACGCCCCGTCGAAGACGCTGAACACGTCGGTGGTGGCGCCGCCGATGTCGACGCCGAGCGCGTTGATGCCGCGCTTGCCCGCGATGGTCCGCAGGATGTCGCCGACCGCGCCGGGCGTCGGCATGATGGGCGCGTCGGCCCACGAGATCAGCTTGTCGTAGCCGGGGGCGTGCGCCATGACGTGCTCGAGGAACACGTCGTGGATGCGGTCGCGCGCGGGCCCGAGGTTCTCCTCCTCGAGCGTGGGGCGGATGTTGGGGACGACGCTCAGGTCGAAGCCGGCGCCGAAGACGCGCTCGACCGCGGGCGCGGCGTCCTTGTTGCCGGCGAAGATGACCGGCAGGCGGTACTCGCCGCCGAAGCGCGGGCGGGGCTTCGCGGGCGCGATGAGCTCGGCGAGCTCGACCACCTTCTTCTTGTCGCCGCCGTCGGTGCCGCCCGACAGCAGCACCATGTCGGGGCGCAGCTCGCGGATGCGCTGGATCTGCTCGTGGGGCTTGCGCTGGTCGTTGGACGCGATGGTCTCCATCACGATCGCGCCCGCGCCGAGGGCCGCCCGCTTGGCGCTCTCGGCCGTCATCTGCCGCACGACGCCCGCGACCATCATCTGGAGGCCGCCGCCCGCGCTCGAGGTCGAGATGTAGACGTCGCACCCGTCGCGGTCGGCGGTCGAGGAGCGCCGGATCACCGTGCCGTCGTCGGCGACGAGACGGCGCCCGGAGAGCTCCTGGAGCTCGGTGACCGCGTTGGTGACGCCGAGGGTCACGTCGGCGAAGGGCGCCTCGACGGTGGTGGGCGCCTCGCCGCGCTGCGTCTGGCGGTAGTGCCCGTCGACGAGCTCGATGAGGATCGCCTTCGTGGTGGTCGAGCCGCAGTCGGTGGCGACGATGACGTGGATCCGCTCGGGCGGCGGAGGTGCCTTGGCAGAGGCATGGGGCGCGCTCATGGGGCCACGAGGTTACGCGGGCGACGCGGGCCCTTCGCGCCGCAGCTCCCCCACCACCCAATCCACGCTCCCGCGCCGCTCGAGGTAGCGCGAGAGCGTCGCGTACCGCGCCGGGTCGAGCACCGCCGTCGCGAAGGGCTGCATGAAGTGCAGCGCCTGCGCACCCACCGTGTTGAGCGGCGCGCAACTCTCGAAGAAGAGGACCGCGGGCGCGACCAGCCCGCGCCGGCGGATCTCGGAAATCAGCGGGTCGAGCGCGGCGCGCTCCTCGGGCGACGGCTCGGCCGGGCCCGGGGGCTCGACGGCGAAGGCGTGGCGGATGGCGGAGGCGATGCGGCGGCCCCGAGGGCTTGCCTGCCCCTCCTCGTACCCATCGGTGCCGCTCGAGGCGTCTTCCATCGGAGCCCTACGCTACCGTCGCACCCGCGCCCCGCATGCCAGCACCGCTCGCACAGCCCGACCTCGAATGGCGCGACGGCGCCCCGTGGTCGCGCACGCACGGTGACTGGTACGCGTCGCATGCGGGCGCGCGCGCGGAGCGCGAGCACGTCTTCGTGCGCGGCAACGGCTTCGCCGCCTCGGGAGATTCCGCACCCGGGCGCTGGAGCGCGCGCACGCACGCGTACGACCGATGGACCTTCGGCGAGCTCGGCTTCGGCGCGGGCATCACGTTCCTGTGCACATGGGCGGCCTTCCGGCGGCATGCGGCGCCCGGCGCGCAGCTCGACTGGGTGAGCGTCGAGCACGCACCGCTCGACCCGGCCGACCTGCGCCGGGCCGCACTCGCGGACCCGGGGATGACGGAGCTCTTGCCCCTGGTCGACGCGCTGTGCACGACCCTGCCGCCGCGCGTCCCCGGCATCCATCGGCGCGCGCTCGACGGCGGGCGCGTGCGCCTGACGCTCCTCTTGGGCGATGTCCTCGACCTGCTTCCCGAGGTCGAGTTCGCCGCCGATGCCTGGTGCCTCGACGGCTTCGCGCCCGCACGGAACGAGGCGATGTGGTCCGAGGCCGCCATCGCGCAGGTCGCGGCGCACGCGCGGGCGGGAACCACCGTGGCGACGTATGCGGCGGCCAGCGCGGTCGGCGAGCGGCTCGCCGCGGCCGGGTGCGAGGTGCGGCGCGTGCCAGGCGCGAACGGCAAGCGCGAGATGATCGCGGCGACCTTGGGCGAGGCGAACGTGCGGCCCGCGACCCGGACCGCGGCCCTCCGCGCGCTTCCCCCGTGGTTCGCGGTCCCCGCGCCCTGCATCGACGCCCGTCGCGCGCTCGTCATCGGTGCCGGCCTCGCGGGCGCGTCCGCGGCGCGCGCGCTCGCCGAGCGCGGCCTCGCCGTCACCGTGCTCGACGCGCACGGCCCCGCGTCCGGCGCGTCTGCCGCGCCGCGCGCGGTGCTCGCGCCGCACCTTGCGAGCTGGCAGAGCCCGCAGACGCGCATCGTGGCCCACGCCTTCCTGCACGCGCGCGCGACCCTCGAGCGCATCGGCGCGCCTTTCGACCCGTGCGGCCTGCTCCACCCCGTGCCCGCCGACGACGCGTGGGGCTTCGAGCAGGCGATCGCGGACTGGGGATGGCCGACCGAGCTGCTTCGCGTCACCGAGGCGGCCGACGCCGCGCGGCGCGCAGGCACCGAGCTGGTCGACCGCACCTCGCCGCTCGGCGCGCTGTGGGTGGCGCATGCCGGCGTCACGCGGCCCGCGGACACGGTGCGCGCGCTGCTTGCGCACCCCGCGATCGAGGTCGTCGCGCACGCAAGCGTCGTGCAACTGGTCCGAACCGACCGCGGATGGCGCGCGGTCACCGAGGACGCCCGCACGTTCGACGCGCCCGTCGCGGTGGTCGCCACGGCGGGAGTCCCGGGCGGAACGATCGATCGCATGCCCGAGCCGCTCGCGTCCGACGCGCTGCCGTCGGTGCCGTTCGACTGCACGCGCGGGCAGCTCTCGTTGCTCGCGTTCGAGGACGCGGGCGATGTGCCGAGGACCGTCGTGAGCGCGAACGGGTACGTGATGCCGCCCGCCGATGGCACCGCGTGCATCGGCGCCACCTTCGAGCGCGAGCGCCTCGGCGCGCCCGCGTCGCCGCACGACGACGCCGTGAACCTCGGGCACGCCGAGCGCCTCGTGCCCGTGCTCGCGACGCATGCGCCCACGCGCCGTGGCGCATGGGCCGGGCTCCGCGCCGCCGTGCACGACCATTGCCCGGTCGCGGGGCCGGTGGTCGAGCACGCGGCGTTCTCGTCCGCGTTCGCGCGGCTCGCGCACGGGCCGCTTGCGTCCGCGTGGCCCGCGGCGCCGGTGCTTCCCGGGCTCTTCGCCACGCTCGCGCACGGCTCGCGCGGCACGTGCACGGCGATGCTGGCGGGTGAGCTGATCGCGGACATGGTGTCGGGGAGCCCGCGGTGCGTCGGCAACGCGCTGCTTCCCGCGGTCCTGCCGCAGCGTTTCCTGGTCAGGGACCTGCGGACGGCGAGGTAGCCTTGCGCGCATGGGCACGATCGACCCCATCGTGAGGACCTCCGCATCGAGCTCGCCGTGCTGCGGGCCGGACGGCTGCGGCACCGCCGGCGCGCCCGGATCCTCGGGCGCCGTGCGCAAGCCGCCCGAGCTCAACGAATTCGGGGACCCCACCGGCCGCAACGCCGACGGCACCACCGCGATGCCGATCGAGCTGATGGGCTGGATCGAGGCGAACCGCCACCTCATGAAGCCGCCGGTCGCGAACAAGTACCTCTACAGCGGCAAGGACTTCTTCGTGATGGTCATCGCGGGACCGAACGCCCGCAACGACTTCCACAAGACCGACAGCGAGGAGTTCTTCATCCAGCTGAAGGGCGACATCACGGTGCGAATCCGCGAGGTCGACGGCATCAAGGACGTGCGCGTGCGCGAGGGCGAGACGTTCTTCATCCCGCCGAACGTCCCGCACAGCCCGCAGCGCGGCCCGGGCACGCTGGGCCTCGTCGTCGAGCGCCGGCGCCCCGAGACCGAGACCGAGCACCTCATGTTCTTCTGCGAGAAGTGCGGCGAACTGGTGTACGACAAGGAGTTCGTCTGCCGCGACATCGTGAAGCACTTCACCCGCGCGATGGAGGAGTTCTGGGCCGACCCCGCGCTCAACACGTGCAAGGCGTGCGGGACGCAGGTGAAGCGGCCGTTCTGACGGCGGACCGCCGGGCAAGGCCACGCGTGATCGACCTGCACACCCACATCCTCCCCGAGCGCTGGCCGGACCTCGCGGCCAGGTACGGCTACCCGGGCTGGGTGTCGATCGAGCACTGCGGCGCATGCCGCGCGCGCCTGTGGAAGGACGGGCGCATGTTCCGCGAGATCCAGTCGAACTGCTGGGACCCCGCGGCGCGCGCGGCCGACTGCGACGCGGCGGGCGTGCGCGTGCAGGCCCTGAGCACCGTGCCCGTGATGTTCAGCTATTGGGCGAAGGCCGCGGACGCGGCCGACCTCGCGACGCAGCTCAACGACCACGTCGCGGGGGTCGCGCGCGACTGGCCCGACCGCTTCGTGGGGCTGGGGACGCTTCCGATGCAGGACGCCGCGCTCGCCGTGCGCGAGCTCGAGCGGTGCGTGGGCGCGCTCGGGATGCCCGGCGTGCAGGTGGGCTCGAACGTCAACGGCCTGAACCTCGACGACCCGGCGGTGTTCCCGGTGCTCGAGGCCGCGGCGGCGCTGGGAGCGTGCGTCTTCGTGCACCCGTGGGACATGCTCGGGAGCGAACGCATGGCGCGTCACTGGCTGCCGTGGCTCGTGGGAATGCCGGCCGAGACCTCGCTCGCCGTCGCGAGCGTCTGCTTCGGCGGCGTGATGGACCGGCTGCCCGGCCTGCGCATCGCGTTCGCGCACGGCGGCGGCGCCGCGCCCATGACGCTCGGGCGCTGGGACCACGGATTCCGCGAGCGCCCCGACCTCTGCCAGACCGCGACGCGGACGACGCCGGGCGAGGCGTTCCGCCGCCTGTGGTTCGACTCGCTGGTGCACGACCCCGAGGCGCTGCGGCTCCTGCTCTCGGTGGCCGGGCCCGGCAAGGTGGCGCTCGGCACGGATTACCCGTTCCCGCTCGGCGAACTCGCGCCGGGCGCGACGGTGCGCGCCGCGGGCTGGCTCGACGACGCGACGCGCGCGAGCATCCTGCACGGGTCCGCCGCCGCGTTCCTGGGCGCGCGCGCGGCACGGGCCACGCGCTGGGCGGGCGAGGCGGAGGCCCCGCCGCACGTCGACCCGATCGCGTGAGCACGGACGAATCCATGACGACCGCCCCCACCGACACCGCAACCGACCTCTCGCTCGGCTTCGCCGAGCGGATGGACGCTCAGGACCCGCTGCGCGCCTTCCGCGACGAATTCGAGCGGCCCACGGGCCCCGGCGGCGAACCGCTCACGTACCTCTGCGGCAACTCGCTCGGGCTCCTGCCGCGAGCGGCGCGCGCGCTCGTGAACGAGGAGCTCGACGACTGGTCGCGCCACGCGGTCGAGGGACACCTGCACTCGCGCCGTCCGTGGGTCGACTACCACGAGCTCTTCCGCGAGCTCGGCGCGCGGCTCGTGGGCGCCCGGCCCGGCGAGGTGGTGATGATGAACTCGCTGACGGTCAACCTGCACCTGATGATGGTGTCGTTCTGGCGGCCCGAGGGGCGCCGCACCAAGGTGCTCATGGAGCGCGGCGCGTTCCCGAGCGACACCTACGCCGTGCATTCGCACGTGCGCGCGCGCGGCCTGGACCCCGCGCAGCACGTGATCGAGGTCGGTCCGCGCGCGGGCGAGGACCTCGTCCGCGAGGAGGACGTCCTCGAGGCGATCCGTGCGGCGGGAGACACGCTCGCGCTCGTGATGATCGGCGGCGTCAACTACGCCACGGGGCAGGCGTTCGACGTCGCGCGCATCACCGCGGCGGCGCACGGCGCGGGGGCGCTCGCCGGGTGGGACCTCGCGCACTGGGCGGGCAACCTGCCCGCGCGGCTCCACGACTGGGACGTCGACTTCGCCTGCTGGTGCTCCTACAAGTACCTCAACTCCGGTCCCGGGGCGGTCGCCGGGTGCTTCGTGCACGAACGCCACGGGGCGGACGTCTCGATCCCGCGCTTCGCGGGCTGGTGGGGCAACGACCCGAAGACCCGCTTCCGCATGGGCCCCGAGTTCGTCGCGCGGCCCGGGGCGGACGGGTGGCAGCTCTCGAACCCGCCGATCCTGGCGCTGGCTCCGCTCCTCGCGAGCCTGCGCATCTTCGACCGCGCCGGCATGGACGCGCTCCACACCAAGAGCCGAGCGCTCACGGGGTACATGCGCGCGCTGCTCGCCGTGCGCGCGCCGGCCGGGTGCCGCGTGGTCACGCCGGGCGCGCCGGGGACGCACGGCGCGCAGCTGAGCATCGCGTTCGAGCGCGACGCGCGGGCGCGCCACACCGCGCTCGCCGCGGCCGGCGTGATCGGCGACTTCCGCGAGCCGAACATCGTCCGTCTGGCGCCGGCGCCCCTCTACAACGGGTGGTCGGACGCGTGGCGCGCGGTCGACGCCCTCTGCCGCGCCTAACCTTCACGCCATGCCCCGCACCGCCATCATCGTCGGCGCCGGACTCGGCGG
>CAYSFS010000068.1:0-12743 GCA_964430235.1 uncultured Chitinophaga sp. | reverse complement strand
CGCCGACCGCGCCGCGGCGGTCGCCGCCGAGGCGCGCGCGCAACGCGACCGCTCGGTGCTGATCGCGCAGGCGATGGTCGAGGACGTGGTCTCGCAGCACGTCACGCTCCGCAGCGACCCCGACGCCGCCACCGTCGCCTTCCGGCGCGTCGAGAGCGTCATCGACCGCGTGGCGGGCGACGATCCGCTGGTGGCGGGGCGGCTGGCGGCCATCGTCGTCGAGGCGCACGCGAACGCGTTCGACCGTCGCAGCGCGCAGTCGCTGGTCGAGCGTTCGATGAGGCGCGTGCTCGCGGTCGACCCGCGCGGCGAGTCCGAGGCGTTCGCCGCGCTCGCCGCGCCGTTGCTCCGCCTCACGGTCGGCTCGGAGAAGCACATCGCGCCGGCGCTGCTCGCGCTCGCGGTCGGGCCCGCGATCCGCGACGGCGGGCTGCAGTCCCCGCGGGCGCAGGAGTCGCTCCGCACGGGCCTTCTCGAGCACGTGCCGTGGCCCGCCGGCACGCTGCAGCCCGACATCGGCGTGCGGCTGGCCCTCGCCGACCTGTACGCCTCGACCGTCGAGGATCCGCGCCGCGCGGCCACCGAGCTCGCGCTGCACCGCCTCGCGGTGCTGTCGAAGGGCATCACCTCGCCGGACCTGAAGCCCGAGGCGTTCGCCGCGTACCGCCACGTCATCGCCAACGAGCCGCCCGAGAGCGAAGGGCGCATCATGGCGGAGCTGCAGTGGGCAGTGCTCAGCTCGGTCACGGGCGACCAGGGCCCCGACCTGGCCACCGCGCTCCAGTTCATCGCGGCCCGCGCCGAGCACGCCTTCGGCGCGTCGAGCCCCAAGTCCGTCAACGCCTACTGGAACCTCGCGTGCACGTGCGCCGCCATGGGCGCGTTCCCCGACGGCCACATGAGCTTCATGCGCTTCCTGTGGCCCGAGGTGCACCGCCGCCCCACGGACGACGGGCTCCGCCGCTGGTACCTCGCGTACTTCGTCCCGATCGCCTACGGGGCGTGCGACTTCGAGAACGCCCACGCGGCCGGCATGCAGCTGCTGGCCGACGACTGGGCGGCGGGCCGCGCCGAGCCCGACTCGATGGCGGTGATGGTGGCCACGGGCGTGGCGGGCGCGCTCGCGCAGCTCGGCGACGAACACGGGGCCGTCGCCATCGAGCGCACCTACGGCGTGCGGCGGGCCGCGCCGCCGCAGCCCGATCCCTGAGGCCCGGACGGGGACGTCACCGGCTCGACCGGAGCGCGCGCGCGAGCCGCTCGCGCCCCGACGCCAGGTCGCGGTGCGCGGTGGCCACGTGCACGCCCAGCATCTCCGCGACGCGGTCCATGGGGATTCCCGCGACCGAGTGGAGCGTCACCACCTCCATCTCGCGCGGGTGGTGCTCCGCGAGTCGGATCATCGCCTCCTCGAGCCGCTCGAGGTCCTCGCGTCCGGCAGGGTCGGACGGCCCGTCCTCGAGCCCCTCGGCCTCGGTGTCGAGACGCGTGGTCATCCGCGCGTCGCGCCGCGCCGCGAGCCGTGCCCGCCGGCGGTCGGCGATGACGCGCGTCATGAACACGCTCGCGAGCCCGCGCAGGTGCGCCTCGGCGGCGGGAAGCTCGCGCTGGTTCATCAAGCGGATCACCGCCTCGGTGACGAGGGAGGTCGGCGCGATCGCCGCCGCGCCGAACCCGGCGGTCTCCTGCTCGGCGCGCAAGGTCCGCTGCGCGATCTCGCGCAGCGCGTCGTAGTGCGTGCTCACGAGTTCCGCGAACGCGCGCTGGCGCGCGGGGTCGTGCAGGTCGGGTGCGGAGCCGTCGCGCACGGGACCGTCGTGTGCGTCGCTCGGCATCACACCCCCCGCGTCCCCGGGTCCCAGATCACCTTGTGCGCCTGCACCTGCAGGCGCACCGCCAGCCGGTCCGCAAGGATCCACTCCGCGAGCGCCCGGGGCTCGAGCCCGGGCGTTCCCGCGACCTCCCGGCCCGGGGCCTGCGCCCACGCGGGGCTCATCAGGATCGCGCGAAGGCGCCCTTCGCGGACCAGCTTCCCGAGCCCGCGCTCGGCGATGACGCCACGCGCCCACTCGTAGTCGGCACGGTCGGTCACCACGAACTTCACCTCGTCGGCCGGGCGCAGGTCGGCCAGGTTGGCCCACCGGTTCCGGTCGCACTCGCCGCTCCCGGGCGTCTTCAGGTCGAGGATCCGGATCGCGCGCGCGTCGCACGGCGCGATGTCGACCGCGCCCGAGGTCTCGATGAGCACCGTGAGGCCGGCGTCGCACAGGATCCGCGTCAGGTCGAACGCGCGCTTCTGCGCGAGCGGCTCGCCGCCGGTCAACTCGACGAGCGGGCAGGCGAACCCGAGCACGCGGTCCGCCACCTGGCCCACCGTCATGGTGTCGCCCTCGCGGAACGCGTACTCGGTGTCGCAGTAGGTGCACCGGAGCGGGCAACCCGTGAGGCGCACGAAGACGCACGGCTCGCCGGACCACGTACTCTCGCCCTGGATCGAGTGGAAGATCTCGTTCACCCGCAGGGTTCCCGAACGCGGATCCTCGGCGGGCGCGGCGCCGAACGCGGTGCCCGCGGCCGCGGCGCGCGCGCCGGAGCAGGTGGGCATCAGGTGCTGGAGCGGGTTCACGGCCATCGTTCGTCGAAAAAGGGAGGCGGGAGGCGCCGTCTCAGGCGCCTCCCGCGAATGCCCAGAAGAGGACTCGAACCTCCAAGGGATTGCTCCCACCAGCACCTCAAGCTGGCGCGTCTGCCAATTCCGCCACCTGGGCAAGGGGCCGCGTCCGGGGCGAACCGTTCGCGAAGGGGAAAAGTATAGCAGGGCGGGGGGTGAGCCCGCCCTGCAGGAACATGCAGGAATCCGTGGCCTCCGGCGCGCCCTCGGGCCGCCGAGGTCCCGGGTCAGGTCCAGCTTCCGAGCAGCAGCCCGAGGTCGATCCCGTCGACCGATCCGCTGTCGTCGAGGTCTCCGGCACCCGCGCCGCCCCAGTTGGCGAGCAGGATGCCGAGGTCCGCGCCGTCGACCACGCCGTCGGAGTTGAGGTCCGCCGGCACCATCGGCTCGCAGCCGACCGTCGTCGCCGAGACCCGCAGGTCGTCGATCGCCGCCTCGACCAGTGACCCGCTGCCGAGGTCGCGCGCACGGAACCTCACCCGCACCTGCGCCACCGGCGCCGGGAAGAAGTCCTCGACGCGGATCTCGCGCCGCACCCAGGCGCGCGCGTTCTCCGAGATCGTGAGGGCGGTCACCCAGGTCGTGCCGCCGTCGGCCGAGATCTCCACCGGCATGCTGTCGGAGTTGGGGTTCTGGCCGCCCTCGTTCGAGTACCAGGCCCAGAACTCGACGCGCGGGTCATTGGCGCCCGTGAGGCCGAAGTTCGGCGTGGTCAGCGTCGTCGTGCCGCCGTCGACGTCGGCCTGGCCGAGGCCCCCGCCGACCGTGCCCTGACCGGTGAACCAGCAATTGGTGCCGGGGGCCGCGGTGACGTCGTCCTCGGGCTGGATCGGGGTGCTCCCGTTGAACGTCCCGATCGGGTCGCCGCGCACCCAGATCCCCGAGGTGGCGTTGTCGTCGGACGCGCCCACGGTCCACGCGCTGGTCGCCCCCTCGAGGTCATCGAAGGCGAGCTGCCCGCTCGACACCGACGTCCCGAAGGTCATCGTCAGCTGCGAGCTCGGGGCGTTCTCCGGGCTCTGGAGCACCGTGCCCTGCGAGGTCTGCGCCCGGATGCTGAAGCGCACCGAGGTGCCGCAGGCCTGGCCCGGGAACGTGATCGCCCACGCGCCGAGGCCGACCTGCGTCGGCACCAACTCGACCGTCTGGCCGTTGGTGTAGCGGAGCACGCGCACGGACGAGGCGATGACCGACTCGCCGAGGCTGCGGACGCGGAACCCGACCGTGACCGGCATGTCCGGCGGCACGAGCTCGGGGATGGCGGAGTTGAAGCTGATGAGCCCGGGCGGCAGCAACCCGTGCTGCGCGCCGGCGTCGAGGATCGCGGCCTCGTTCGGCGTGCCGTTGCCGAGGAACGCGTCGTCGTCGTCGAGGGTGAGGAAGTCGATCGTGATGGCGCCGTCGATCGTCGTCACGGCTCCGTGCAGGAGGATCGAGTTGATCGCGAGGTCCGCGAGGTGCTGCCGGTAGCCGACGGGATCGGACGCGAGCAGGCCGCCGCGGACGTCCCACACGAAGCCCGAGAGCAGCCGGCCGCACGAGTGCACCGTGGACCCGCAGCTCGAGCAGTTCACGGGGTCGTACTGGCACGTGTTGTCCGCGTCGCGGATGCCGCCGGCGCAGTTCTGGAACCCGAGGCCCGTGATCGACTCGTCGGAGGTGATGATGCCGAACACGTCGCCCATGCCCTCGCCGTAGGGCCCCTGGAGCGAGCCGCCCGTGGCCACCGCGTGGTGACCGTACTCGTGGGACACCACGGTGCCGAAGGCGGTGTTCGAGCAGCCCCCGCCCGCCGCGTAGAAGTTGATCGCGTTGCCGGTGTACGTGGCGTTGCAGGTCGCCGCGATGTTCACGTTGGCGCGGAACGCCAGCTGCGTGGCGATGGTGGGGTAGGCGGCGTTCGAGCGCAGCACGGCGTCGCGGATGACGTTGGCGTGGTGGTAGACGTTCACCTGCGCGCGCGTCGCGTCGAAGGCCGTGGTCCCGGTGTCGGTCGCGTTGAAGAGCGGGCTCCAGCCGGCGCCCTCCGGGACCGACGCGCTGAGCGAGATCGGCGCGGTGTCGTTGGTGTTGCGAACCGAGAAGAACCGCCCGACGATGCTCGCCGAGGCCGTGCTCGTGCCCGCGGCGTCGGGAGCCGAGTAGAACCCGTCGACGTCGGAGTACACGGTCGTCCCGTCGACCTGCACCGCCAGGTACTGAAGCGGGAGGACGTCGGGAGCCGTGCAGATCGACGAACTTCCGCCCGGCGTGCCCAGGCCCGTGACCCGGCCCTCGACGGCGTTGCACACCAGGCTGTGCTGGTGGAGCACCTGGCCGGACTTCGCGTCGACCACGAACTCGATGTGCTGGTGGGTGTCCGGGTCCCAGTGGCCGCCGCCCTCGGCGGTGAACTGCACCGCCAGGCGCGGCTCGGCCTTGACGCGGTCGAGGCCGGCCCAGATCACGTACTTCGCCGGGCTGACCTGCGGCTGCGAGCGGAACTGGTTGAGCGCGTGGCGCGTCCACGTGCGGGCGTCGGGCAGCACCCTCGGATCGATGCCCTCGAGCGAGGCCTCGATGCCCGAGACGTCCCACAGGGTGCTCGAGGCGAGCACGGCGGGGAAGCCGGGCTCGTTGCGCACGAGCACCAGGAGGTGGGACTTGTAGACCGGGATGCCCTTCACGAACTGCGACCAGTACGTGCCCGTGAAGCGCGAGCCGCCGACGGCGCGGTCGGGCATGATGGGAACCAGGTGCTCGCCGGCCTCGAACGGGCCGATCGGCGCGAGCTGCGACGGGTCCACGCCGAACAGGCCGCGCGCATGCGCATCGATGAACGTCCGCCCGCTCTCGGAGGGGGTGGCGCCGGAGGCGAGGGTGCCCCACGCGCGCGCGACCTGGTCGCCGGAACGGAACACGCCACGCGAGAGGTCCGACGCGAGGAAGGCGTCGACCCCCTGGGATGCCGTGGGCGCGGCCGGGCCGGTGGAGGGGACGGCCTGGGCGAGGCACAGCGTGGAGACGGCGGCGGAGGCCATCGCGAGGATCGCGGTCGTGTGTGCGTGCTTCATTGTGGGGGTGGGTTGGGGGATTGTTGCCGCCCGTGACGCGGCGGCAACCGACTTCGGCCCGGATTGTTCGGATTTCGTGGTCCCATAGTTGCGCCGAAACCCGGATTCCGGGCTCGCCGCACGGGTTCCGGCGGGGTCTAGACTCGCGCCGTGGCCTCCGGCGCCCGCGAGCACCTCCCGAACGAGCCGACGATCGAGAATCGCGCGGCCCGCCACGACTATTCCATCGGGGACACCCTCGAGTGCGGGATCGAGCTCCTGGGCACGGAGGTCAAGAGCGTCCGAGCCGGAAAGGTCAGCCTGGCCGAGGGATACGTCGCCGCCGCGCTGGAACCGCCGAGCCTGACGCTGCACTCGGTGCACATCGCCGAGTACCCGCCCGCGGGCAAGGCCCTGCAGCACGAACCCGTCCGGCCCCGGCGCCTCTTGGCCCACCGGCGGGAGATCGCGAAGCTGGCCGAGGAGGTGAAGCGCAAGGGCTTCACCATCGTTCCGCTCAAGATCTACTTCAAGAACGGCCGTGCGAAGCTCCTGGTGGGGCTCGGAACCGGCCGCAAGGCGGTCGACAAGCGGCACGCCATCGCCGAGCGCGAGATGAAGCGGGACATCGACCGGGCCATGCAGCGGCGCCGGTGAGCCCGCGGCTCACTTCCTGATGGCGATCGACTTCCCCCGGTCCTCGTCGCGGCGTCCCTCGATGCAATCCACGATGAGCGACGCGACGGCCTCCGGGTCGAGCGTCGCCGCGTGCGGCAGCGCCTTCTCGCTGAAGTTCTGCCTCAGGAGCGGCGTCTCGACCGCGCCCGGCGCCACGCTGAACGCGCGGATGCCGTGGCGCCTGCCCTCGCCATGCGCGCTGCGCGTGAGGCTCTCGAGGGCGCTCTTGCTGGCCGCGTACGCGAAGAACCCCGGGAACGGGTCGGAGGTCGCGAGCGAGCTCACGTTCACGATGCACCCGGCGTTGCGCGCGCAGAAGTGCGGCCATGCGCGCGTGATCAGGAACGCCGGGCCGAAGGCGTTCACGAGGAACGCCTCCTCGAGCACGTCCTCGCCCGTGTCGGCGATCGGCACCTTGGGCGCGACGCCCGCGCAGTTCACCAGCACGTCGAGGCCGCCGAGCTCGGCGATCGTCCGGTCGACGCACGACTGCGCGAACCCGCTGTCGGCGACGTCGCCGGCCATCACGATCGTCCGGCACGCGGGACGAACCGCGGCGCAGGAGGTGGCGGTGCCGTGAAGCTTGCCCGCGCTGCGGCCGACCAGCGCCAGGTCGTGCCCGCGCTCGGCGAGCATCAGGGCGAGCGCATGCCCGATGCCGCTTCCGGCGCCGGTGACGAGCGTGACGGGTCGGGAAGCGGCGGGGTGTTCCATGCGCAGGGGTTCGCCGCCCGCCTGCGGCCGGATGCGGCGCTCAGCCGCCCGTGACGATCCGGACCACGTCGTTGAAGAACGTCAGCACGAAGATCGACCCGAGCAGGACGAGCCCCAGCGCCGTGGCCGCGTTCTGGAACCGCAGCGACGGCGGCTTCCCGGTCACGCGTTCCCAGACCAGGTAGAGGAAGAGTCCCCCGTCGACGATCGGCAGCGGCAGGAAGTTGAGCACCGAGAGGTTCACGCTGATCATCGCGAGGAAGAAGACGAGGTACATCGCGCCGCGGTCGGCCACTCGCGAACCCAGGTGCACGATGCCCACCGGGCCGCGCAGCTGGTCGACGCCCACGCTGCCGCGCACCAGCCGGTCGAGCGTGAGGTACGTCATCGTCACCATCGTGCGCGTCTGGTGGAAGCCCATCGCGACCGCTCGCACCGGGTTGCCGTGCGCGGTGAGCGTGGTCATCAGCGGCTCGAAGACCGCGTCGGGGACCGGCGAACGCCACGAGAGCGCGTGCAGCGCGCGAACGTCGTCGGCGGTGAGCGCGAGCGTGCCCTCGAGCGAGGGCGTGCCGGTGGTCGGCGACGTGAACGTCACCGCGACGGGCTGTCCCTCGCCGCGCGCGGCCGACTCGCGCGTGGCGGCGACGAGCGCGGCTCGCATGGAGGGCCAGTCGGCGACGGCCGATCCCTCGATCGCCGTGACGCGGCTGCGGGGCAGGGCGCCGAGCGCTGCGGCGGGGCTCGCCGGCATCGGGTCCGCGATGAACGGCAGGTCGAACGCCTGCTCGAGCATGGCACCGAGCCGGCCCTGCCGGTCGACGCGGACGGCGATCACGCGCTCCTGGCCCTCGCGGAGCACGGTCACCGTCGCGGCGCCCGCGCCGTTTCCGAACAGCACGAACGGGCCGCCCGACCCGGGCAGCGACGCGAGCGCGGAGCGCAGCTGCGCCAGCCGCGGCCCGTCGAGGCCCTGGACGCGCAGCAGCACGTCGCCGGGGAGCAGGATGCCCTCGTTCGGGGAACCGGGCGCCAGCCGGTCGACGCGCAGCAGCGGCACGAGGCCCGCGAGGCCCACGTCGGCCTCCGGGGCCACGCCTTCGGAGGCGGCCACCTTCAGCGACTGGTACTCGGGGAGCGGGCGTAGCTCGCGTTCGACCGCGCGGCCGGACCGCGTCATCCACTGCGTGCGGAAGGGCGCGCCGCCCGAGGCGCGCGCGGCGGCGTCGAGCAGCCCGGGTGCGAGCGCGCAGCCGACGGGGCCCTCGCCGTCATCGGCACGGTCCAGCACCTGCTGGGTTGGACTCAGGACGCCACCCGCGTCCGCGGCGCCGGGCCGCTGCACCCCGACGAGCGACGCGAGCGCGTCCTCGGCCTCGCCGGTGCGCTCGGGCACCAGCCCGGCGTCCGCGAGGAGCTGCGCGAGCAGCGCTTCCTCGCCGCGCCCGGCGCTGCCCAAGGTGCCCGAGGCGGCGGGCGCGATGCCCATCGAGAGGAGGCCGCTGCCCGCGTCGCGCCTCGGCGTGACCCGCAACGTGCGCCGCGTGGACGTGCCGTCCGCCTGCATGCGCTCGACGCGCAGCTCAACGGGAGCGCCGGGCCGGGCCATGGCCGACGCGATCTGGAGGTCGGCGAACGTCTGCGCCGGCGCTCCGTCGATGGCGACCACGCGGTCACCCGCCTGCAGGCCCGGGGCGCCGCCCTCGACGCACTCAGCGGCCGCGGCCGGCGACCCCGGCACCACGCCCCCGACCACCGGCGCCTCGAAGCGCACGCCCGCCATGAAGGCGACCACGAACAGCGCGATCGCGAGCGCGAGGTTCGCGATCACGCCCGCGGACACCACGACCATGCGCTTGCCGACCGACGCACGCTGGTAGCTGCGCCGCTCCTGCGAGACCTTCGACGGGTCGAGGTCCTCCTGCCCGAGCATCCGCACGAACCCGCCGAGCGGCAGGATGCGCAGCGACCACTCCGTCTCGCCGATCCCGTGGCGCTCGAGCTCGGCGTCCGACATCTCGACCGCGGGCTTGCCGAAGCGCGCGATCGTCGCGGGGTCGGTCGACCCCGCGCGCCAGCCGATGCCCCGTCGCCACGCGGCGACCACGGGCCCCATGCCGACCGCGAAGCTCTCGCACCGGATGCCCGCCCATCGCGCCGCCAGGAAGTGCCCGAGCTCGTGCACGAAGATCAGGAGCCCGAACCCGAGCAGGATCAGGACCACGTTGCGGCCGTCGGCGAGGAGCTCCATGGGCCCCGAAAGCGTAGGCGAAAGCGTGATGGGCGCGCGTCGGTCGTCAGGCGGTCACGCCGCGCCGCTCGCCCACACGGGCCGCCGCGAACGCGCGCGCCTCGCGGTCGGCCGCGAGCACGTCGTCGAGGGATCCCACCGGGTGGTTCGCGAGCCCGTCGAGCGTCTCGGTGACCACGGCCGCGATGTCCCCGAACGGGATGGCGCCCTCGATGAACGCCTCGACGGCCACCTCGTTGGCGGCGTTGAACGCCGCGCCCGCGCTGCCGCCGGCGTCGATCACTCGCTTGGCGAGCCCGATGGCGGGGAAGCGCCCGTGGTCCACCGGCTCGAAGTCGAGCGAACGCAGCGCGTCCCACGCGATCATCGGGCTGCACCCGGCCACGCGGTCGGGCCAGGTGAGCGCGTACTGGATCGGCAGCTTCATGGACGGCGGGCTCAGCTGCGCGATGGTGCTGCCGTCGACGAACTCGACGAAGGAATGCACCACGCTCTGGGGGTGGACGATGGCGTCGATGCGGTCCGAGGGCAGGTCGAACAGCCAGTGCGCCTCGATCACCTCGAGCGCCTTGTTCATGAGGCTCGCGCTGTCGATGGTGACCTTGCGGCCCATCTGCCAGGTCGGGTGCCGGAGCGCCTCGCTCAGCGTGGCGGTGCGCGTGCGCTCGGCGCTCCACGTGCGGAACGGGCCGCCGCTGGCGGTCAGCACCAGCCGCTGAACCTCGCGCGGGGCCCCCGCGCGCATGCACTGGAACACCGCGCTGTGCTCGCTGTCGACCGGCAGCAGCTCGACGCGCATGCGCGCGACGGCCTCGCGGACGACGGCTCCGGCGGCGACGAGCGTCTCCTTGTTCGCGAGCGCCACGTGGCACCCGCGCTCGATGGCGGCCAGCGTGGGCGCGATGCCCGCGGCGCCCACGATCGCGCCCATCACGAGGTCGCCCGGCTGCGCCACCTCGTTCACCAGCCGCGTCGCCGCGTCGGGACCCGAGAACGCCGTGACGCCCGCGGGAAGCGCGCGCGCCGCCGCCTCGTCCGCCACGGCCACGTGGCGCACGCCGTGCTCGGCCGCCTGGCGCGCCACGAGCGCCCCGTTCGAGCCCGCCGCGAGCCCCGCCACGCGGTAGGCCGGGCCGCCCGCGCCCGCCAGGTGCGCGACCACCTCGAGCGTGGCCGTGCCGATCGAGCCGGTGCTGCCGAGGACGATGATGCGCCGCGTGTGTTCCATGCGGATGGGGTCGTGGAGCGAGGCCGGTCAGCGATCGTCGCGCCCGCCCGAGGCCGGGGCCTTGAGCCGCCGCATCCAGCCGGTCACGCTGCGGATGGTCTTCTTCGCCGCGTCGAGCGGCGAGGGCTCGCCGACGGACGCGGGATCTCCGGAACCGCCGGACGGAGCGGAATCCGCTCGCTCGGCACGGTCGGCGCGCGCGCGGGGCTCGCGACGGGACTCACCGCCGCCGCCGCCGCCGTTGCCGCCGCCCTCGCCGTCGACTCGCGCGGCACCGTCGCCGCCCGCGGCGCCCGGCTCACCGCCGGAGGCACCGTCGCCGTCGCGGTTGCGCTTGCGGCCGCGGCCGCCGCGCCGACGTCGGCGCTTGCGCTTGCCGGTGCCGTCGCCCTCGCCTCCGGCGCCGTCGGTTCCGGGGCCATCGCCGCCGGGACCCGTGTCGTCGCCGTCGCCCTCGCCCTCGTCGGAGCCGCCCTCGGCCCCGTCGCCGGCGTCGCCGCCGGAAGTCTGCGACTCGCCGCGGTCGCCGCCTGCGCCGCGGTCACCGCCCTTGCCGCGCCGGCGGCGCCGGCGGCGGCGCTTGCGCGTGCCGCCCTCGCCCGTGCCGTCTCCCGACGCCGATTCGCCCTCGGCGCCGTCTTCGTTCACGTCCTCCGGCTCCTCGGGGACGTCCTCGCCCGCCGCGATGCGGGCGGCGCGCTCGGCGGCGCGCGCGGCGCGGGCGGCCTCGCGCTCGGCGGCGGCCTCCTCGCGGCGGCGCCGCTCGTCCTCGCGGCGCTGCTGCGCCTCCTGGCGCCTGCGGTCGTCCTCCTCGCGCTTGCGCTGGTCGCGCTCGGCGTCCGCGCGGCGGATCATCTCGGACACGCTCGGCTCGTCGGCCGAGGGCGTGGGAAGGTCGTCGAACCCGCCCGCGAGCGCGATGGCGGTCGCGTCGGCCGGCGCGGGCTTGCGCCGGCGCTTGCGGCGCCGGCGGCCCTCGCCGCCCTCGGGCCCCTCGTCGCGGTCATCGTCGTCGTCCCGGTCCACGACGTCGGTCGGCAGGTCGTCGAGCCGCGGCGCGGGGATGCGCGGCAGCCGGTCGATCTCGATGTCCGAGCCGCGGTCGTCGTACGCGTAGATGTCCACGCGCCCGGCGGCGAACGCCTCGCTGATGCGCAGCTCGACCTTCTTGCCCGAGCGCTCCTCGAGCTCGTGCAGGGCATGGCGGCGCGTGCTCAGGAACACGCCCGCGACGCGCGTGCTGCAGACGATCTCGACGCGCGCGATGCGCTCGTACGAGAAGAGCAGGGCCACCTTGCGGAGCATGTCGCCGGCCACCGCCTCGGGAACGCGCACCTCGCCGCTTCCCTGGCAGTGCGGGCAGTCGGCGTACTCGGCCTTGTGCAGGCCGGGCCGCATGCGCTGGCGCGTCATCTCGACGATGCCGAAGTCGCTGATCTCGAGCGTGGTCGTCTTGGCGCGGTCGCGCGACAGGTTCGAGTCGAGGCGCGACTCGATCTCGCGCCGGTGCTTCGACGACCGCATGTCGATCAGGTCGTTGACGATGATGCCGCCGAGGTCGCGCAGCCGCAGCTGGCGCGCGATCTCGTCCACCGCCTCCTTGTTGGTGTTGAACGCGTTGGTCTCGCTGTCGCGCGCGCCGCGGCTGCGGCCGCTGTTCACGTCGATCGCGACCATCGCCTCGGTCTGGTCGATGACGAGGGCGCCGCCCGAGGGCAGGGGAACCTCGCGCGCGTGGATCTGCTCGATCTGGCGCTCGATGCCGAAGGCCTCGAACACCGGCACCGCGCGGTCCCAGAAGAGCAGCCGCGGCGCGTTGAGCGGGGCCACGATGTCGAGGAACATCCGCGCCGACTCGAAGGCCGACGGGCTGTCCACCACGATCGCGTCGACGGTGTCGTCGGCCACGTCACGGATGGTGCGCAGCAGCAGGTTGCCCTCGGTGTAGAGCTCGCACGGCGCGCCGGTGGACTCCGCGCGGCGCTCCATGAAGCCCCAGATCTTCTGCAGGTACGCGGCGTCGCGCTGCAGCTCGGTCTTGGTGCGGTCCATGCCCGCGGTGCGGAGGATGAACCCGAAGCCGTCCGGCAGCTCCAGGCTGTCCAGGATGCGGCGCATCTCGCGGCGCTGGTCCTCGTCGTCGACCTTGCGGCTGACGCCCACCTTGTC
>CAYSFS010000067.1:4034-12983 GCA_964430235.1 uncultured Chitinophaga sp. | reverse complement strand
CGTCCGCGCCGGTCCGGCGGAACCGCGCGTCCGACGCGAACGCGAGCCAGTCGAGGAGCCCGTCCCGCGCGATGCGGTAGTTGAGGACCACGTCGGCGTCGACGAGCGCGAACCGGTCGGCCACGCCGCGCGCCGCGGCGTCGTCGCCGCCCGCGGCCGTCACGTCCCCGCGCACCTTCTCGGAGAGCTCGGGCGCCGCAACGAGGAACGGGAACCGGTCGGGGTCGACCTTCGCCTCCTCGCCCCAGGCGTTCACCCGGCCCACCTTCAGCGGCTTCGGCCCGAGCGTCACGGATCGGATCCGCGCGACCTCGTGGACCGACGCGGTCTCGACGGGCCACGGCCACTTGAGCATCACCGTGCCCTCGTAGACGTCGCCGACGATCGCGCCTCCGCGCAGCCGCACCGCCTGCTGCCCGGGGGGCACGACGACGACGCACGAGAGGAGGACGAGCACCGTCGCCCCGAGCGCCAGCAGCCACGCGGTGCTGCGGATGAGGAGCTGGTAGCCCCAGCTCGAGGCGATGTCGAAGCCGAACTGGTAGTTGACCGCCTCGTTGATGGAACGGACGATCGAGTCCGGCGCCGCGACGAGGCTCAGCACCCGCGAATCGAACGCGGCGCGCGCGAAGTCGCCGGGCCGCCGGGGGCGGTACAGCGAGAGCACGAAGTTGAGGACGATCTCGCCGGCGATCGCGATCTCGCCGATCCCGATGGCGGCCACGGTGCGCTCGAGGAACTTCGCCTGGCCGAACGCGTCGGCGACGAGGCCCACCGCCACGGCGGCGAGGGCGAGCGAGGCGCCCACCGTGACGCACGCGCCGCCGCGGAGGTTCTGCCAGGCCAGCTGCTTCGCCATGCCCGCGACGAACCGCGAGAAGATGAACGTGACGAGCGCCAGGCCCACGCACACGGCCAGCTGCCACCCCGTGGCGGCGCCGACCGAGAACGGCGCGGGCACGGGCTCGCCGGGGCGCACGTCGGCGGACAGGCTCGCCACGTACCCGACGCTCCAAGCCCCGGCCGTGCCGAACGCGGCCGCGATCGCGAGGCTCGCCGCCGGCAGCAGGATGCGGTGCATCCACTGGAGACGGCGCGTGGCCACCATCGAGTCGTCGGCCCGCTCGGACTCGAACACGGAGGCCTCCCCCCGGGCCCCGCGCAGCTCGGCCGCCTCGAGCGCCTCGAGCGCGGCGAGACGGTGCTGGTGGAACACGACGGCGAGCACGGCCCACGCGATGACGCCGATGAGCGGCACCACCGAGGCATGGACGAGCGCGGTGCTTCCCGAGCCGCGGCCGAACACCAGGAGCACGAGGCCCAGGACGAGCAGCAGGATCAGGCCGAGCCCGGCCACGCGGGTGGCCTGCTGGTGCGCGTACTGGTCGGTTCGCATGGTCGGGGGTGCTGGCATCCGTCGGCGTGCGCGCGGCGGGAACGCCCTCCGCGTCGCTGCAGGCAGGGTAGTGTATTCCGCGTCCCGAGGCGCCGTCGCGCGCGGGGCGAACGCCATGGAAACGATCGTCCACCTCTGGGCCATCGCCCGCAACACCGCCGTCGAGTGCCTCCGCCAGCCGGTGGTGCTCGCGCTCCTCGTGGCGGGCACCCTGCTCGTGGTGCTGAGCATCCCGCTCTCGGGCTTCACGCTCATGGACGACCAGCGGATGTTCGTCGACATCGCGCTCTCGACCGTCTTCGTCTGCGGGACGCTCCTGGCCGCGTTCCTGGCGACCAACGCCCTGAGCCGCGAGGTCGAGAACCGGACGGCGCTGACCGTGATCTCGAAGCCCGTCGGGCGGCCCGCGTTCGTCTGGGGCAAGTACCTCGGCGTGACGGCGGCCCTCACCGCGTGCACGGCGTTCCTGGCGCTCGTGCTGATGCTCGTCGAGATGCACGGCACCATGCAGACGGCGACGACGCCCTACCACCGGCCGGTGCTGACCATCGGGATCCTCGCGATGCTCGCGGCGGTCGGCGGCGCCGCGTGGGCCAACTTCATGTACGGCTGGAGCTTCCCGGCGTCCACGGTCGGGCTCGGCGTGCCGCTCCTGGCGCTCGCGTACCTGGTGTGCCTCCTCTTCGAGAAGGACTGGACCCCCGTCTCGCCCGCCCGGCAGTTCGAGGGCGGCCTGTGGGTGGCGGTCGCGATGATGTGGCTCGGGCTCGCCGTGCTCTCGGGAATCGCGGTCGCCGTCTCGACGCGGTTCGGGCAGGTGGTGACGATCGGCGTCACGTTCGGGGCGTTCGTCCTGGGGCTCATGAGCGACTGGCTCGTGGGCCGGCGCGTGGCGGCGACGGGCGCGATGCTCGAGCGCATGGCCGCCGACGGCGCGTCGGCAGGGACCGACGCGAGCGTCGCCCAGTACTGGGCGCTCAAGGCGCTGTACGCCGTGATCCCGAACTTCCAGGTTTTCTGGCTCTCCGACGCGGTGCAGCAGAAGCGCGACGTCCCGCTCGACTACCTGCTCCCGGGCGCGGCGTACGGCCTTGCGCTCATCGTCGCGAGCCTGTGCGTGGCGACGGCGCTGTTCCAGCGGCGCGAGGTGGGCTGAGCCGCCCTGCGGCGCGCGTCAGTTCTGCTGGCGACGCATGTCGGCGAGGCGCTTGCGCATCTCCTTGAGCTGCTGCTCGAGGCGCTCCTGGTCGAGCCCCTTGCCCATCGCGCAAGGCGGGCAGCGCTTGCACCAGGAGATCAGCTTCTCGACGATCTGGATCTCCTTCGCGGCCTGCTCGATGGGGGTCGCGGCCGGGATGTTGGCGCGGCCGACCTGGTAGTCGACGTCCTTCTCGCAGTCCTCGAACAGCTTCTGGAACGCCGCGGCGATCTTGCGCCCGTAGTCGCTGACCTCGTACCACTCCGGCAGGCCGAGGAGCTTGCCGAGCTCCTCCTCGGTGTCGGCGGTGCCCTTGCTGAAGCCCGAGTCGAGCGCGTTGCTCGCCTTGAAGACGAGGTTGTCCTTGGCGTCCGAGAGCACGACCTCGCCGGGCTCGCCGGTGATCTTGTCGTGCCACGTGACCTTGCCGGTCACGGGATCCTTGGTGTAGGTGAGGATCGCCTTCGCGAGCACCATCGCCTCGAACACCATTCGGGGGCGGCCGTTCTGCTCGATGACCGCGCCGATCTCCTCCTTGAAGGCGTCGAGCTGCGGGCCGTAGACGGTGTTGGCGCCGGCGATCATCGTCGAGGCGCCAAGCGTCCCGACGGTGCGGAAGTAGATCTCGTCGCAGTGCATCGACGTGCAGGCGGCGGCCGAGATTGCCTCTCGGACCCACGCGACCACGCGGTGGCGCTTGCGGATCTCGCCGAGCGACTTGCTGATCTCGAAGATCTCGGTCACGAGGCCGCCGGGGCTGTCGATGTCGAGGACGATGATCTGGCCAGGACCCCACTTGTCGGCCTCCGCCGCGATCTGGTCCATCTCCTCGTTGCGCGCGGTCTGCCCGACGCCGCCCTTCCAAGGGAGCACGAAGACGCCCTTCTTCGGCGCGATGCGATAGCCGTTCTCGTCGAGGGGGTAGCCCTCCTTGTCGGTCTTGCCCGTCGGCTTCTGCGCGCCGGCCGCGGGGGCCGCGGCGCCGGCCGTGCCGGATCCGGCGGGGCCGGCGGCCGGGGCGCCGGACGCGGCAGGGGCCGCCCCCAACGTCTTGATCGACACGATGCTCGAGAGGAACATCGGGCGTGCCACCTTCTTGCCGTTCACCTCGGTCTCGACGGTGAGGATGCCCTTGTCGAGGTCGATCTTCGTGACGGTGGCCGTGACGGTGCGCGTCGCAAGCTGCTCCTTGACCGCGATCTCGACGCGGTCGCCGACCGAGCCCCACCACGATCCGGAGGCGAGCTTGACCTGCTGCTGCCCCGCCTTGCCCGACTGAGGCAGCGGAGCGAGGGCCGGGGCGAGGGCGAGGGAGACGGCGAGGAGCGTCGTGGCGATCATGGGTGGGTGGGGGTCAGTGGATGTTCACGTGTTGGGATCGGCCGTCGGGGTGCCGCTCAGCGGCCCGGGCCCGTGCCGCCGCCGCCGCCGAGGCGCCCGCCGCCCCCGCCGCCGGTCCCGCCGCCGGAGTTGCCGCGGCGTTCCTTCTGGATCTGCTTGATCTGCTCGCTGATCTGCTCGATCAGGAGCTGCATCTGCGCGTCGGTCAGGCCCGCGCGCCACTCCCACATCCGCGCCAGCGGCGGGTACTGCTTGCAGAGCGCGCGGACCTTCTCCATCGCGGCCTTGCGCTTCGGGAGGTCCTTGACGGGGTCGTCGACGGGCTGCTGGTACTCCTCGACGAGCTTCTGGGTCTCGGCGTACCGCTTGCGCCACGCGGCCTTGTAGTCGTCGAAGATCTTCTTGCCCGTGTCGACCTTGACGTACTCGGGGTAGCCGAGCATGTACATCAGGTCGTCCATGTCCTGCGCGATGCCGTCGGTGAGGCCGGTCTCCTCGGCGACCTTCGCCGTGAAGCGCGCCGACACGTCGTCGGTGGGGTCGACCACGTACCAGTCGCCGTTCGTGTCGGCGCGCCACTTGGTGGCCCGGCCGTCGATGCTGCAGCTGAGCTTGCGGTCGGGGCGCACCAGCGCCTCGGTGAGCGGGATCGGGTGCCCGCCGAGCTCGAGCACGCCCTGCGCGATGCCCGTCCAGGCGCTGAACATCTTCGCGCGGATGTCCGCGTCGTTGCCGCCGCCGAGCGAGGCGACGATGTCGAGCCCGGTGATGCTCGCCTCGGGGGACATGAACATGTAGGGCCACGCGAGCGCGAAGAGGCTGGCGATGCCGCGCGCGTCCTCCACGTACATGACGGCGGGGTACTCGGCGATCTCCGTGTGCAGCTCGAGCGCGAGGTCGCGGTACTCGGTCAGGCCGCTCGCGAGCCGGCGAGGATCGATCTTGTCGTCCTTCATCTGCTCCTTGACGGCATCCATGTACTTGTCGAGCGACCGGCCGTCGCGGGACTTGATGCGGAACAGGATGACGTCGGGCTTCTGCTTGCGGACGTCCTCGATGATCTTGTCGTAGATGCCCGGCTTTCCGTTGATCTCGCCGTGGATGTCGGTTCCCATCTGCCCGTCGAGCGGGATCTCGTAGACGCGCGGCGGCGCGGACAGCTGCGTGTCGACGGCGTAGGGGCTCTTGCCGGGGCGGTTCTCCGCCGTGCGGCCGAGCGTGAACGGCTTCGCGGGCTCCTCCTTCTCGGCGGGCGCGGGCACCTCGACGCTCTTGAGGTCGGAGCCGCCGGGCGCGGGGTCCTGCGCGGGCTCGGAGGCCGGGGCCTCGGCCGGCGGGTCGGCGGCCGGGGTCTCGGAGGGCTCGTCCTGGCGGACGACGAGCGCAAGGGCGACCGATGCGGCGGCGATCAGGTGAAGCATGGCCATGGGACTCGAAGTCTAGCGGCACGGGGCGACCGGCCAACCGCAGAACGCCCGTGCCCCGCCCGGGCTTGCGGGGGTTCAGGCGGTCCCGAGGGACTTCGCCGCCTCCAGGGCCGCGGGCCGATCGGCCACCGTGCCGTTCAGCTGCAGGTCGTAGACCGCGTCGAGGACGGTCCTGAACCGGGGACCGGGGGCCATGCCGAGCGCCACCAGGTCGTCGCCCGTGACGAACGGCGCGGGCCGGAGGCCCTCCGCGCGCAGGGCGGGCAGGTCGGAGGCGACGCGGGCGGCGACGCCCTGCCCCTCGGCGGCGAGCAGCGCGCACGCGCCTGCGAACCCTGCCGCGGACGCCATGCGCTTGCGCAGCGCCCGGTCTGCGGGCGCCCACCCCCCGGCGACGCGGGCACGCATGCCGAGCATCGCGACCAGCGCGTCGGTCTCGTCGTTGGAGAGGACGAGCGCGTCGCGCCACGCCAGGCATCGCGCGCGCGAGTCGTCCGCGTGCGGGACGTCGCCGGGGCACGACGGCGCGGTGCGGCCGTCGTGCGGCCGTCCCAGCATCCATGCAGCGAGCGCCTCCTCGAAGGGCGCGCCCGGCGGGAGCGCCGCGACGCGCGCGAGGTCGGCGTCGCACGCGGGCTCGAGGAGCGCGGCGGGCGCGAGCCCGAGGTCCTCGACGAGCGCCGCGGCGCGCGCGCGCGTCGGGTGCGCGAGCATGCGGCGCAGCTCGTTGCCGACGCGCTCGCGGCTCACCGCGCGCAGGTCGTGAGCCACGCGGCGCACCGCGGCCTCGGTGGCGGGGTCGACCGAGAGCGAGAAGCGCGCGGCGAAGCGCACGGCACGCAACGCGCGAAGGCGGTCCTCGGCGAGGCGGGCGTCCGGGTCGCCGATGGCTCGCAGGACGCCCGCCGCGAGGTCGGCGCGGCCGCCGACGTGGTCGATGATCTCGCCGGACTCCGGGTCCTCGAAGAGGCCGTTCACCGTGAAGTCGCGGCGGAGGGCGTCCTCGCGGTCGTCGGAGAACCGGACCGCGTCGGGCCGCCGGCCGTCGGCGTAGCTGCCGTCGGCACGGAACGTGGCCACCTCGACGGTGCGGCCGCCGTGCCGCACGAGCATCACGCCGAACGCCTCGCCGACGCCGATCGCGCGCGGGAAGACGCGGCGGACGGCCTCGGGCGTCGCGTCGGTGGCCACGTCGTGGTCGGCAGGCTCGAGCCCGAGCAGCGCGTCGCGCACGCATCCGCCCGCGAACAGCGCGCGGAACCCCGCCTCGCGCAGCCGGCGCGCCACCCACGTGGCGGCGGCCCGCGGCGTCACGGGCTGCCCGTGGTCGTGGTCGCCGCGCGTCGCCATGGTCAGCCAGCGTCCTCCCAGTACGGCCGGTCGGCCGGCCCCGGCGGCGGGAAGCGGCCGCCGCTGCGGGCGCGCAGGCGCGCGCGGCAGTTCATGCGGAGCTCCTCGATGCGGCGGCGCAGCCGCTCGAGCAGCACGTCGCCTCCCTCGCGCGCCCAAGCGCGGACCGTCTCGGGCGGGATCGGCTCGCCGACCTCGACCTCGAGCCAGCCCGTCGGCGCGGGCAGCCTCGCGCCCTTCGGCCACACGTCGGTCGCGCCCTCGATCGCCATCGGCACGATGGGCACGCCCGCCTTGCGGGCGAGCAGCGCGACGCCGGGCCTGAACGCCTTCGTGCGGCCGTCCTCGTTGCGCGTGCCCTCGGGGAACATGAAGACGCACCGGCCCGCGGCGAGGTGCTTGAGCGCCGTGCGCAGCGCGCCCATGTCGCCCGAACCGCGCTCGATGGGCACGGCGCCGAAGCTGCGGATGAGCGCCGCGAACGGCGCGAAGCGGAACAGGCTCTCGCGCGCGATGATGGTGTACGGGCGGTCGATCGTGACGCTGCCGCACACCGGCGGGTCGAGGTAGCTCTGGTGGTTGCTGACGACGAGGATGCCTCCCTCGCGCGGCAGGCGCTCGCGGCCGGTGGCGCGCAGCCGGTACGCGACGCGGAACGCCGCCAGAAGCGACGACGCGCACGCCGTGTACCACGCGACGCTGAGGTTGCCGCGGCCGGGCGCGCGGCGCGCGGCGTCGAAGAGCGCGGTCATGCCCGGACGGCCGCGTGCGGCGAGGAGAGCAGCCCGGCGGGGACGCGCGCGCGCACGCGCCGCTCGAGCTCGTCGACCACCTGGGGAAGCGTCAGCAGGCTGGTGTCGATGCGCTGGGCCTCGGACGGGCACACGAGCGGACCGTCGGTGCGCGTCTCGTCGAGCCGGTCGCGCTGCTGGATCGCGCGCAGCACCGCCTCGTAGTCGGCGGGGCGGCCCTGCGAGCGCATCTGCTCGACGCGCCGGCGCGCGCGGACCTCCGGGTGCGCGTCGAGGTAGAAGCGGACGGCCGCGTCGGGGAAGACCACCGAGCCCTGGTCGCGCCCCTCGGTCACGAGGCGCGGGTGCTGCCTGCCGATCTCGCGCTGGGCGCGCACCAGCGCGGCGCGGAGCGGCGCCTGGCGCGCGACGATGCTGACGACCGTGTTCACGTCCTGGTCGCGGATGCGCTCGGTGAGGTCCCGCCCGCCGAGGAGCAGGCGCGGGGGCCGCTGCGACCAGTCGAAGACGAGCCCTTCCTCGGCGATGCGCGCCGCGAGCGCCTCGCCGTCGTCGGCGGGGACGCCCTCGTCGATCGCGACCACCGCGGCCGCGCGGTACATCGCCCCGGTGTCGAGCATCTCGAGGCCCAGCCGCTGCGCGAGCTTGAGCGCGACGGTGCTCTTCCCCGTCCCCGCCGGGCCGTCCATCGTGACGATGACGCCCTCGGACGCGCTCATGCCTCCTCGACCTCCGCCTCGGCGGCCTCCTCCTCGTCGTCCTCGACCTCCTCGGGCTCGATCAGCGCGGCGAGCATGTCGCGCGCGGCCTCGATGTTCCCGACGGGATCGGTCTTGGCGGCGTAGTCGATGCAGACCGTGTTGCCGTAGCCCACGGCGCTGATCGCGCCGAACATCGCCTTGATGTCCCAGGCCTCGTGCTTGCCCGACTTGCCGAACGCCTTCACGCTCGCCTCGATGGCCTGCGCGTAGGGCGCCAGGCGGCGCAGCGCGTCGACGGGGTCCTTGGTGGTGGCGGCCTGCGCGAAGGTGGGCATGCTCCCGATCCGGAAGCCGCCGATCTTCTTGATGAGGTCGGCGATGCGCTGGGCCTCGCCCGCGCTTCCCTCGCCGGGCCGGATCAGCAGGTGCGTGTCGTACCGGTCGAGCGCGGCGAGCGAGCGCTTCACGTTCGCGGCCACGGAGTCGAAGCCCTCGGGGGTCGCGGGGATGGACGCGATCTCGACCGCGACGCTCGGCGCGCCGAGCTTGCTCGCCGCGAGACCAAGCTTCTCCACGCGCGCGATGCACTCGGCGGGCGCCTGCGCGTAGTCGAGCACGCGCTCCTCGACGAGCACCAGCACCGGGCAGCGCGCCCGGTCGGCGCGGTCGCGCAGCCGCTCGAGGTCCTTGACCGCCATTCCCTTGAGGAGCGGCACGTGCACGTTGAGCCCCTTCAGGCCGAGGTGCTCGGCGACGAAGTCCGGCACCTCGATCGGCTCGAGCG
>CAYSFS010000067.1:0-3934 GCA_964430235.1 uncultured Chitinophaga sp. | reverse complement strand
CCCTTCAGGCCGAGGTGCTCGGCGACGAAGTCCGGCACCTCGATCGGCTCGAGCGGGCGCTTGTCGCGCTTGACGTGCTGGAGCGACCGGCTGGTGACGGTGAGGAGCATGTTCGTGGGGCGCGCCGCGGAAGTCGGAGCGTCCGCATCGTACACCCGGGGCTATCATTCCCGCCCTGCCCGATCGTCGCGAGGTTCGCGCGTTGCGGGCCAGCACCCCGGAGCCGACCGATGCCCACCCCCACGAACTGCCGCTACAGCGAGTCGCACGAATGGTTCCGCCCCGAGTCGGACGGCACCGTGACCATGGGGATCACGCAGCACGCGGCCGACGCGCTCACCGACATCACCTTCGTGCAGATGCACAAGGCCGGCTCGTCGGTGAAGGCCGGCGGCTCGGTGGGCGAGGTCGAGAGCGTGAAGACCAGCAGCGAGATCTACGTGCCCGTCGACGCGACCGTCGCGGCGGTCAACGACGCCGCGCACGCGGACCCGTCGCTCCTCAACAGCGACCCCTACGGCAAGGGCTGGCTGGTGCGCCTCTCAGGCTGCGACCTCTCGAAGGCGGCGGGCCTGATGGACGCGGCCGCCTACGACGCGAAGAATGGCCACTGACGCCGCCAGCGCGGCGACAGCGTCACCCGGCCCGCGCAGCGACGCCCCGGCGGCGTTCGTGCGCGCGCGCGACGTGCGCAAGGCGTACCGCACGGGCGGCCGGGAGGTGCACGCCCTGCGCGGCGCGAGCCTCGAGATCGCGGAGCCGGGCTTCTACGCGATCATGGGATCCTCCGGCAGCGGCAAGAGCACCCTGCTGCACCTGCTCGCGGGGCTCGACCGCCCCGACGCGGGCACCATCGAGGTCGCGGGCTCGCGCATCGACTCGCTCGACGAGCACGGCCTCACCGTGCACCGGCGCACGCGCGTCGGCGTCGTGTTCCAGCAGTACAACCTGCTCCCGACGCTCTCGGCCGTCGACAACGTGATGCTTCCGGGGGTGCTCGACGGGCGCCCGCGGGCGGCGCTGCGCGCACGCGCGCTGGAACTGCTGGCGACGCTCGGCCTCGCCGACCGCGCCGACCACCGTCCCGAGGCGCTGTCGGGCGGCGAGCAGCAGCGCGTCGCGATCGCGCGCGCCCTCCTCTTCGAGCCGCCGGTGCTCTTTGCCGACGAGCCGACGGGTGCCCTCGACAGCGCCAACAGCGAGCGCATGTGGAGGATGCTCGACGACCTCTCGCGCGAGCGCCGCATGGTGGTGCTCATGGTGACCCACGAACCCGCGGCAGCGGCGCACTGCCGCCACGTCTTCGTCATCCGCGACGGCACGGTCGCGGGCGGCTTCGACACGAAAGGCCTGAATGCGAGCGACCTGGTGGTTCGCGCTGCAGGGACTGTCGGCGCGCCGCGGTAGGACCGCGCTGCTCGCCCTCGCGGTCGCCCTCTCCGCCACGCTGGTGACGGCGGTGGCCTGCGGGCTCGAGACCGCGCGCGGAAACGCCGAGGCGGGGCTGCGGCGCTCGATCGGCGACGTCGACGCGCGGCTCGTGAACCGCTTCGGCGCGGCGTTCGACGCGGCCGAGGCGGATCGCGTGCGCGCGCTGCCGGGGGTCGACGCCGTCGGCGTGAGCCTCGGCGGTTCGCTGAGCCTGGTGCGCGCCGACGGCGCGAAGGACGCCGACGGACGCCCGCGCCGCGCGGTGGCGCAGGCGCGCGGGCTCGAGTCGGCCGGCGACGCGCGCTTCCGCGAGCAGCGCATGCGCGAAGGCCGGCTCCCGGAGCGCGCGGGCGAGGTGGCGATCGATCCGCTCACGGCGAAGGCGCTCGACTGCGGCGTGGGCGCCGAGCTCGCCGTGCAGCGCTTCGGCGACCCGATCCCCCTGAAGGTGACCGGCATCATCGACCGCGCGACGCTCGGCGCGCTGCAGCGGCCGTACGTCGTCGTCGAGCGCGCGACGCTCGTCGAGGCGAACGGGTCGGACGAGGCGACCACCGTGATGGTCGCGCTCGCCGAGGGCGTCGACGTGCCGGCGTGGGTGGCCGAGCACGCGCCGAGGTTCGCCGAGCCGCTCTCGCTCGAGCCGAGCGAGCTCTACACCACGGGCTTCGACCGGCAGATGGAGGCGATGCGGCTCGGCTTCGTCCTCGTGAGCCTCGTCGCCTTCATGAGCTGCGCCTTCATCGTCGGCACGGGCATGACGACCGCCGTCGCCGAGCAGCAGCGCGAGCTCGCGGTGGCGCGGTGCGTCGGCGCGAGCCGCGGGCAGGTCTTCATGAGCCAGGTCTGGGCGGGCGTGCTGCTCTGCGGCGCGTCCGGCGCCGCGGGCGTTCCGGTGGGCGTGGCGCTCGCGGCCATCCTGCGCTGGTGGTTCCGCGAGTGGCTCGACGACGGGTTCTTCATGAGCTGGTGGGGCGTCGCGCTCGCGGTGTCCGGCAGCGTGGTTGCGGGGGTCGCCGGCTCGCTCTGGCCCGCGTGGCAGGCGGCGCGCACCAGCCCGCTCGCGGCGCTCAGGCCGCGAGCCGAGGCGCCCCGGCTCGCGGGCGTCGCGTGGCTCGCCATCGCGGGCGCCGCGTGCATCGGCGCGCAGGTGCTGATGCTGGCGCTGGTGACCGACCCGCAGGCGCGCTTCTGGTCGTACGCGATCGCGGGGCTCCCGCTCATCCACGCGGGGTGGTTCATGATGGCGGTGCCCGTGCTGTGGGTCGCCTCGCGCGCGTTCGCGGGGCCGATCGAGCGCGTGCTGCGGATCCCGCGCGGGCTGCTCTCGGGCGCCGTGCGCCAGGCGCCCTACCGGCTCGGCTTCACCGCGGGCGCGCTCATGGTGGGCGTCTCGATCCTCGCCAGCACGTGGACCAACGGCACCGCCGTCGTGCGCGACATCAGCGAGCGCGTGCGAATCTCCGACGGCTTCGTCTTCAAGGCCAACGGCATGACCGTCGCCGAGCAGGAGCGCCTGCGCGCGCTGCCCGGCGTCATGGGAACCGTGCCCATCGGCTACCTGCCGCTCAAGGTGATCGGCGAGACCGTGTTCGGCATCGACGGCGTCGCGACGCCGAACGTGGTGTGCATCGGGTTCCCGCCCGACGACTTCCTCGCGCTGAACCGGCTCGAATGGGTCGAGGGAACGCCCGCGTCCGCGCTCCCGAGGCTGAAGGCCGGCGAGGGCGTGCTGGTCGCGAAGGAATTCCTGGTGGCGCGCGGCAAGCGGCCGGGCGACCGCATCCGCCTCGGCGGCGGCCGCACCGAGAAGGACTACGAGATCGTGGGCGTCGTGGGCGCGGCGGGGCTCGACGTCGCGGTGCAGTTCTTCGGCATCCGCAGCGTCTACACCGAGAACGCGGTGAGCTGCGTCTTCATGGACTTCGACGAGGTCGCGCGCAGCTTCGGCAGCCGCGACGCGTTCATCCTGCAGGTGGACGTCGACGATTCCAGCCCGCCGGAGGCCGACGCCGCGCTCGGCGAGCTCGTGACCGACGCGGTGCCGGGCGCGGTGTTCGCGAGCGGCCGCGCGATCCGCCAGGCGATCCTCCAGGTGGGCGACCGCATCCTCGCGATCACGAGCGCGATCGCGTTCGCGGCGCTCGCGCTCGCGTGCTTCGGGGTCGGCAACGTGGTGGCGGCGAACATCGGCGCGCGGCGCTTCGAGTACGGCGTGCTGCGGGCGACGGGCGCGACCCCCGGGCTCCTCGCGCGGCTGGTGCTGGGCGAGGTGGTGCTGCTCGCGCTCGCGGGCGCGGCGGTCGGCACGGCGCTCGGGCTTCACCTGGCCCGCATGGGCGTCCTCTGGCACAAGGAGCTCGGCGGGCAGGAGATCGGGTTCGAGCCGCCGGTGGCGCCGATCGCCGTCGGGTGGGCGGTGGTGGCCGCGATGACCGTGGCGGCGGCGATGCCGGCGGTGCGGGGGCTGATGCGCAGGAGCGTGCGGGAGCTGGTGGCGTAG
>CAYSFS010000066.1:0-13251 GCA_964430235.1 uncultured Chitinophaga sp. | reverse complement strand
CGGGCCGCGTGGAGCGGGACGGCACCGCCGCGCGCGTGCACGTGGACCGGGTGCTCGCCAACGTGGACGTGGCCGCCATCCGGGCGAAGCGGTTCACCGTCGTGCTCGACAGCGTGAACGGCAGCGGATGCCTGGGCGGGCGCATGCTGCTCGAGGAGCTCGGCTGCCGCGTGGAGCACATCTACGGCGAGCCGACCGGGGTCTTCGGGCACACCCCCGAACCGCTCGTCGAGAACCTGGTGGACCTGGCGAACGCCGTGCGCACCGCCACGGGCGCCGCCTGCGGCTTCGCGCAGGACCCGGACGCCGACCGGCTGGCGATCGTCGACGAGACGGGCCGCTTCATCGGCGAGGAATGCACGCTGGTGCTGGCTGCGCTGCGCATGCTGCAGCGCACGGGCGGCGGCGCGCTCGCGGCGAACTTGTCAACCAGCCGCATGATCGACGACGTGGCCGCGCGCTTCGCGGGTTCGCGCGTCATCCGCACCGCGGTGGGCGAGGCGAACGTGGTGGCCGGCCTGCGCCCCGCGAACGGCATCCTCGGCGGCGAGGGCAACGGCGGCGTGATCTTCCCGCCGGTCTGCTGGGTGCGGGACTCGCTGAGCGCGATGGCGCTGGTGCTCGAGCTGCTGGCGCACGAGGGCAAGCCGCTCTCGCAGCTGGTGGCCGCCCTGCCCCGCTACGCGATGGTGAAGCGCAAGATGGAGCTCGCGGCCGTCGGCGGCATGGCCGCGGTGGCGCCCGCGCTCGCCAAGGTGAAGGCCGCGTTCGCGAAGGAGCGCATCAGCGACGTCGACGGCGTGCGCGTCGACTTCGCCGACGGCTGGGTGCACCTGCGCGCGAGCAACACCGAGCCGATCGTGCGGGTGATCGCGGAGGCCGCGACCGAGGCGCGGGCGGACGAGCTGTGCGACCTGTGCAGGCGCGCGGCGGGGGTGTGATCACGGGGCCGCCGCCCCCTCGAGCTCCGCGATCCTCGCGCGCGTCTTCGTGACCTGCGCATGCCCGGGCCCCAGCGTCGCCTCGAACGCGGGCAACGCGCGGCGGTAGCACGCGAGCGCCTCGTCGCGCTTGCCCTGGGCCTTCAGGCTCCACGCGAGGTTGCTGACCGCGATGATCGTGTCCGGGTGGTCGGGGCCGAGCGGCTTCTCGCGGATCGCCAACGCACGGCGTCCCAGCGCCTCGGCGTCGGCGTGCTTGCCGAGGTCGTCGCACAGGCAGGCGAGGTTCGCGATCGGCGAGGCGAGGTCCGCACCTCACCGCCGGCTCTCGCGCACCCGGTGCACGAACGGCGTCGCCGAGCAGTCGATGTCGACGCTGAAGAACCCGCCGCGGTGCGTGCGCGCGAGCGGCCACAGCACGTGGCGGTCGGTCGGCGGGATCGGCAGCCCCTCGACCTCGGCCTCGGGCACCCACTCGAGGCGACCCTCGTCGAAGTCGACGTGCGTCACCTCCTCCGGGCGCACGCGGCGCGTGCACTCGAAGAGGAAGATCAGCCAGTGCATCTCGCCCTGGTACGCGCGCTCGCTCACCATGCCGAACATGCGCACCTCGTCCTCGCCGAGCCGCAACCCCGTCTCCTCGTGCACCTCGCGCACGGCGCACTCGTGCGGGCTCTCGCCGCGGCTGATCTCGAGCTTGCCGCCCACGGGCGAGTACATGTCGACGTTCGGCAGCTTCCTGCGGTGGAGCATCAGCAGCCGGTCGCGCTCGTCCCACAGGTAGCAGAGCACCGCCACCTTGTAGGGAAGCGCGGCCGTGTCGTACTGCGGTGCGTGCAGGCTCATCGCGCGGCCCCCGCGTGCGCGGCGCCGGCCGGCGCGAGCTGCGCCACCAGCTCGCGGATGCGCGCGGCCGCGGCCGCAGAGGCCGGCGCGAGCGGCAGGCGCACGGCGCCCGTGTCGAGCCCGAGGGCGGCGAGCGCGCACTTCACGGGCACCGGGTTCACGTCGATCGAGAGCAGCCCGCGCGAGAGCGGCAGCAGCGCCATGTGCTCCTCGAGCGCGCCGCGGAAGTCGTTCGCCGCCAGCATCCGGCACAGGCCGGCCACGCGCGCGGGCACCAGGTTGCCCACCACGCTCACGACGCCGGCGGCGCCGACGGCCGCGAAGCTCGGCGTGAGGCTGTCGTCGCCCGAGAGCACCGTGATGCCGCAGAGCCGGCGGATCTCGCTGGCGGAGTCCATGCTCCCCGTGGCCTCCTTGATCGCGACCACGTTGGGGTGCCGCGACAGCCGCTCGACCGTCTCGGGCGCGATCGCGACGCCCGCGCGGCCCGGGATGTTGTAGAGCATCACGGGGAGGTCGCACGCGTCCGCGACGGCCATGAAGTGGCGGTAGATGCCCTCCTGCGAGGGCTTGTTGTAGTAAGGCGTCACCTGGAGCCCCGCGTCGGCACCGAGCTGGCGCGCGAGCTTCTGCAGGTGCACCGCGTGCGCCGTGCTGTTGCTGCCCGCGCCCGCCACCACCTGCAGCCCGAGCGGCCGGCCCACGCGCACGGCGGACTCGACCACCAGCGCGTGCTCCTCCTCCGAGAGCGTGGGGCTCTCGCCCGTGGTGCCGCAGGGCACGATGCCCGTGACGCCGCCCGCGGCCTGCAGCCGGACGTTCTCCTCCAGGCGCGCGCGGTCGACCGAGCGGCCGTCCGCCGTGAACGGGGTGACGATCGCCGTGTAGCAGCCGTGGAAGCGGAGGGACGCGCTCATCTGCCCGAGTGTACGGGGCGCGAGCCGCCCATCGCCCGCACCATGCGCGCGGTCGCCTCGCGCATCCCGACGAACACCGCGTCGCTCACGATCGAGTGCCCGATGTGGAGCTCCGCGCACCCCGGCAGCGCCGCCACCGGCCCGACGTTCTCGAGGTTCAGCGCGTGCCCGGCGTTGAACCGCATGCCGAGCGCCAGGATCCGCTCGCCCGCCGCGCGCACGAGCGCCAGCTCGCGCTGCGCGGCGGCGCCGTCCGTCCGCCCGCCCGCCGCGTGCACGGCGTGCGCCCACGGCCCGGTGTGCACCTCGCACACGGCCGCACCGCAGCGATGCGCCGCCTCCGCCTGCGCCGCCTCCGCGTCGACGAAGATGCTGCAGCGCACGCCCCCCGCGGCGAGCCGCGCGACCACGTCGCGCACCCGCGGCTCCTGCGCGCGCACGTCGAGCCCGCCCTCGGTGGTCACCTCGTGCCGGCCCTCGGGCACCAGCATGGCCATCACGGGCCGCACGCGAAGGGCGATCGCGACCATCTCGTCGGTCGCGGCCATCTCGAGGTTCAGCATGCCCGGGAACTCGCGCGCGATGCGCTCGACGTCGGCGTCCTGCACGTGCCGGCGGTCCTCGCGCAGGTGCACGGTGATTCCCGCGGCGCCGCCCGCGACGGCCTCGTGCGCGGCGCGCACCGGGTCGGGCTCGTGCGAACGGCGCGCCTGGCGCACCGTGGCGACGTGGTCGACGTTCACGCAGAGGACGGGCATCGCGCGAGTATAGGAAGCGTCCCTTCGCGGAAGCGCGCCGCAGGTAGCATCGGCGCCCATGTCGCAGTTCCACGAACGGCTCGACGCGCTCGAGCGCGACCTCGTCGAGCAGGGAGGCCGAGTGCTCGAGCTCTGCACGCTCGCGGTCGAGAGCTACTTCGACCTCGACCTCGCGAAGGCCGGGCGCATCGAGTCCCTCGACACCGAGGTCGACCGGGTCGACGTCGAGATCGAGCGGCGCTCGGTGCCGCTGCTGGCGATGGGACAGACCGACGAGCACGAGATCCGGCGCGTGCTGACGATCGTCAAGTGCAACAACGAGTACGAGCGCATCGCCGACTGCGGCGTGAACGTCGCCGAGCGCGTGATGCAGGAGCGCACGCGCTCGATCCGCGTGCCCGACACCTTCCGCGTGATGGCCAACAGCGTGCTCGGCATGCTGCGCGACTCGAACCGCGCGCTGCGCAACCACGACGGGAACCTCGCGCGCCAGGTGCTGCTCTTCGACGACACCGTCGAGCGGTTCAAGAAGGAGATCGGGATGGCCGCGCAGGAGCAGGTGGCGTCCGGCCACCTGCCCGTCGGCTTCGCGTTCAACCTCACCAGCGTCACGAAGAGCCTCGAGCGGATCGCCGACCACTGCACGAACGTGTGCGAGCAGGTCATCTACCTCGAGAGCGGGCTGATCGTCCGCCACCGGCCCGAGGGCTGGAGCGAGCCCGCGGCCCCGAAGGCCTGAGCCCGCGGAACCGCCCATGAGGAACGCCGAAGCCGTCCCCACCCTCGCGGAGACCCGCCAGCGCCTCGAGCGCACCGGCCAGCCGCAGCTGCTCGCGTTCTGGGAGTCGCTCGACGAGGCCCGCCGCGCCGAGCTGCTCGGCTCGATCGCGCGGCTGCCGCTCGAGCACCTGCCCGCGATGCTGGCGCAGGCCGCAGGGCTCGCGAAGCCGTCCGCCGCCGACATCCGGCCCGTGCGCCCCTACGTGCGGGACCACCCCGAGTCCGACCGCTACCGAGCGATCGGCGAGGACCTCGTCCGCCGCGGCAAGGTCGCGGCGTTCCTGGTCGCGGGCGGCCAGGGCACGCGCCTCGGCTGGCGCGGCCCCAAGGGCACCTTCCCCGCGACGCCGGTGGCGGGCAAGCCGCTCTTCCGCGTCTTCGCCGAGCAGCTCATGGCCGCCGAGCGCCGCTGGGGCGTTCGCATCCCGTGGTTCGTGATGACGAGCGAGGCCAACCACGCCGACACCGAGCGCTTCTTCGAGGACAACCGCTGGTTCGGGCGCCCGCGCACCGACACCATGCTCTTCCCGCAGGGCATGGTGCCGAGCGTGTCGCTCGACGGCCGCGTGCTGCTCGAGCACGCATGGCTGCCGGCGCTGAACCCCGACGGCCACGGCGGTGCGCTGAAGGCGCTGCGCTCGGCGGGCGCCCTCGACCACATGCAGGCCTCGGGCATCGAGCACCTCTGCTACTTCCAGGTCGACAACCCGAACGTGCGCGTCATCGACCCGCTGTTCCTCGGGCTGCACGTCGCCGCGCCCGACTCGAGCGCCGAGATGAGCTCCAAGAGCGTGCTCAAGCGCGACGTCACCGAGAAGGTCGGCGTGTTCGTCAAGGCGCCCCGCCTGACCGTGCTCGAGTACAGCGACGCGCCGCGGGAGGTCTCCGAGGCGCGCGACGCCTCCGGCGCGATCACCTACGGCGAGGGATCGATCGCGATCCACGCGATCGGCACCGAGTTCATCCGCAAGCTCACCGATCACCCGCTCGGCTCGGTCCTCCCGTGGCACCGCGCGATCAAGAAGGTCCCCTTCGTCGATCCCGCCACGGGGACGCGCATCGAGCCCGCCGAGCCGAACGCGATCAAGCTCGAGAGCTTCGTCTTCGACGCGCTCCACGAGGCCGAGGCCCCCATCGTCCTGCGCACCGACCGCGTCGAGGAGTTCGCCCCCATCAAGAACGCGACGGGCGAGGACAGCCCGGCCACCAGCCGTTCCATCCAGTGCGAGCGCGCCGTGCGCTGGCTGCGCGAGGCCGGGATCGACGTGCCATGCCATGCCAACGGCCAGCCCGACTGCGTGGTCGAGATCTCGCCGCTCACGGCGTCAGGCCCCGAGGACCTGCGCGCGAACCCGCCGGCGAAGCCGATCGCGCGCGGCTCCGAGACGCTGCTCTGATCCCGCGCGCGCCGCGCGCACCCGCCGCCTGACGCGCTACCGGCACGGATCCCGCACGTCCTCCACCTCGAGCTGCACGCGCTTGATGCCGCGGTAGGAATCGACCGAGGGCCGCACGACGAGGTCCATCGGGACGCCCTGCCGCACGCGGCCCGCGTGCGGGGCGCCCTGCCACCACACGGCGCGCGCCCCGCCGGGCAGGAAGAACTCGAGGTGGTTGCGCGCCGAGCCGAAGAGCGCCGGCGGCGCCACCGGGCGCGCGGCACGGACCAGGAACGCGGGCGCGGGGTTGCCGCGGCCGTACGGACGCAGGATGTCGAGCGCGGCCACTGCGGGCGCGGTCATCTCCTCGCTCGCGGCCTCGGCGTCGTACCGCAGCACGGGCCCGGTCACGTCGCCCGCGCGCGCGGCGCACGCGGCCGCGATGCGTCGAGCGAACTCGGGGACGTCCGCCTCGCGCACGGTCACCCCGAGCGCGAAGGCGTGCCCGCCCCCGCCCAGCATCAGGTCGCCCGCCGACGAACGCACCGCGTCCAGGATGTCGATCCCCTCGACGCTGCGCCCGCTGCCCTTCGCGGTGCCGTCGCCGCGAAGGGCAAGCAGGATCGCCGGGCGGCCGTGGCGCTCGGCCACCTTCGCGGCGACGATTCCCACCACGCCCTCGTGCCAGCGCGCGTCGGCCAGCACGATGGCCGGGGCGCCCGCGACGGCGGGGTCGGCGTCGATCCGCTCGCATGCCTGCGCGAAGGCCTCGCGGTCCATGCGCCTGCGCTCCTCGTTGAGCTCGCCGAGCGTGCGCACGATCGCGCGCGCGCGCGCGGCGTCCTCGGTGATGAGGAGCTCGACCGCCTCGGCCGCGTGCCCGAGCCTGCCGACCGCGTTGAGCCGCGGCCCGAGCCGGAACCCGACGTCCGACGCGTCCACGCGCCGGCCGTTGCCGACCTGCGCATCGTCCATCAGCGCCCGCAGGCCGACGTGGGAGGTCAGCCGCATCGCGTCGAGCCCCGTCTTCACGAACACCCGGTTCTCGTCGACCAGCGGCACCACGTCCGCCACCGAGCCGAGCGCCACCAGCGGCAGGCACCCCGCGAGGGCCGACCGCACGACGTCCGCCACCTGCTCGCCGCCGCACCAGAGCCGCGCGAGCTCGCACGCGACCTTGAACGCCACCGCGGCGCCGCAGAGCTCCGCGAACGGCGCGCGCTCGCGCCCGGGCAGCGCCGGATGCGCGATGGCCTCGGCCTCGGCGGCACCGCCCGGGTCCACGTGGTGGTGGTCGGTCACCAGCAGCTCGAGTCCCAGCGCGCGCGCGTGCCGCGACGGGCCCGTCGCGGACGCCCCGCAGTCCACGGTGACGACGGTCGACACGCCGTCCGCGGCCAGCGCCGAGAGGGCGGCGTCGTTGAGCCCGTACCCCTCCTCGATGCGGTCCGGCACGTAGCGCCGGAGGTCCGCGTCCGGCCGAAGCGCGCGGAACGCGCGCCAGAGGATGGCGGTGGCCGTGATGCCGTCGGCGTCGTAGTCGCCGTAGATCGCGATGCGCCGGCCGGAGCGCAGCGCGAGCTCGAGCCGCTCGGCGACCGCGGTCGCGCCCGGCAGCGTGCGCGGCGCGTGCAGCAGCGCGCCGCGCGGCGCGTGCAGGATGTCGCGCGCGCGCACGTCCGCGGGCTGCGGCCGGACGGCCATCACACGCTCCAGGAGGCTGCCTCCCGTGGGCCCGCCCGGACCGACCCAGCGACGCGCGCGTTCCGCCATCCCCGCAGGCTACGCGGTAGGCTTCCCCGCGTGAGCGACCGCTACAAGACCATCCTGCTGTTCGGCGCCCCGGGCGTGGGCAAGGGGACCCAGGGCAAGATCCTGGGCCACGTCCCCGGCTTCTACCACCTCGCGTGCGGCGACGTGTTCCGGTCGCTCGACATGACCAGCGAGCTCGGCTCGAAGTTCCTCGAGTACAGCTCGCGCGGCGAGCTCGTCCCCGACGAGCTGACGATCGCGATGTGGAAGCAGAACATCCACGCGCAGACCGTGCTCTCGATCTACAAGCCGAAGCAGGACCTCCTGATCCTCGACGGCATCCCGCGGAGCCTCGCGCAGGCGAAGGCGCTCGAGCCCTACCTCGAGGTGCTGTGCGTGGTGCACCTGGTGTGCCGGGACGTCGACGCCATGGTGATGCGCATGCGTCGGCGCGCGCTCAAGGAGAACCGCATGGACGACGCAGACGAGAAGGTGATCCGGCGCCGGTTCGAGGTCTACCAGCGCGAGACGGCGCCGGTGCTCGGGCACTACCCGAAGTCCATCGTCCGCGAGGTGGACTCGGTCGGCTCGCCCGCCGCCATCCTGCAGCGCATCCTCGACATCCTCGCGCCGATCCAGGACGCCCACTTCCGAAACCCGCTCGCCGGCGACCCGAAAGCATGAAGGAAACCTTGACGGAAGGGCACCGGGTTCCTAGGATGTGATCGTCGGACAAGGACGGCGAGCCCGTCCCTCATGAGCCCCCGGAAGCGGGCCGCGGTGACCAAACGGGCCGCGGCGCGGTGTTTTCGGACGGGGCCGCGGGCGCCGCGTTGACCTCACGGTCCGCGGCGCGTTCTTTGCGAACGGGGCCGCGGGCGCCGCTGCGCCCCTTGCCGATGCCTCAGTCCGGCCGCAGCTCCGGCGGAAGCAGCTCGCGATACCGCTCGGCGACCGCCCGGAACCACGCGCGCTCGACCGGGTCGAGGCCCGGCACGCGTGAGGCGGCCTCCAGGGATTCCAGCCGAGCCCGCAGCACCGCGCGAACCGCGGGATTGGAGCCGAGCCCCTCGGGCCGGGCCAGCTGCGCGCGCAGCTGCACCACGTCCGGGTGCGCATCGACGTCCGGCGACTCGCCGGCGACGGGCTCCGCGACCACCGCACGGGCCTCGCACGGGAACGACTCGGCCAGCAGGTCCGCGAGGCGCTTGCGGGCGTCGTCCACCTGCAGCGCCGTGAGCCGGCCGTCACCGAACCGGTCGAGGTCCTCGCGCGAACCGACCTCCATCCGCAAGTCGACCCGGCGCTCCACCGCGCGTCCCTCGGCATCGCCGACCACGCGGCCCATCGCGTCGCGCTCGCCGCGCATGACGACCACGTCGATCGCCTGCCCCGGGCGCTTCAGCTGCACCACCGAGGTGAGCTCGGCGCTCGTGCGCACCGGGATTCCGTCGAGCTCGACGATGCGATCGCCGGCCTTCATGGCCTTCGCGGCCGGCATGTTCGGGATGAGCGCCGTGACGGTCACCCCCTCGGGCTCGCCGAACCGCGCCGGCAGCTGCGCCATCTGGATGCCGAGCGCGCCGCGCGGCGCGTCGACGATCCGTGCACGGCCCGCCGAGAGCAGGCGCTCGTGCGCCTCGGGCGACAGGCCGCCGCGCGCCAGGTGCACCCACACCTGCTCGTCGGGAACCTCGGGCGCGGTGAGGGCACGCGTCGCGCGCTCGCGCACCGCGAAGTCGTCCGAACCGAGCTCCGCGACCAGCGCCGTCACGCGCGGATCGGGCACCACGCCCGCGAGCAGTTCCGGGGACCACAGCGGCGGCCCGTCCATCCGCGCGGCGCCGCGGCGCGAGGCCACGGCGTCGCGAAGCATCGCGCCGCCGCGCGCGGGACCGTTCCGGAGGTCGGGAAGCGCGCGCGCCGGCTTGAGCCGGGGCGCTTCCGGGATCGCGGCGGGTTCCGCGGCCGGCGCGACGGCGGGCGGGGCCGCGGGCGGGGTGGCGTCCTGCGCGGGCACGCGCGCCGCGATCACGAGCGCGGCGAGAGCGCCGAGGGCACCTGCCGCGCGATCCACTCGCACTTGCGCACCATGAACGGGATGGCCCGCTCCGCGCGCACCTGCGCGAAGCGGCCCGTCCGGGCGACCGGCACCAGCGTCTCGAGCGCGCATGACTCGATCATAAGCCACGGGATCGCCGCGAGCTCCGGCGCCGAGATCGGCACGCCGAGCGCGCCCATGCACGCATCGGCGAACGCGCGCAGGCGCGCGAGGTCGAGGTCCTCGCGCCAGGCGGAGGGATCGTCGCCCGGCATCGGGTGGTTCGCGAAGTGGAGGAGCGCCGCGGCGAGCTCGCACGCACGGTGGTCGATCCTGACGGAATCGAAGTCGACCACGGCGCGCACGGACCCGTCGCCGAAGACCGCGTTGCCCGGGTGCAGGTCGCCGTGGACGCACCCGGGCCGCGGGGAATCGCCGGCGAAGCGCGTCGACTCCGCGCGCTCCCAGGCCTCGAGCCCGAGCGAGCCGAGACGCTCGATCGCCGCGCGCAGGGAGGCCGCGTCGCCTCCGGGATCCGCGCGCATCGCCGACTCGAGCACCGGCCCGCCGACGCCGGTGAACGTGCCCTCGCGGTGGTACGAGATCCCGGGCGGCGCGGGCCCGGGGTCGAATCGCGCGGCCGCCGCGACCATGCGGCCGACGACGGCGCCCGCCGACGCGGCCTCGGCCTCGGTGCGGGACCAACGCGCGCCCTCCACCCACTCGGCGAGCTCGATCGCCGCGCCCTCGGTGCGATGCTCGGGCGCGCCCTCCACGGTGCGCGCGAGCGCGGGCACGGGCACGCCGTGCGAGCGAAGGAACGCCTGGAACCGATGGAGGAACGCCGCATGCTCGGCGGGCATCGCCTCGGCCGGGCGGCGCTTGAGCATGAATCGCGCGCCGCCCGCGGTCAGCCGGCCCTTCACCGTGCGCGACGCGCCGCGGCCGATCGACTCGAATCGGACGGGGCCCTTCAGCCCGAACGCCCGGACCGCCGCGCGGAGTTCCTCGCGTGCGATGGGCTCGGGCGCGCCCGGGGTCATTCGGCGTTCTGCGCCTGTTCCTTGATGCGGTCGATGGCGGTCTTGATCTCCACCACGCGGCGGCTGATCTCGACGTCGCCCGACTTGCTCGCGATGGTGTTGGCCTCGCGCAGCATCTCCTGCGCCAGGAAGTCGAGCGTGCGCCCCGCGGGCTGCGGGTTCGCGGGGTCGATCAGCGACCGGAACTGCTCGAGGTGCCCCCCGAGCCGCGCGACCTCCTCGGCGATGTCCGTGCGCTCGGCGAAGATCGCGACCTCGCGGATGACGTCGGCGTCGTTCGCGGACTGTCCGAGCTCCTTGAGCGCGGCCGCCAGGCGCTGGCGAAGCCGGTCCTGGTACGCGCCGACCACCTCGGGCACGCGCGCGCGAACCTCGGCGAGGCGGGCCTCCACCGTGTCGCCGAATCCCGCAAGGAGCGCGCGCAGCGCCTCGCCCTCGCGGCGGCGCATCTCGAGCAGCGCGTCGCACGCGCGGTCCACCTGCGCGAGCACGATCGGCCGCGCGACCTCGGCGATGCCCTCGGCACGGTCGTCCACCACGACGCCCGGCAGCCCGAGCAGGTCGGAGATGCGCAGCTCGTGGCCGAGGCCGCCGATGCCCGCCGACCGCACCTGCGCCGCGTAGGCCTCGAGCGCCGCCACGTTGATGCGCGCGATCGCGCGCGAGGCAAGGTCGTTCCACCGCACCATCAGCGTGACGCTGCCGCGCGAGAGGCGGCGCACGAGGAGCGCCTCGACGTCGGCCTCGAGCGACTCGAGGTCGCCGGGAAGCCGGAGCGTGGCCTTGAAGAAACGGTTGTTGACGCTGCGCACCTCCACGGTGCAGCGCGCGCCGTCCTGTTCGACCGACGCCGCCCCGAACCCGGTCATCGAGCGGATCATGGCGTGGACGCGGGCGCCGGTGCGGGCGCCGGTTCAGGCTGCGGCACCGCGGCGGGCGCGGGCTGCGTCGACGGCGCAGGTGCCGGCTCCGTCGCCGCCGCGGACGCGGGCTGCGGAACCGCGGACGGTGCGGGCACGGGCACCATCGGGACGGTGGCCGGCTGCGTCGCCGGCGCGGCCGGCGACGGGGCGGTCTCCGCGGCCGCGGGCTCGGCCGGGGCGGCCAGCTTGTCGTCCATGATGTTGAGCGCCACCGCCAGCGCGAGGTAGATGCCGAACGCCGTGACGGTGGCGTAGGTCAGTGCGTCGCCCGTGCGGCCGCCGAACGCCGTGTCGGTGCCGCCGCCGCCGCCGCCGAACGCCTGGGCGAGTCCGCCGCCCTGCGGACGCTGCACCAGGATGATGATCACCAGGCAGACCGAGACGACGAGGAAGAGGATCGTGAGGAGCGTGAAGATGACGCCCATGGGGTGGTCCTTCAGTGCCCGCCGGCCGCCGACCACGCCTCCGCCGCGGCGCGGCAGATCGAAGCGAAGTCGCCCGCCTTGAGGCTGGCGCCGCCGATCAGCCCGCCGTCGACGTCCGGCTGGTCGAAGATCGCGCGTGCGTTCTTCGCATTGACCGAGCCGCCGTAGATGACGCGGGCCTTCGCGGCGAATCGCGAATCATACAGGGACCCAAGTTCCTGCCTGATCGCCGCATGCATGCGCTGGGCGTCCTCGGGGCTCGCCGTGCGGCCCGTGCCGATGGCCCACACGGGTTCGTAGGCCACCACGGCGCGGTCCACGGTTTCCGCGGAGAGCGTCCCGAAACACCCGCGCAGTTGCGCGCGCACCACGCCCTCGGCACGGCCGTCGTCGCGTTCCGACAGCGTCTCGCCGACGCACAGGACGGCCGTCAGCCCGCTCTCGAGCGCGATCGCCAGCTTCTGGTGCAGCAGCGCGTCGAGCTCGCCGAGTCCGTGGCGCCGCTCGGAATGGCCAATAATGACGGAGCGACATCCGAGGTCGCACAGCATGTCCGCGCTCACCTGACCCGTGAACGCTCCGCTCGCCTCGGCCGAGCAATCCTGGCCGCCGAGCAAGACCGCCGAGTGGCCGAGTGCGCGTCCCACGGCCTGAAGGTAGGGAAACGGCGGGAACACCGCCGCGTCCACCGTTTCCTCCAGCGCGCGAGGCGTGCCGCCGGCCGGGCCGAGCGCGGCCACCACGGCCTCGGCCAGCTCGACCGCCGAGGCGAGGTCGGAGTTCATCTTCCAGTTGCCGCCGATGAACGGCCTGCGTTCCGCGTGCATGCGGGCAGTCTACGGCGGCGCGGGTGCACCCCGGCCCGTTCATACACTGGACCCCCCATGACCGCGCCCGCCCGCCGTGCCGCAGACGTCCGCCGCGCCTTCATCGCGTTCTTCGAGGAGAAGTGCGGCCACACCATGGTCCCCTCGAGCCCGGCGATCCCGTTCGACGACCCGACGCTGCTCTTCGCCAACGCCGGCATGAACCAGTTCAAGGACGTGTTCCTCGGGCGCGGCACGCGTCCGTACGCGCGCGCCGTGAACACGCAGAAGTGCATCCGCGCCGGAGGCAAGCACAACGACCTCGAGGACGTGGGCCGCGACACCTACCACCACACCTTCTTCGAGATGCTGGGGAACTGGTCGCTCGGCGACTACTTCAAGAAGGAGGCCATCGAGTGGGCCTTCGAGCTGCTGACGAAGGTCTACGGCGTCGACCCGAACCGCCTCTACGCCACATGGTGCGCCGGCGACCCGAAGCAGGGCGTCGAGCCCGACCACGAGAGCCGCGACCTGTGGCTCAGGTTCCTGCCCGCCGACCACGTGATCCCCGGGAGCATGAAGGACAACTTCTGGGAGATGGGCGAGACGGGCCCGTGCGGGCCGTGCACCGAGGTCCACT
>CAYSFS010000065.1:0-13520 GCA_964430235.1 uncultured Chitinophaga sp. | reverse complement strand
GCTGCGGGCCGGGCTCGACGTGCCGGCGATGAAGAAGCCGCCGGTGGCCGGGATGTTGTTGGTGTAGGGGTTGGTGAAGCCCGAGGCGTTCGACTGGGTGTTGAACGCGTTGACCGAGGTCACTTCGCCGGTGTCGGTGTCCTCGTACGACACGTTCCACGGCGGGTCGCCGGCGGTGGAGCCGTTGCCCGTGTAGGAGTTCGTGGTGGTGTTGAGGCTGCCGCCGATGGTGAGGAAGCTGTCGAGCGTGGTCCAGTTCTGGCTGCCCGAGGGGGCCCAGACGGACTGTGCGCCCGCACCCTGGAGGAAGCCGCCGGCGGAGTTGGTGGTGATGCTGCCGGCCGAGGGCTGTCCCGCGGTGCCGCCGTAGACATTCAGAATGACGTCCGTGGAGTTGTTGGTGGCGGCGAAGACGTTGACGAGGTAGCCGCCGGAGACGGTGCGGATGGACGAGGTCCAGCCGACGAAGTCGGCGCTGGCGGCGGAGGCGAGCGCGAGGCCCGCGACGGACGTGGCAATGAGGGTCTTCACTTGAAGGGTCCTTTTCCCGCCCAACGGCGGGTTCTCTGAGGGGGTGGGGCCCGGAACGACCGGGGCCCCGTCGAAACGATCACACGTGATGCCGGCCGGGCCGGCGAAGAGGTCAGGGAAGCGCGCGGCTCAGTCGCGGCGGCGACGGGCGGCGAAGCCGGCGACGCCGAGGAGCGCGATGGCGCCGGGGGCGGGGACCAGGTTCACCGTGAGGCTGAACGCGGCCTGGCTGAGCGTGGTGTCCGTACGGCGAAGCGTGGCGCCCATGTTGGTGAACTTCACGGCCTCCGACGCAGCCTGCGAAACGTAGAACTGTCCGACGAGCATGCCGAAGGTCGCGGCGGCCGCGGCGGCGTTGGAGCTGGCGTTGCGGTTGGCGCCGAGGGCGGCCAGGCTGCGTGCCGGGCTCGACGTGCCGGCGATGAAGAAGCCGCCGGTGGCCGGGATGTTGTTGAGGTAGGGGTTGGTGAAGCCCGACGCGTTCGACTGCGTGTTGAACGCGTTGACCGTGGTCGCCTCGCCGGTGTCCGTATCGGTGTACGTCACGTTCCACGGCGGATCGCCGGCGGAGGAGCCGTTGCCGAGGTAGGACTGCGACGTGGTGTTGAAGCCGCCGCCGACGGTGAGGAAGCTGTCGAGCGTGGTCCAGTTCTGGCTGCCCGAGGGGGCCCAGACGCTCAGGGCGCCCGCGCCCTGGAGGAAGCCGCCGGCGGAGTTGGTGGTGATGCTGCCGGCGCCGGGGGTACCGGGAGTGCCGCCGTAGACGTTCAGGATGACGTCCGACGAGCTGTTGGTGGCAGCGAAGATGTTGACGAGGAAGCCGCCGGAGACGGTGCGGACCGAGGAGGTCCAGCCGACGAAGTCGGCGCTGGCGGCGGAGGCGAGCGCGAGGCCCGCGACGGACGAAACGAACAGGGAAGTACGCACGACAGGTCCTTTTCCCGCCCACGGCGGGTCACGGAGGGTGAAGGTCCTGGTGGCTCACGATGAGGGCGTGGGGCCACCGGGAGTGCGGTTGATGGCATGCGCCATGGGACAACCGCGTCTCGGTCCTTTTCCCGCCCTGAGGCGGGGTATGAGGGTGTCGCTCGATCAGGGCGCGGTTCCGGAAGTCCGGAGGGCAGGGGGACTGCCCACGCCGTGTCGAGTCAACGTGAAAGTCAGGGTGCCCCGGGTTTCGGCGCCGTCAAGGAACTGGCGTGCAAAATTCCGCAATCAACAACCGCCGTCCCGGCGTGAGCCGGGACGGCGGTGAGAAGGATCCTCTTGCGGAGGAGGTTCGAGTGACTCAGGCGCGGCGGCGGCGCGAGGCGAAGCCGGCGACGCCGAGGAGCGCGAGGGCGCCGGGGGCGGGCACCAGGTTCACCGTGAGGCTGAACGCGGCCTGGCTGAGCGAGTTGTCCGACCGACGGAGCGTGGCGCCCATGTTGGTGAACTTCACGGCCTCCGACGCAGCCTGCGAAACGTAGAACTGTCCGACGAGCATGCCGAAGGTCGCGGCGGCCGCGGCGGCGTTGGAGCTGGCGTTGCGGTTGGCGCCGAGGGCGGCCAGGCTGCGTGCCGGGCTCGACGTGCCGGCGATGAAGAAGCCGCCGGTGGCCGGGATGTTGTTGAGGTAGGGGTTGGTGAAGCCCGACGCATTCGACTGCGTGTTGAACGCGTTGACCGTGGTGGTCTCGCCAGTGTCGGTGTCCTCGTAGGACACGTTCCACGGCGGATCGCCGGCGGAGGAGCCGTTGCCGAGCCAGGTCTGGCTGGTGGTGTTGAAGCCGCCGCCGACGGTGAGGAAGCTGTCGAGCGTGGTCCAGTTCTGGCTGCCCGAGGGAGCCCAGACGCTCAGGGCGCCCGCACCTTGGAGGAAGCCGCCGGCCGAGTTGGTGGTGATGCTGCCGGCCGAGGGCTGTCCCGCGGTGCCGCCGTAGACGTTCAGGATGACGTCCGCGGAGTTGTTGGTGGCGGCGAAGATGTTGACGAGGAAGCCGCCGGAGACGGTGCGGACCGAGGAGGTCCAGCCGACGAAGTCAGCGCTGGCGACCGAAGTCGCAGCAGCGACGGCGCCCAGTCCAAGCACGTTGACAAAGCGAGTCTTCATTCCTTTTCCCTCATTTCCGCGCGAGGCGGAGTTAAACCAATCGATTGTTGGGATCCCTTCTCGTTTCAAGCGCGCCAGCCCTTGTGCTGGGCGCCTGGACCTCCTCAACCGACACCGGGAAGATGCCTCCGGTCTTCCGGGAGTCAAGGATTCGGGGTGGTTCAGAATCGGAAAATGGCGGTGTGGGAGGGTGGATCGCGTTCAGTCGCGCTGGAACCACTTCCCTGAGCCTGCATCAAGCGTTATTCCCGGACACGCCGGGCGCCGCACGCCCGCGTTACCCTCGGCGCCCCTCATGCGCGTCTACCTCGAGACCTTCGGCTGCCAGATGAACGAGCTCGACAGCGAGCTCGTGCGCGGCCAGCTGTCCGCGCTCGGCTACCGCTTCGTCGAGGACGACGCCGACGCGCAGGTCATTCTCTACAACACGTGCTCGGTGCGCGAGCTCGCCGAGCAGAAGGCGCTCAGCCGCGTGGGCACCGTGGGCGTGCGCAAGCGCGAGGGCGAGGACCTCATCTTGGGCGTGCTCGGCTGCATGGCCGAGCGCGACGGGCTCGACATGCTGCGCCGGCATCCGCAGGTGGACGTGCTGTGCGGGCCCGCGGAGCTCGACCGTCTGCCCCAGCTCATCGACAACGTGCGGCGCGCGCGCGCGGCCACGGCGCTCGATTCGTCGGTCACGGTGTCGTCTTCCGCGCAGCACCCACGGTCGGCCGCCGCGGCATCGTCGCGATCCTCGCCCGCGCGCGGCGTCGCGCTTGCGGGCAACCGTTCGCGCCGCTCGGCCACCCTTGCGGCCGCCGAGGACGGGCTCGAGTCGCTGGACCTGTCGCGCGCGTTCGACCCCGGTGCGCGCGAGCAGCCCTGGAGCGCGTACGTGCGCATCACGCGCGGATGCAACAAGTTCTGCACGTACTGCGTGGTGCCCTACACGCGCGGCGCCGAGGTGCACCGCCCGCCCGAGCACATCGTCGAGGAATGCCGTCGCCTCGTCGATGCAGGGGCCCTCGAGATCACGCTGCTCGGCCAGACCGTCAACCACTACCGCTACACCCACGGCACCGCGGTCACCGTGGACGGCCGCGAGGCCCCGCAGGTGGGGCCAGGATTGCAGGCGTTCCGCGACGGTTCGCGGCCCGCGGCGCGCACCACCACGTTCGCCGACCTGCTGCACATGATCCATGAGCGCGTTCCCGGCCTGCGCCGGCTGCGCTTCGTGACGAGCTATCCGCGCGACTTCGGCGACGACGTGCTCGCCGTCATGCGCGACAGTCCCCGCATCTGCCGGTACCTGCACGCGCCGGCGCAGAGCGGCAGCGATGCGGTGCTGGCGCGCATGAACCGCGGGTACACCGTGGCGGAGTACGAGGCCTTCGTCGCGCGCACCTTCGCCGCGCTGCCGGACGCGTCGCTCGCGGGCGACATCATCGTGGGCTTCCCGGGTGAGACGGACGCCGACTTCGAGGCCACGTGCGCGTTGGTGCGTCGCCTGCCGTTCAAGAACAACTTCATCTTCAAGTATTCGCCGCGGCCCGGCACCATCGCCATCGACCGCTTCGTCGACGACGTGCCGGACGAGGTGAAGCGGTGGCGCAACAACGCGCTGCTCGCCATCCAGTCCGAGACGAGCGCGCGCGTGCACGCGTCGTGGGTGGGCCGCACCGTCGAGGTGCTGTTCGACACGGTGCGCGAGCGCGCGGCGCCATCGCCGCATGCGCATGCATCCTCGGGCATGGTGTCGCTGCGGGTCGGCGGGGTCGTCGCGGGGCAGGGCACGCCGAGCGTCTCCTGGCAGGCGGTCGGTCGGACGCCGGGCGACCTCATCGTGGCGGTCGATGTGCCGGACGAAGGCGCGGCGCGCGGGCTGACGGGGACGATCGCACCCGTCCGGGTGACGGACGGGCGGCCGCTCCTCTTGGTTGGCCGTTTGGACCGCTGAACGCCCGTTTTGACGTGCCCGACGCTCCAAACGGCCTCCGGTCAGCCAGAACTCCATGGTTTCCGGACCTTTGTCCGACCGAGATCGGCGTCAGCATCCCGTTCAATCGCCACAACGCGCATGGTTTTTCCCCGCAGTGACTTGCACGCCCCGCAAACGCGGTCATAGTCGCGGTGTCCAGGTCGGCCGCCAGGCTGACGACCGCACTTGGACATGTTTCCCCCCCGCGCGGGTTTCCTCCCGTACTCCTGCGCGTTTCCCCCTTTCGTTTCCCATCAGCCCCTGAAAGGTCAGAGTCATGAAGATCGGCTTTGTTGCATTCCTCGGAACTGCGGCGGTCGCCACGGTTGCCAACGCGGACTTCATCGGTTGGACGGCCAACGTCCGCACCGTGTCCGGCGGCTACCTGATCAACGTCTTCGCGGTGACCGACAACTCGACGGACGTCATCCTGAACGTCTACGGCGGCACCCCCGGCACCCCCGGCGCCGGTTTCATCACCACCACCTCGGCCGGCGGCTTCCTCCAGGGCGCGGGCGCCCAGAGCGTCTTCGCTCCCTCGGGCAGCCAGAACTGGACCACGCTCGACAGCTTCCTGACCGTCGGCGGTAGCTTCAACACCACGACGCAGTCGTTCCTGGCCAACGGCTCGACCGCCGGTGATCCGCCGTGGAACGTGTCGTACGAGGACACCGACACCGGCGAGGTGACCACGGTCAACTCGTTCAGCACCCAGTCGAACGCCTCGGGCTTCACCAACCCCAACACCAACAGCATCCCGGCCACCGGCGGCTTCTTCATCGCCGGCACGTCGAGCCCGGCCCGCAGCCTGGCTGCCCTGACGAACCGGGTTGCCAGCTCGAGCGCCGCGGCGGCTTCGGCCAGCTTCGGCATGATGGTCGCCCAGCTCTACGTCGCGGACCTGAACCTCGCGTGGAAGATGGGTGCCACCCTCCGCCGGTCGAACAACACGACCAGCCAGGGCACGTTCGAGTTCACCATCCCGGTGCCGGCTCCCGGCGCGATCGCCCTCCTGGGCGTCGCTGGCCTGACCGCTGGCCGCCGCCGTCGCGCCTGACGCGCGGGCCTGACCGGACCCCGGAAGGGGTCACCCCAAGGGTAACGAAGCGTCGCCGTCCGAAAGGACGGCGACGTTCTTCATTTTGCCCGCGTCGTTTTCGCCCCGGTCCGCGCCCCGTGCCGATATTCCCGCATGCTCCGCGCGCGTCATGGCATCGTGTTGGCGGTCCTTGGCCTGCTGGTGGTGGCCACCGTGATGGTGAACTCCGCCAGCCTGAACCTGTCGCGCGGGGGCGAGACCACCCTCGACAGCGTGTTCTGGGGCAAGCACACGTGGTTCGCCCTGGGTGCGGCCGCGGCGCTGCTGGTCGGGGCCGTGGTTCCCGTCGACCGCCTCGGCCGGACCGGCGCCACGTGGTGGAAGACCCCGGTGTTCTGGGTGGCCGTGGCCGTGGTCGTGGGCATGGCGCTCGTGCAGGTGCCCGGCATCGGGCGCGAAGCGAACGGCGCCCGGCGCTGGATCAGCATCGGCCCCATCGGCCTGCAGCCGAGCGAGATCGCCAAGTGGGGCGTCCCGATCATGGTCGCCTGGTACGCGATCCGTGAACGGGCCCGCCTGCACACCTTCACCTGGGGATTCGCGGTGCCGTTGGCGGCCGTCAGCGCCGTGTGCGGCCTCATCGCGCTCGAGGATCTCGGTACGGCTGTTCTCATCGAGCTGGTGACGGTGGCCATGCTGGTGGTGGCGGGCGCGCGTGGCATCTGGGTGGCGGCCATGGCCCCGGTGGGGCTTCTGGCGTTCGTGGTGCTGGTCATCACCAGCCCCTATCGCGTCAACCGCATCATCGCGTTCCTGGACCCGTACGCCGACGCGCGCGGCATCGGCTACCACATCATCCAGTCGCTCGAGGCCATCTCGGGCGGCGGCGTCGCGGGCCGCGGGCTGGGCAACAGCGAGCTCAAGTTCGGCTACCTGCCGGAGGCCACCACCGACTTCATCTACTCGATCGTGGCCGAGGAGCTGGGGATCGCCGGCTCGGCGGTGGTGGTGGGGCTCTACGTGCTGTTCATCCTGTGCGGGCTGGCGGTGATCGGCGCCTCGGCGCGGGGTGCGGGCAGCGCGGCCCCGGTGCGCGCCGCGGATGCGGATGGCCCCGCGAACCCGGCGGAACCCGACCTCCTCTCGAACTTCGCCCGCCTCCTCGGTTTCGGCATCCTGCTGACCGTGGGCGTGCAGGCGCTCATCAACATCTGCGTCGTCACGGGGCTTGCCCCGACCAAGGGCATCGCGCTCCCCCTCATGTCGCGCGGCGGCACGGGGTGGATCCTCACGTGCCTCTCGATCGGGCTCCTGATCTCGATGGACCGCGGGGCCGATCGGCGCCGGCGCGAGCTCGGCCTCCCGGTGCCCGGCGAGGAGCAGGATCCGTTCCTGCAGCCCGAGGCGCAGGGCACGGCGGCGGGCACGGCATGACCGAGGTGCGGAGGACCGTCGCGTTCGCGGGCGGCGGCTCGGGAGGTCACCTGAGCCCCGGGCTGGCGATCGCCGAGCGCATGGTCGAGATCGTGCCCGGCGTTCGCCCGCTGTTCCTGTGCTCGACGCGCGCGATCGACGCGCAGATGCTCGGTGACGCGGGCGTCACGTTCCGGCCGATTCCCGCCGAGGGCCTCGCGAAGTCGCCGCGCGGCCTGCTGCGGTTCGTGCGGGGCTACCTGAAGGGCGTGCTCGAGGCGCGCCGCGTGCTGCGGGAGGAGGGCGTCGAGCACGTCGTCTCGCTCGGCGGCTTCGTCACCGGGCCCGTGACGCAGGCGGCGCGCATGCTGCGCATCCCGATCACGCTGGTCAACCTCGATGCCACGCCCGGCCGCGCGAACCGCGTGGTGGCACGCCGGGCGCAACGCGTGGTGAGCGCGTGCGAGACGCCGGGGCTGCCGAGGTTCGCCGAGGCGATCGTGGGCATGCCGCTGCGCCGCTCGGCGGTGGCGCAGGCGGGCCGCGCCGCGTGCCGCGGCGAGCTCGGCCTCGACCCCGTGCGGCCGACGCTCCTGGTGACCGGTGCGTCGCAGGGCGCGACCTCGCTCAACGCGTTCATGGTGGCCTTCGCCCTGGCGCACCGCGACCTCCTGAAGGACTGGCAGGTGCTTCACCTGGCCGGCCCGCGCGGCACACCGTCCGCGGCCGAGCTCGACGCGGCCTACGCGCGTGCGGGCGTGAAGGCACTGGTGCTGCCGTTCCTCAACGAGATGGGGCTTGCGTGGGGCGCGGCGGAGCTCGCCCTCAGCCGCGCGGGCGCCAACAGCGTGGCCGAGGCCGAGGCGAACCGCGTGCCCACGGTGTTCGTCCCGTACCCGTACCACGCCGACCTGCACCAGGAGGCGAACGCGAAGCCGCTGGTCGACGCGGGCGCCGCGGTGCTGGCCTACGACCGGCTCGACGTCACGAGGAACCTCGAGTCGATCGGGCGGCCGCTCGAGGCGTTGATGGCCGACGGAAGGCTGCGCGACGCGATGGAGGAGAGGCTGCGGGCGCGCCCGCATGCCGACGCGGCCGAGGCGATCGCGCGCACGGTGCTGGGGGTGCGCGGGCGCGTCAGCGCGTGATCGGCGCACCCGCGGCGTGCGTCGCGCCCAGCCCCCGCCGTCACTCGATCGTCGGGAGCCACGCCGCCAGCAGGTCGACCACGGCCTCGAGGTCGCCCTTGTCGATCATCTCGGTGGTGGTGTGGATGTAGCGCGTGCCGGCACCGAGCGCCACGCACCGCGCGCCGCGGCCCGAGCGCTGGATCGCCGCGCCGTCCTGCCCGCCGCGCGGAAGGATCGCCCGCTGGTGCGGGATGCGGTGCTTGCGCGCCACGGCGCACAGGTCCTCCACCAGTCGGTGGTCGCTGATCATGCTGCTGTCCTGCACCATGACCGCCGCGCCGTCGCCGTGCTTGGTGACGCGCTGGGTGTCGGGGACGCCCGGCGTGTCGCACGCGAGGTTCACGTCGAGCCCCACGCCGATGTCCGCGCCCACCTGGTTCGCCGCGGTGGTGGCGCCGCGCAGGCCCACCTCCTCCTGCGTGCAGAAGGCGACGACGATGTCGGCCGCGTGCTTCGTGCCGCGCTTCTCGATGCGGCGCAGCGCCTCGATGGCGACGAAGCAGGCCATGCGGTTGTCGAGCGCCTTGCTCACCACCTTGAGGGGCGTCTCGAGGAAGGGCTGGTCGAGCACCACGTAGTCGCCCACCTTCACCTTCTTGCGCACGTCGGCCGGCGCCATGCCGAGGTCGACGAAGAACTCCTCGACGCCCGGCACCTTGGTGCGCTCGGCGTCGCTCGAGATGTGGATGGGCTTGCCGCCCGGGTTCATGACGCCCTTCATGTCGCCGCCGTCGGTGACCACCAGCACCCGGCTCGCGAAGAGGTTGCGCGTGTCGAACCCGCCCGCCGCGTTCAGCCACAGGTACCCATGGTCGTCGACGTGGCGCACGTAGAAGCCGATCTCGTCCATGTGCGCCGCCAGCAGCACGGTGGTCGGCTTCGCGCCGCGGCTGCGCGCCCCCTTGGTGGCCTTGCGCGTGCAGATGAGCGAGCCCATCGCGTCGACGTGGTGCGAGTCGAAGAGTCCGCCGCCGGCCTTGCCCAGCACGGTGCGCTCGACGAGGGCGCGCACGCGCTCCTCGCGGCCGGGGATGCCAGGGGTCTCGCAGAGGCGCCGGAAGAGGTCGAGGTCGAGCTTCATGGGGCCATGATCGTAGGCGAACTATGCTTCCCCGATGGCCTTCAGGGTCCTCCAGGACGAGCATGAACGGTACGCGCGCGTCGAACGCGTGCGCCTCGGCGGCGCGCCGGTCGAGGTCGAGTGGATGGCCTACGGCGGCGCCGCGGACGAGCCGCGCGAGGTCGTCGCGGGCTACGGGCTGCTCGAACTCGAGTACGCGGCCTTCCGCCGCGGCGCGGCGGTGGTCGAGCGCTCGTGCCGGGGCACCGTGGCGGTGCGCGGGGCGGACCGCATCGAGTTCCTGAACCGCATGGTGACGCAGGAACTGAAGGGCATGGCCGCGGGCGACGTGCGCGCGGGGTTCTGGCTGAACCGCAAGGGGCGCATCGAGGCCGACCTCCTGTTCGCGGAGGTGCCGGCCGCATCGGCCGCGGGTGCCCCTGGCGGCGGCGCAATCGACGACGGTGCCTTCATGCTCGTCGACGTCGACGTCCACGACGCGGCCCGCACCGTGGCGAGCCTCGGCGCGTTCCTGTTCGGCGAGGACGTGCGCCTTGCCGACGAGACCGCGGCATGGGGCCGGCTCGCGGTGCACGGGCCCGAGGGCGGCATGCTTCTCTCGAACGCCGGCGCGGACGACGCGTCGCTCGAGGCGCTGAACGCGGACATGCGCTGCGTGCGCACGCAGCTCGCCGGCGTGCCCGCGGTGCTGCTGCGCCGCGACCAGTGCGGCTCGCCGGGCGTCGAGGTGCTCGTCCCGGCGTCGGGCCTCGCGCGCGCGTGGGACGCGCTGGTCTCGCAGCACGACGCCGCCGCCGGCGGCCGGCGCCGCGCGCGCCCGGCGGGCTGGCATGCGTACAACATCGCGCGCGTCGAGGCCGGCACGCCGCTGCACCACGTCGACTTCGGGAGCGAGAGCCTCCCGCACGAGTCCGGGCTGGTCGCCGAGCGCGTCAGCTTCCGCAAGGGCTGCTACCTCGGCCAGGAGGTGGTCGCGCGCATGGAGAGCCTGGGCAAGCCGAAGCAGCGCCTGGTGGGCCTGCGCATCGCTGAGGACGCCCTGCCGGTCTCGGGCTCGCCCGTCTTCGAGCTTGGGGCCGACGGTGCGCCGGGCAACCCGGTGGGCACGGTCACCAGCAGCACCCTCAGCCCCATGCTGGGCGCGTCGTGCGTCGCCTTCGCGATGGTGCGCACCGCGCACGCCGAGCCGGGCACCGTGCTCGGCGTGCCGGCCGAAGGCGTGCGCGCCACGGCCACGGTCCAGCCGCGCCTGCGCTTCCTGCCGGAGGGCGCGTGATGCGCGCGGCCGAGGGCGTGCCGGGAACGCCGCCCCAGGGCGGCCCCCGCGAGGAGGTGGGCATGCGGCTCTCGCCCGAGACCGTGCTCTTCGTCGGCGGCACGCTGCTCACGGTCGTGCTGCTCGCGGTCTTCGTGCCGTTCATGGCGCGCGCGTGGAAGGCCGACGCCGCCCAGCGCGCCGCGCGCGGCAAGGGCGGTCCGCATGGCTGACGTGCGCGGCCATGTCCGGGTGACCGAGGTCGGGCCCCGCGACGGGCTGCAGAACGAGGCCGCGTTCGTCCCCACCGACGCGAAGGTGGCGTTCGTCGACGCGCTCGGCGAGGCCGGATTTCCCGAGATCGAGGTGTCGAGCTTCGTGAATCCCAAGCGCGTCCCGCAGCTGGCGGACGCGGCCGAGGTGTTCGCGCGCATCGCGCGCCGGCCCGGCACCGTCCATTCGGCGCTCGTCCCGAACGAGCGCGGCATGGAGGCGGCGCTGGCCGCGCGCGCGGAGAAGGTGTCGGTCTTCGCGGCCGCGAGCGAGGGATTCAGCCGCGCGAACACGGGCGGGTCGATCGACGAGGTGCTGGCGCGGTTCGTGCCGGTGGTCGCGGCCGCGCACGCGGCGGGGCTTCCCGTGCGCGGGTACGTGAGCTGCGTGGTGCGGTGCCCGTACGACGGTCCGGTCGCGCCCGGGGCCGTGCGCACGGTGGTCGAGCGGCTGCTCGCCCTCGGCATCGACGAGATCGACCTCGGCGAGACGCTCGGCGTCGCCTCGCCCGACGACGTGGCGCGCCTCCTCGAGGGCGTCGCGCCCGCGGTGCCCCCCGAGCGCGTCACGCTGCACCTGCACGACACCAACGGCCGGGCCGTCGACAACGTGCGGCGCGCGCTCGCGATGGGCGTGCGCAGCTTCGACTCGAGCGCCGGCGGGCTCGGGGGGTGCCCCTTCGCGCCGGGCGCGCGCGGCAACGTGGCGACGGACCTCCTGCTCGGCGTCCTCGCCGAGGAGGGCTACTCCTGCGGCGTGGACCGCGCCGCGGCGGCGCGCGCGAGCTCGTCGATCCGCCAGGTCCTGCGGCTCGCGGCATCCTGACGCCACTCGCCGCGCACCCGCCGCAGCGGGACCAGCGAGACCGCGTCGGCGTCGATGAGCGCGGCGTGCGGCCGCGCCGGGAACGAGAAGCAGCCGGTGTTGAGCACCAGCGTCCCGCGCACGTGCCACGCGCCGGGGCTGTGCGAATGGCCGCTCACGATCGCGCGCGGCGCCACGCGGCCCTCGGCCGGCGCACCGGGCGCCGCGGCCTCCAGGAACCGGGCCGCGAGCTCCGGGCAGATGCGCCACCACCCGATGACCTGCGGGAAACTCCATGGACGCATGGCCATGCCGGTGACGGTGGCGAACGTGCTGCTCGCGTGCTCGAGCGATCGCTCGAGGTGCGACGCGGCGCGCGCGGCCTCGAGCGACCGCATCGGCTCGGGCGTGCCGGCCGCGGCCGCCGCGGCGTGCGCCCGGGCGAACGCGCGCGCCGCGGCCGAGGCGTGGCGGCCGAACGGCGCGATGGTCGGGTGGAACGCGTGGCCATGCGTCACGAGCACGGCGCCGTCGGCGCGCCATGCGTGCAGCGCGCCGGTGCCGGGGTCATGATTGCCCTCGATGCGCGTCCACGCGATGCCGCGCGCGCGCACGGCGTCCTCGAGGCGTGCCAGTTCCCCGGCGGCGCGCGCACCGATGCGCGGGCTTGCGGTCTCGGCCGCGTCCCCGTTGAGGATGAGCTCGCTCGCGCCCTCGAGCGCGGGCATCAGCGAGGCCGCCGACGGCGCGCCGGCCAGCCCAAGGTGGAGGTCGGACAGGACGACGATCACGGGTTCAGTTCGCCGGATGCGCGGCACGCTCGCCGGCCAGGCGCACCAGCGCCTCGGGGTCCACGGCGTCCCACGGGCCCTCGGCGGTGCCCGTGCGCACCGCGAGCGAGCGGGGTCCGTCGCCGGGCAGGAGGTCGAGCTCGGCGCGAAGCGCGGCGGCGATCTCGGAGGCCGCCGACGCGCGCTCGGACACGATGACGAACGCATCCACGTCGAGCGACGAGACCTCGTCGCCGGGCACGACGGCCGCGTCCATCGCGGCGGCCGCGCGTCCGCGGACCGCGTCGTCCATGATGACCTGCGAGCGGCGGTTCCAGAGCTCGACGTCCTCGACGCGCACGACCGACACGAAGAGCGACGCGCGCCGGGCGCGGCACCCCGCCAGGCGGTGGGCGGCCTGCACGCGTACGCGATGCCACGCGGGGAAGCCGGTCGCGGCGTCCCAGCCGGGGCGCGTACCGCGGTCGCGCCCGCGCGCGTGCAGCTCCAGCCATCCGCGCAGCCATGCCGCCCATGCCGCGCGCACGTCGGCGGCCATCGGCGCGACGAACGCGCGGTCGCTCCCGATGGACGTCGCGGTGCCGGTGGCGATCATCGCGTCGGCGGTCGAGCCGTCCACGATGCGGGCGAGGTCCTCGCCGGCGCGCTCGCGGATCGCGCGAAGGGCGAGCTGCTCGAAGTTCGGGGCGTCGCCCAGGATCGCCTGCACGAGGTCGGCGTCGCCGATGGGGCGGGGTGATCCGTCGGGCGGTTGCGTCGCGTCGGCGACGGGAGGCGCGCCCGCGGGTGAGGCCGACGGGACCGGCGACTCCGGCATCGTCCGAGCCGCGACGTCGTCCGAGGCCGGCGGGGCATCGTCGGTCGGCGCGAATCGCCCCGGCCCCAGGAGCAGCTCAAGCTCCTCGGCGCTCAGTTCGACCCGTCGTGGCATGCGCTCGGCGTGCGAATGCTCGGACACGCCCGAAGTGTAACCATGATGGGACGTTCCTCAAACGGCATTTATCAGCCCGGGGTGCATGCCGAGCGTGGTTACAATTCCGCGTCTCGCCGCTCCCGGCTCGTCCGGGGGCTCCCCCTCCGAGCAGCCAGGG
>CAYSFS010000064.1:0-13612 GCA_964430235.1 uncultured Chitinophaga sp. | reverse complement strand
CTGGGGCAGGCGCTCGGCACCGGCGGCCACTGCACCATGATCCGGCGCACCGCCGTCGGCGATTTCACCGTCGACCGCTGCGTGCGGATGGACACGCTGCCCGAGCGGATCACGCAGGAGTGGCTGGACGCGCATGGGCGCGTTTGCAAGTCACGGTCCGACTCGTGATCGGCAAGCCTCAGCCCGCCGGCGCCGCGCCCTCGGCCGCCTTCGCGCGCGCGGCGCGCCGGTCCGAGAGGTGCACCGCGAGCATCAGGAGGCACATCCCCGCGATGAGCTCCATGTCGGCCACGTTGAAGACCCAGGGGAACCACTCGTCGCTGCCGCCCGGCCAACGAAGCCCGAAGGGAAGCTCGCGGCGCGGGAAGAGGTGCAGGAAGTCGCGCACCGCGCCCACCGAGACGCGGTCGACCATGTTGCCGATGCCGCCCGCGAGCACCAGCGCGAGCCCCACGTGGCTCATGTGGCTGCGCGAGGACGTGTGGCGCCCGAACACCCAGAGCGCCGTCCCCACCGCGAGCACCGTGAACGCGATGAACAGCGCGCCCCGCCCCTGGCCGATGCCGAACACCGCGCCGTGGTTCAGCACCAGCCGGAAGTCCAGGAGGTCCGGCGGCACCGCGCGCACGCCCGCGTGCCACGGCAGGGAATACGACGGGTTGCCCGCGACGTCCTCGTAGCGAAGCGCCACGGGCCGGTCGGCCACGGTGCGGAACGCCCAGTCCTTGGTCCAGAGGTCGAGCGCCAGCGCGACCGCGAAGGTCGCCAGCAGCACCGCCCACGCGCGCGCCGAACGCCACGCGCGCATGGCGTCAGCGACCGCCCATCTTCTCGATCTGGCGCGCGGCCTCGACCGTGTACTTCGCCCACGGCTTCGCGTCGAGGCGCGCCTTCGGGATGGGCTTGCCGGTCAGCTGGCACACGCCGTACGTCTTCGCGACGACGCGGTCGAGCGCCTCGTCGATCTCGCGCAGCAGCTCGCGCTCGGTCTCGGCCATGCCGATGGCGAGGTCCTGGTCGAACGTGTCGGTGCCGATGTCGGCCATGTGCAGCGGCATGTTCGAGAGGTTGCCGCCGGAGCTGCGCAGCGCCTCGTCCTCGAGCCCCGTGACGCGCGCGATGAGCTCGGCGCGCGCCTCGAGCAGGATCTGCTTGTACTCGTTCAGCTCCTTCGCGGAGAGGCGCGTCTTGATCGCGGCGATCTGCGCGTCGGTGGGGCCCTCGTCGCGCGGCTTCTCGACCGCGGCCTTCGCGGGCGCCTTCTTCTTCGAGACAGGCGCCTTCGCGGCGATGACGCGCACGCGGCGGCCGTTCACGACGACGTAGCCGTTGGCGTCGGGCTTCATCGCGGCCGCGACGTGCGCCACGCTCTTCACGTTCGTGAAGTCGATCTTCTTGCCCTTGTTCGCGGCGCGCTCGGCGGCGAGCTGCTGCTGGCGGAGCGCCTCGAGGGCCTCCTTGCGCGGGTCGCGGATGGAGGGCGGCGGCGCGCCCTTGCCGGGCTTCTTCTTCGGCGGGGGCGCCTCGTTCGAGGCCCGCCACACCTGCTTCGGGGCCACCGCTGGGATGACCTCCTTCGGGCCGGAGTTGATGAGCTTCGGGATCACCAGCGGAGCCGGCGCGGGCTTGGCGGCCGGCGCGGGCGCCGGAGCCTTCGGGGCGGGCTTGGCGGGGGCCGGCTTCGCGGACGGCGCCTTGGCGGGCGCCTGCTTCGGCGCGAACTTCGGGGCCGGCTTCGCCGGGACCTTCGCGACCGGCTTGGCGGGCGTCTTCGCGGCGGGCTTCGCCGGGACCTTCGCCTTCGGTGCGGGCTTCGCCTGCTTCTTCTCGACAACCTTCTTACCGGACTTTGCCATGCCGATGTCGCCCTCGAAGTGGTGCCGGAATGCGAAGCGACGCGCCGAGCAGCGCGAAGAACGCGTAATTCTAGCGAAATCCGTGCGACCCGTCAACGCCGATTGCGCGATCCGGGGGGTCGACGCTCCGCACGCATGCGCCGCGCGCGCCCCGCGTGCCCGCCTACTTCACGCTGCCGATCGAGCGGAACTTCTCGAACCGCTTGCGCACCAGCGTGTCGGGATCGATGCGCTGCAGCTCGCGCACCCAGTCGACCACGTAGTGCTGGATGCGCTCGGCCATGGCCCTCGGGTTGCGGTGCGCGCCGCCGAGGGGCTCGGGGATCACGTCGTCGATGAGGCCGTTCTTCAGGTTGTGCGTCGCGGTGAGCGACAGCGCGTTCGCCGCCAGGTTGTTGGTGCGCTCGTTGGCCTCCTTCCAGAGGATGGCCGCGCAGCCCTCGGGGCTGATCACGCTGTACCAGCTGTTCTGCAGCATGGCCACGCGGTCGCCGACGGCGATGCCGAGCGCGCCGCCCGAGCCGCCCTCCCCGATCACGATGCAGATGACCGGCACGCGCAGCCGGCTCATCTCGCGCAGGTTCACCGCGATGCTCTCGGCCTGGCCGCGCTGCTCGGCGCCGATGCCCGGGTACGCGCCGGGCGTGTCGACGAACGTCACGATCGGGAGCCGGAACTTCTCGGCGAGCTTCATCTTCAGGAGGGCCTTGCGGTAGCCCTCGGGGTGGGCGCAGCCGAAGTGGCACGCGAGGCGCTCCTTGGTGTCGCGGCCCTTCTGGTGCCCCACCACCAGGCACTTCACGCTGCCGATGCGCCCGAAGCCCGTGACGATCGCCGGGTCGTCGCCGTGGCGGCGGTCGCCGTGGAGCTCGCACCAGTCGCGGCAGATCATCTGCAGGTAATCGAGCGTCTGGGGCCGCTGCGGGTGGCGCGCCACGCGCACGGTCTGCCAGGGCGACAGGTTGCCGTACGTCTTCGAGAGGAGGCTGTTGCGCGTCTCCTGCAGCGTGGCGATCTCGTCGGCGAGCGCGGCGGCGTCGGGGCGCGCCTCGAGGGCCTCGATCTGGCGCTCGATCTCGGCGATGGGCTGCTCGAAGTCGAGGATCTGGACGGCGGTGCTCATTGCGCGAATCGTAGCGCGGCCGCGCGTTCGATAGCCTGCGCCCCATGGCAGACGGATCCGACGGCACCGTGCGCTGGGCGTTCGTGGGATGCGGCAACCTGGGCTCCGCGATCCTGTCGCGCGCCGTGGCGCAGGGCACCGTGGAACCGGCGCACGCGCTGGCGGTGGACGGCGAGGAGCCGCGCCGCGCGGCCGCGCAGGCGATCGGCGTGCGCGCCACCGCGCGGGCGGCCGACGCGCGCGGCGCCGCGAACCTGGTGCTCGCCGTGAAGCCGCAGCAGTTCGAGCAGCTCGCGAAGGAGCTCGGACGCCTCGACGGCGAGGCGCTGGTGGTGAGCGTGATGGCGGGATGGTCGAGCGCGTCGATCCGCTCGGCGCTGGGCGGGAAGGTGCGCGTGGTGCGCGCGATGCCGAACACGCCGGCGACCGTGGGGCTCGGCTTCACGGCGGTGGCCGCGGGCGCGGGCGCCGCCGACGCCGACGTGGCGCGCGTGCAGCGGCTCTTCGCGTCGCTCGGCGGCACGTGCCGCGTCGAGGAGCGCCTGATGGACGCGGCCACCGCGGCGATCGGCAGCGCCCCCGCCTACCTGTACCTCCTGGCCGAGGCGCAGGTGGCCGCGGCGCGAGAGCTCGGCCTGGACGAGGCGGTGGCGCGCGAGGCCACGGTGCGCACGATGCTGGGAGCGGCCTCGCTGATGGCGACCTCGGGGCGCGACCCCGCGCAGCTGCGGGCCGACGTGACGAGCGCGGGCGGCACCACGGCGGCCGCGGTGCGCGCCTTCGAGGAGCGCGGGTTCCGCGACGCCGTGCACGCGGCGATGCGCGCCGCGCGCGACCGCGCGGCGGAGCTCGGGCGCTGAGCGGCCGAACGAGCGAGGGCCGGGCACCGGGCCTTCCGGCCGCGGCCCTCAAGGCCCTCACGGGCGCACGTGCATGCGGAACGCCGACTCGCGGATCTCGTGGGCGCGCGCGGCGCGCAGCGCACGCATCGCGGCGCGCAGGCCGCTCGCCGTCAGCGGGTGCTTCTGCAGCTCGAGCAGGAACGACATCTCGAAGAGGGTGGACTCGGTCCAGTCCACCTCCTTGCAGAATCCCGAAACGCCGACCGCGCCGGTGGCGCGCAGGAACCGGCCGATGCGGCGCGCGGGCACGTCGATGGTGCTGCACCCGCCGAAGTGGATGAACCGGCCCGCGCACCGGCCCGCGAGCACCTCCTCGAGGCGGTCGAGGTGCACGCGCTCGTCGGGGCGGCGCATGTCGCCGGGAAGCAGCAGCCCCTTGCGCGAGTGGATCGCCACCCACAGGATCTCGAACCCGCTCTGGCGCTCCTGGAACCACTTGCGGAGGTAATGCTCGAGCTCGGGCCGGGTGGCCACGTCGCGGTGGATGAACGGCACGTGGTAGTCCGACGCACGCAGGAACTCGAGCCCCGGGCGCACCGACACGGACGAGCGCAGCCCGAACCACTCGGCCTCGAGGCAGAAGATGCCCTTGCGGTAGACGAGCACGCAGGGATCGTAACGGCCGTCAGAAGTCGCGTCGACGGAAGATCCAGACGCACGCGCCGAGCAGGACGGCCTCGAACGCCAGGCTCGTTCCGATGGTCCACGCGACGCCCTTGCGCGACTCGGCGTCGTCGAAGAGCGCCTGCTGGAACTCGCGCCGCTTCACGCGCGTGGAGCCGAAGAAGTTCAGGGTGGATTCCTCGTCCGGCGGCGGGCGGAAGCTGGCGCTCGCGATGAGCCGGCGCTGCAGCCACTCGGTGGTCTCGTTGGTCTTCGGCAGGCAGGTGACCAGCGCGTAGAGCGGCGCGTACACGCGTTGCCAGGTGGCCGCCGCGGCACGCTCGGACTCGAGCTCGCCGCGCAGGCGGTCGACGTCGGCGTCGGCGTTCTTCGAGAGGCGCGTCTCGATGGCGCGCTCGATGGCCGCGCACTCCATGGTGGACGCGATGCGCCCGCGGTTCACGAACTGCTCGCCCTCCTGCAGGCCGAAGAGCCCCAGCCAGAAGACGAGCGTCAGCAGCAGGCTGGCGACCGTGCTGCGCGTGAGCACGCCCATCAGCGCGCAGAAGCAGTAGAGGTAGCTGAAGAACACCACCACCGTGGGCACCGCGATGAAGAGCCCGGGTTCCCAGGCGCCGCCGCGGATGCCGATCACCATGAAGCTGGCCGTGACGAACACCAGCGCCTGGATGCCGGCGAAGAAGAGGCCCGTCACCCAGCGCGTCAGGAACAGCCGGCCGCGCGTGATGGGCTTCGAGAGCAGCATGTCGATCGAGCCGCTCGCGACCATCTCGGGCACGACGCTCGCCGTCGAGATGAGCGCCAGGATCGCCGCGAGCCAGGTCAGCCAGACGTTGATGCCCAGGTTCTGGAAGATGATCTTGTAGAACGTGGACGCGGGGAAGAACTGCGTGTTGACGAACTTGTTGTCGACGTGGAACCACAGCACCGAGATGCCGGTGGAGTCGATGCCCACGGATCCGACCAGCACCACCACCAGCATGCTGATGGCGATGGCGAGCCAGAACAGCTTGCGCGAGTTGAGGTCGCGGTACGCGTCGAGGAAGATGGCGAGGGTCTGCGTCACCGGCGCGCCTCCCGCGCCGCGCCCGGCATCGCGCGGCCGTCGCGGTCGACGACGCTGCGGACGAAGAGGTCCTCGAGCGTCTCCCGCGCGCGCTCGACGCGCGTGACGACGGCGCCCGCGGCGCGCAGCAGGTCGATCACGGGCTGCACCTCCGCGGCCTCGCGCGTGGGCAGGACGTAGGTCAGCGCGCCGGGGCGGTCGGGCACCGCCGCGCCCGCGCACTCGCGGCCCGCGAACGGCACCGCGGGGGGCCCGCCCACGGCGTCGAGCTCGTAGCGGTGGCTGTCGCGCGTCAGTTCCTCGATGGTGCCCTGCGCCACGGTGAGCCCCTGGTTGATGATCGCGACGCGGTCGGCCACCATCTCGACCTCGCCGAGCAGGTGGCTGTTGACGAGCACCGTGCGCCCCTCGCCGCGGATGCGCAGCAGCATGTCGCGGATCTCGCGGCGGCCCACGGGGTCGACGCCGTCGGTCGGTTCGTCGAGCACCACGAGCTGCGGGTCGTTGACCAGCGCCGCGGCGATGCCGATGCGCTGCTGCATGCCCTTGGAGTACGTGGTGACGCGGCGGTCTCCCCAGTCGCGCATGCCGACCAGCTCGAGCAGGCGCTCGGTGCGCTCGCGACGCACGGCGCGCGGGACCTTCGCGAGCGCGCCCAGGAAGTCGACCACCTGCCGCCCCGTGAGGTACGCGGGGAAGCGATGGTGCTCGGGCAGGTACCCGATGCGCTCGAGCACGCGCTGCGTGCACGCGGGCTCGCCCAGCACGGTGCCCTGCAGCGTGGTCGGCCGCACCACGGTCATGATGATCTTGACGAGCGTGCTCTTGCCCGCGCCGTTCGGGCCGAGCAGCCCGAACACCTCGCCGCGGCCCACGCTGAGCGACACGCCGCGCAGCGCCTTCACGCCGCCTCGGTAGGTCTTCGTCACGTCGCGCAGGTCGATGGCGAGCACGCGCGCAAGGTACCGCGGCCTACGATGGGCCCATGGACCACGCACCGCGCGAGGCGCAGGCGGACGCGGGGCGCGCGGCGCGCACGCCCGCGGCACCCGCGGCGGGACGCGCCGCGGCGGCCGAGGCGCCCGCGTCCGTCCGCATCGGCTGGTCTGCCGCCATGGTCGCGGCGGTGCTGGGCGTCGCCACCGTCGCGGCGATCGCGTCGCGCGGGCTGGTGGGCGGATTCGGCCTCGACGCCGCGGGGGCGGTGACGGTGGTGGCGGCCACGCTCGCCACCGGGCTTGCGCTCCTTCCCATGGCGGCGATCATCGAGCTGCCGCGCGCGATGTGGGGGCACTGGGTTCCGGAACGGCGCCACCGCGCGGGGCGGTGCCCGGCGTGCGGGTACGGCGGCGCGGGGGTGCGGTGTCCCGAGTGCGGCGCGGCGTTCGAGCGGCCGCCCTCGTACGCGGCCGACTGGGCCACGCTGCGGCGCGTGGCGTGGACGGTGGCGCCGGCATCGCTCGCCGCCGCCGCGCTGGGCCTCGTGATCGCCGTGACGGACGAGCGCGCGTTCGTGCGCGAGACGGAGGCGGAGCGCCGCCGCGACCCCGAGCTCCGGGCATGGTCACGCCCGCGCGCGTGGCCCGCGGGGTTCGCCGAGCTCCGGTGGGAGGCCGGGAGGGGCTTCTCGGGGCCGCCGCCCTTCGAGGCGCCGAAGGAGGCGCTCCGGCCGAGGGCGTGACTCAGCCGTTCGGCTTCTTGGTGTCCGGCTCGGCCTGCGTCGGCCCGCTCGACGGCGCGCGCTCGAGCGCCGCCTGGCCCGCGCGCTCGCGGGCGGCGGGCGCCTGGAGCGGCCGGGGCGCGGTCCTCGAGCGCCGCTCGATGGACTCGCTGAGCCGCTGCACCACGGGCACCTTGTAGCGGTCGACGTTCTCCGGCTTCAGCACGAAGTAGTAGAAGGTGCCCTCGGCGTACTGGTTGCCCGCGAGCACCTCGGCCGCCGCGCCGACGCCCATGTAGATGTCGCCGCGCCCCGCGGCCCGGATGGCGCCGCCGGTGTCCTGGTCGAACATGATGCGGTCGAACGGGCGCGGCGTGCCCGCGTAGTCGGCGGTCTCGGTCTGCACGAGCATGGCGAGCCCGCGCGGGAAGATCTTCTTGTCGGTGGCCAGGCTCGCGTACGTCGTCACGGGCACGCCGAGCGAACCGAGCGGCCACGCCTTCGCCTCGTACATCGAGAAGAACACCATGTTCTCGTTGCGGTCGATGTAGCGCTGCACCAGCGCGGGGTCGCGCTCGTAGAGGCGCTTGATGTTGCCGAGCGTGCGCTCGCGCCGCGTGATGACGCCGTCCTCGACCAGGCTCATGCCGAGGCCCACGTAGGGGCGGCCGGTCTTGCCCGCGTAGCCGACGTACTTGATCGAGTTGTCGGGCAGCACCAGCTTGGCGCTGCCGTTCACCTCGCACACGTAGGCGTCGAACGCGCTCGCGAGCCACACGAGCTCGGTGCCCGCGAGCTCGCCGCTCGCCATGAGGTCCTTGCGCGCGGGCCACGGGGAGACCGTCCCGTCGGCCGCGCGGCGGCCCAGCGGCTCGCCGGTCTGCGTGTCGGTGACGAGGTCCTTCGGGCGCTGGTAGAGCGGGAATCGGAACGTCTCGGTGCGCTGCATGCTCGCCTTGATCTCGGGCGAGAAGTAGCCGGTGAAGAGCACCTTGCCCTTGCCGTTGGAGCCGCGCGACTGCCAGATGTCGAACTGCGCGTAGAGGTCGCGCTGGAACGACTCGGCGTCCTTCGAGTTCTCCATCAGGTACTTGATGCCGTAGATCGAGGCGGCCGCGAGGCGGTGGTCGGGCACCACCTGCGCGATCGGGCCGAGCTGCTCGCTCGAGTACGCCGACTTGCTGCTGTTGGTGGCGAACCAGCGCACGCTGTTCTCGAGCGCCATCACGGTGGCGGCGTCCTTCGCCTTGAACGCCGCGCGCACGTCGGGGTACTCCTCGGGCGAGAGCTTGCGCAGGCCGTGCTCCCCGGGCGGGATCTGCACGTCGGGGTCGGCCTCGGGCGCGGGCTTCGGCGCGGCCTTGCACCCGCCGACGAGGAGCGAGCCCGCGACGGCGAGCGTGGCGGCCACGGCGAGCGCCGCGCCGGAGCGGGCGCGGCCGAGCGCGGCGATCGAGCGGCGGGAGGGGGCAACGAGGGAACCGGTCATGCGTCCGTGCATCCGGCCAATATCGTCCGGGACGCATTGAAACGTGCAGAAAGCCGTTACACTCCCGCCATGCCCATCGACCTGCTCGCCTCCGCCCTGCCCCCGGCCGGGACCCCCGCCCCCGTCCTCGCGATGTTCGGGCTCGGGACCACCGAGCTGGTCATCGTGGCGGTGATCGGGCTCCTGCTCTTCGGCAGCCGGCTCCCGAGCGTCGGCCGCAACATCGGCAAGTCGATCACCGAGTTCAAGAAGGGCATGAAGGACGCCAGCGACGAGATCTCCCGCGAGGACTCGGCGCAGCGCCCGCAGCTGAGCCAGGACCAGATGGAACGGGCCACCGAGGAGGCCGTCCGGCGCCTCAAGGCCGAGCAGGCGGCGCAGCAGAAGTGAGCCCCCGGAGGCTCTGGGCCCTCGCGGCCCTCGTCTTCCTGGCGGTCGGGGTCGTCACCCTGGGGGTCCGCCCCCTGCAGGTGCCCGACGAGGCGCGCTACGGCATCATCCCGGCGCAGATGGTGGAGTCGGGGGACTGGCTGTCCCTGCGGCTGGCGGGGTTCCGCTTCTACGAGAAGCCGCCGCTCGTCTACTGGATCACGGCGGGCAGCATCTCGGCGTTCGGGCAGAACGCGGCGGCCATCCGGCTGCCGAGCGCCGTCGCCGCGTGCGGCGCGGCGCTGGTCGCCGCGTGGTGCGCGGTGCGCATCACGGGCCGGCGCGAGATGGGCCCCCTGGCGTTCATGGTGCAGGCGACCACGGTCATGCCCATGGTGCTCGGCACCGTCACGACGCTCGACCCGTGGTTCGCGTGCCTGGTGGCCGTGACGATGGGCGCGTTCCTGGGCGCTTGCACGAGCGAGGGGCGCACGCGAACGCTGTGGCTGGCCGCGGCCGGCGCGGCGGCGGGGCTCGCCTTTCTCGCGAAGGGGCTGCTCGCGTTCGCGATCCCGGGCGCGGCGGCGATCGCGTACCTGGCGTGGGAACGCCGCTGGCGCGACATGCTCTCGATGCCGTGGGTGCCGCTGGTGGCGGCCCTGGCGGCGCTTGCGCCGCTGGCGCTGGCGGTCGAGCGCGCGAACCCGGGGATGTGGAAGTACCTGGTGATGAAGGAGCACGTCCGGCGCGCGCTGAACCCGGACCCGACGCAGCAGCCGCAGCCGTGGTGGTTCTACGCGGCGTTGTTCCCGGCGGGCGCGATGGTGTGGACGCTGGCGTGGCCGCGCGCGGCCGCGGGCGTGCGGGCATGCGCAAACGCGCGCGCGGGCACCGGGCCGTGCGAAGCGGGCGACCGCCTTCGAGGCGGCGTGCGCTTCATGCTGTGCTGGGCATTCGTGCCGCTGGCGGCGCTCAGCCTCTCGAGCGGGAAGCTGGCCACGTACATGCTGCCCATGTTCGCGCCGGTGGCGGTGCTGGTGGCCGTCGGGCTGTGGCACTGGCGCACGGCGAACCCGGGCACGGGCGGGCGCTCGGCGGCCGCGGCGAGGTGGGCGCTGCGGCTGGCGCTGCTTGCGTGCGTGGCGGTGGCGGTCGCCGGGCCCGCGCGCTTCGGGCTCCCGGATCCGTGGGAATCGGGGGGTACGGCACGGCTCCTGGTGATCGCGGCGGCGCTCGCCGCGTGGGCGCTGCTCGATGCATGGAGCTGGTCGACCGACGACGCGACGCGGTGGCTCGCGCGCACGGCGCTGGCGCCGGTGCCGATGCTCGCCGTCATCCCGTTCCTCTACCCGACCGCGCTGCTGGACACCGCGAAGCACCCGTGGCCGTTCCTCGCCGAACATCGCGAGGCGCTGCGCGCGAGCGAAGTGCTCATCGTGGCGGGCGGCACGCCGGCGCTGGCCGCGAGCTGGGACACGGGCCGGCGCGACCTCGTGATCGCCGGGTGGGCCGACGAGTTCGACAACGAGCTCGACCTGCCCGAGGAGCGCGATCGCCGCATCGACTGGAAGGCCGTGGCCGAGCGCGTGCGCGCCGCGCGCGAGGCGCAGCCGCCGCGGACGGTGGGCGTGCTGGGGCAGCCCGCACGGCTCGACGAGATCGCGAAGTCGGCGGGCGTGCCGGCACCCGCCGTGCGCGAGGACCGCAAGGACCTCGGCGTGGCGATCTGGAGGTGAGGCGCGGGCGGGCGCCGCGGGCGGGCGCCGCGCGATCAGCGGTTGGCGAGGGGCGCGCCGAGGTCGGTGTGGTGGTGCACCATCTTCCAGCCGTTGGGCTCCTTGCGGAAGACGTTGGTGGCGCGGAACCGCATGTCGGCGGGCTTGCCGTCGATGACGGAGCCCTTGCAGACCTCGACGCAGGTGACGACGCCGAAGCCGTCTCCCACGATGGAGTGCATGTCGGTGCACGCCACGGTGCCGCCCATCTTCATGCCGGCCTCGCGGCGGAAGCGCGCGATCACGGCGTCGTAACCGACGTTGGTCTTGCCGTCAGGCCCGAAGTCCGAGACGTCGGCGGCGTGCGACCACACCGACTCCATGCCCTGCGCGTTGCCCGCGCAGACGCCGTTGATGGCGGCGTAGAACGCCATGTTGGCCTCGTCCATGGTCGCGTAGTTCGCCTCGTGCGCACCATCCTGCTGCGTGAGCGCCTTTCGCGCCATGTGGCCCGCGGCCATGCGGCCGGCGCAACCGGAGGCGGAGGCGAGGAGGATGGCGGCGGACGAGGCGGCGGCGAACGCGAGACGGGCGGAGATGGGGGTCATCGCCGGATCGTACGGATGCGTGGGACGGATAACACGCGCCATGACGCGCCACGGGAACCCCGTGACATGCCGCGGCATCCCCGCTAGAATCCAACGTCCCGGGCGATTAGCTCAGCTGGCTAGAGCACACGCATCACACGCGTGGGGTCACTGGTTCGAATCCAGTATCGCCCATTCAAGCAGACCCGCAGGCAACGCCTGCGGGTTTGTCGTTCCTGGGCCCGAACGCCGCCCGCCGCGGGCCCGCGATGCCCGCGCGGGCGCAGAGTCGGGGAACCGTTCCCTGCCTCGCCCCGCCCCGCCCCGCCTACGTTCACGGCCATGGGCGCACGGGAACTCTGCGAGCGCGTCCTCGACGCCGCCGACGTGAAGGTGAACGGCGACCGCCCGTGGGACATCCGCGTCCACGACGCGGGCTTCTTCGACCGCGTGGTCGGCGACGGCACGCTCGGCCTGGGTGAGTCGTACATGGACGGCTGGTGGGACTGCGACGCGCTCGACGAGATGATGGCGCGCGCCCTGCGCGCGGGCGGCGAGCGCGCGATCGCGCGCAACTGGCGCACCGCGCTGCACGTGCTGCGCTCGAAGGCGGTCAACCTGCAGACGCGGCGCGGCGCGAGGGAGGTGGCGCGCCGCCACTACGACATCGACGACGAGCTCTTCATGTCGTTCCTCGACCCGTACGGCCAGTACACGTGCGCGTACTTCAAGGATGCCGCGCCGGGCGACCTCGACCGCGCGCAGCGGGACAAGATGGACCTCATCTGCCGCAAGCTGCGGATCGGGCCGGACGACCGCGTGCTCGACGTCGGGTGCGGATGGGGCGGGCTGGCGCGGTGGATCAACGAGCGCCACGGCTGCCGCGTGACGGGCATCAACATCGCCGAGGGCCAGCTCGCGCACGCGCGGGCGCACGCGCGCGGCCCGGGGACCGAGTTCGTCGCGATGGACTACCGCGACCTTCCCCGCCGACTGGCCGGCGAGTTCGACAAGGTGGTCAGCGTCGGGATGTTCGAGCACGTGGGGTGCAAGAACCACCGGAGGTTCTTCGAGTCGGCGCGCGCGGCGCTGCGGCCCGGCGGACTCATGCTCCTCCAGACCTGCGGCCAGGACGTGTCGCGCCCGGCGGCCGACCCGTGGATCGACCGCTACATCTTCCCGAACGGCTGCGTGCCCTCGCCCGCGCAGCTGACCGCGGCGGCCGAGGGCCTGTTCGTGCTCGAAGACTGGCACACCATGGGCGCGCACTACGACCGCACGCTCATGGGCTGGTGGGGGCGCTTCGAGCGCGCCTGGCCCCGCTTCCGCGAGCGGCACGGCGACCGGTTCTTCCGGATGTTCCGCTACTACATGCTGTCGTGCGCGGGCGCGTTCCGGGCGCGGCAGATGCAGCTGTTCCAGCTGGTGCTCTCTCCCGGGGGCGTGCCGGGCGGGTACGAGGCGGTCCGATGATCGGCTTCCTCGCGGCGGCCCTCCTATCATTCGCCTCCCCAGGAGAACCACCGATGACCACCGCCGCAGCCAAGTGCCCGTTCATGGGCGGATTCACGCGCCCCGCCTCCGAGGCGACCACCAACCGCGACTGGTGGCCGAACGCGCTCGACCTGTCGCCCCTGCGCATGAACTCGTCGCTCACCGACCCCATGGGGACCGGCTTCGACTACGCGAAGGAGTTCGCCACGCTCGACCTCGACGCGGTGCGCCGCGACCTGCGCGCCCTCATGACCGACAGCCAGCCGTGGTGGCCCGCCGACTACGGCCACTACGGCCCCTTCTTCATCCGCATGGCCTGGCACAGCGCGGGCACCTACCGCATCAGCGACGGCCGCGGCGGCGGCGGCACCGGCATGCAGCGCTTCGCGCCGCTCGACAGCTGGCCCGACAACACCAACCTCGACAAGGCGCGTCGCCTGCTCTGGCCGGTGAAGCGCAAGTACGGCCGCAAGCTCTCGTGGGCCGACCTGATGATCCTCGCGGGCAACGAGGCCCTCGAGTCGATGGGCTTCCGCACCTTCGGGTTCGGCGGCGGCCGCGCCGACGTGTGGGAGCCGGACCTCACCTACTGGGGCGCCGAGCGCACGTGGCTCGCCGACGAGCGCTACACAGGCGAGCGCGAGCTCGAGAACCCGCTCGCCGCGGTCCAGATGGGCCTCATCTACGTGAACCCCGAGGGCCCCAACGGCAACCCCGACCCGGCGGC
>CAYSFS010000063.1:0-13653 GCA_964430235.1 uncultured Chitinophaga sp. | reverse complement strand
GGCCGCGACCGCGACCACGACGACCAATGCTGCGAGGCGAGCTCCGTTCGACACTTGGGAATCCTTCCTTGGTGACCCGTACGAGCGAGTGATTCGAGCCCGGCGTCCGCGGGTCAGGCGGCGGCCGGTTCGGCCGGGCCGGCGGCAGGCCGTGCGGCCTGCTCCCCTGCCCCGTCGCCGGTGACGAAGACGAGCGGTGCGGCGATCGCCACGGAAGAGAACGTGCCCGCGACGAGGCCGACGAAGAACGTGTACGCGAACGGCTGCAGGCTCGACCCGCCCATGTAGAAGAGGATGATGGGGGTCGCCGCGGTGCAGCCGCCGGTGAGGATGGTGCGGCTGAACGTCTGGTTGATCGAGTCGTTGATGATCGACCGGGTCGCGAACGGCAGCTTGCCGCGGTTCTCGCGGATGCGGTCGAGGATGACGATCGTGTCGTTCAGCGAGTAGCCGATCACCACCAGGAGCGCCGAGACCACGTTGAGGTCGATGCGGAAGTCCTGGATCCGCAGCGCCTGGCCGAGCCCGGTGTCGCCGAGGAGCGGGGTCAACGCCAGGAGCCCCAGGCACACCGAGACGTTGAACACGACGCCGATGACGGTCGCCACCGAGTAGAGCAGCGAGCCGAAGCGCACCCAGATGTAGATGAGCATCCCCACGAGCGAGAGCAGCACGGCCCAGACGGCCTGCTCCGCGAGGTCGCGCGCCACGGAGGGCGAGATGCTGCTGACCTGCTCGAGCGTCGCGCGCCGGCTGAGGGCCGTCGAGGCGAGGTTCCACTCGAGGTCCGCCCAGTTGCGCTGCCAGACGGCGTCGGCGATCTTGCGGCCGGCCATGTCGGGGTCACCGACGACGATGGCGATGGAGCTGTACGCGCCGTCGCCCGCGGCCTTCAGGCCCACCACGTCGACGCCGCGTCCTGCGACCTCCGAGAAGTCGGGCTGGCTGCGAAGGCGGCGGATGCGCTCGGCCGCGTCGGCCAGCGCGATGGGCGGGTCGATCCCGTCCATCACCACGACCACGCCGCCCATGGCCTCGTCGATCGGAACGTCCAGGCCCGCGCGCGAGAGCACGTCGCCCAGGTTCGGCTTGTCGATGCGGAACGCGCGGCCCGCCGACGAGCGCTCGCCGCTGCCGGCGAACGTGACGGGACGGCGGATGTCCATGTCCTGCTCGAACGCGCCCACCACCGACGCGACCAGCTTCTCGGCCACCTGGGCCTCGTCGGAGATGCCGACGGGGTTGGGGACCTTGATCTGGAACGAGGTGGAGTCGCCCGTGGGGCTCGGCTCGCCCACCGTCAGCACGGTGGCGTTGCGGAGCTCCGAGACGATCGCGTCGTCCGAGTTCGCCGTGCCGATGGCGCGCACGCGCTCCTCGACCGTGGCGCGCGAGAGCAGCATGCGCCCGCCCATCGACGGCTCGCCGTCGCGCGCGGGGCGCGTCGACATGGTCATGGTCGTGCCGCCGCGGAACTCGGTCTCGAAGATGTCCTCGCCGCGCGTGACCGTGGCCACGACGCAGCCGATGCCGAGCACCAGCGACGCCGCCCACATCACGTGGCGGTAGCGGAGCCAGTCCACCGACGGCCGCAGGAGCCGCGGGATCGCGGGCACGGCGGTGGGGAGCATGGCGACGGTGGTCGCGCCCGTGGCCTGCTGCCAGCACCGCAGCAGCGTGTGGGTGACGACCAGGCCCGCCGCGAGCGTGGTGAACACGCCGATGCCCATGACGAGCGCGAAGCCCTTGACCTCGGCGCCCGCGAACCAGTAGAGCACCACCACGACGATGAGGTTCGTGATGTTGCCGTCGATGATGGCGCTGGCCGCGCGGCTCATCGCGGTCTCGACCGCGTCCTTCAGCTTCTCCTTCTTCTCGACGAGCTCCTCCCGCAGGCGCTCGTAGATCAGGACGTTCGCGTCGACCGCGATCGCGATCGAGAGCGCCACGCCGGCGAGGCCCGGGAGCGTGAAGTTCGCGTCCACGAGCACCATGCAGAAGAAGATGGCGATCGCGTTCGCGACCAGCGACAGGTTCGCGATGAGGCCCGGGACGAAGTAGTAGACGAGCATCACGGCGAACGTGACCGCCACCGTGAGCATCATGCTGTCGAACCCGCGCGCGAGGTTGTCCTTGCCCATCGCCGGGCCGAGGACGTTCACCGAGACGGGCTCCGGGGAGAGCCGCGCGCCCAGCGACCCCGAGCCGAGCACGCGCACGAGGTAGTCGAGGTCCTTGTCGGAGAAGTTGCCCGAGATCTGGCCGTTGCCGTTGATCTTCGAGTTGAGGTTCGGAGCCGAGTAGACCTGGTTGTCCAGCACGATGGCCATCGGCTGGTTCACGTTCGCGCCCGTGAGGCGGCCCATCTCGGCGCCGCCGGCGTCGTCGAGCATGAAGCTCACGGCCGGGCGTCCGAGCTCGTCGTTGGAGCGGAACACCTGCTTCATCGACCACTCGCGGCCGCCGGGCTCGTGCGTGAGGCAGCGGTCGGGCGTGGTCCAGAGCAGCAGGTACACCTGCTTGTCGGGGCCGGTGCCCGCGACGAGGCCGCGCGTGGACGCGAAGTAGGCGGCCGGGTTCGCCTCGAGCGAGGCGAGCTCCGCCGGCGTGCGGTACCACTCGGACAGCTGGTTGATGCGGAACCAGCGGGCCACCGGGCTCTCGGCCGCCAGCGGCCCGCCCTCGGCGAGCTGGGTGCGCAGCTCGTCGACGTTGACGCCCATCGAGTTCGACGGGGTCACCGCGATGCGGAAGTCGAGGACGCCCGCGCCCTTCAGGAGGCGCTTGAGGTCCTCGGGGTCGTCGAGCACCGTGCGCAGGGCGGAGTACGCGTCGTAGGCCCGCACGGCCGCGTCGATCTCGGCGCCGGCCGCGGGGAACTCGGCACGGAGGGCGGCGAGCGCCGTGGAGCGCTCGGACTCGCCCGCCTTGTCGGCCACCGAGGGCATGGCCATGATGCGCCCGAAGCGGCTCGCGCTGAGCGCGCCGGTCTGGATGGCCGCGCGCGCGGTGTCGTACGCGAGCTCGGCCGCCGCGGCCTCGTCGGCCAGGCGGTCGAGCTCCGCGCCCTGCATGTTCATGCCGCTGGCGCCCTCGAAGCGCGTGCGCGCCTCCTTGGCGGCCGCGAACGCGGACTGCAGCGCGGCGAGCTTCGCCGCACGCGCGGCGTCGCCCTTGGCGAGCTCCGCGGCGGTGCCGGCGGCCAGCGCGGCGTCGAGCTCGCGGGGCGTGAGGCGGGCCTTCGCCAGGAGCGCGTCGACCGCGTCGCGGTAGGCCTTGCCGGCCGCGCGGACCTCCTCGCCCGGCAGCGGCATCACGACCTCGATGCGGTCGTCGCCCTGCGGGGTCATGGTGAGGTCCAGGACGCCCTGCGGGTTCACGCGGTTCTTCAGGGTCTTGATGGTCTCCTTGAGGAGCTCGCCCTTGGTCTCGTCGTCCACGCCCTCGGGCATCGAGACCGAATAGACGAGGCTGACGCCGCCGCGGAGGTCGCGGCCGAGCTTCACCTTCTGCTCGATCGGCACGATGGCCCACGCCATGATGCCGCACGTCGCGGCGATGACCAGCGCGTCGGCGAACGGCCGGCGCGCCGGGCCGACCGACTTGCGGAACGCGAGCGCGTACAGCGCAAGCAGGAGCGGGAGGACCAGCGTGTAGAAGAGCAGTTGCATCGCGTGGGTCTCGGTCGTGGGCGCCCGCAGGCGCGGTCAGGTCGGTGGTCGCGGGGTGCGCGGGCTCAGGCCGCGGCGTCCTGGGGCATCACCTGCGAGATCGCGCTCTTGCTGAACGTGATCCGGGTGTTCGAGGTCTCGTCGACCTTCAGGACCACCGAGTCGTCCTTCATCTCGACGACGGTGCCGAGCACGCCGCCGACGGTCATGACCTTGTCGTGCTTCTTGATCGAGCCCAGCAGCTCGGCGCGCTTCTTCTTCTCGCGACGGCCGCTCATCACCGAGAACAGGACCATGGTGCCGAGCAGCACCATCATCATGATGAGGAAGCCGCTTCCCCCGGCGGGGCCGGAGGCGGGGGCGGCGGCGCCGTTGGCGGCCGCGGCGGCGCCGTCGGCGCCGGCCGCTGCGGCGGGAGCCACCGGGGCCGAACCCGGGCGGGCGGGGCCGTCGGCGGCCTGGGCGAGAAGCGCGAACACGGGGAGGGTCAGGTTCATCATGTGGATTCGGTGTCGTGCGATTCCGGACGCGCGCCGATGCACGGCCAGGCGGCCGACAGGCCGTCCCAGGCGTCCTCGCGGATCGCGGTCCGGACGGACAGCATAAGCCGTTGGAAGTGGCGGATGTTGTGGATGCTGACCAGCGTGGGGCCGAGCATTTCCTCGGCCTGGAACAGGTGCCGCAGGTACGCCCGGGAGAACCCCCCGGCGCAGGCCTCGCAATCGCACGTCGGGTCGATGGGCCGGGGGTCGTCGGCATGGCACGCGTTCCGGAGGCGGATGGGCCCCTCGCGGGTGAAGGCGTTCGCGTTCCGGCCGTTGCGGGTGGGCAGCACGCAGTCGAACATGTCGACCCCGGCGGCCACCGCCATGACGATGTCGCGCTCGTACCCGACCCCCATGAGGTAGCGGGGCTTCGCGTCCGGCAGGAGGGGCGCGGTGAACTCCACCACGCGGCGGATGGCGTCGGTGCCCTCACCCACGGCGACCCCGCCGATGGCGAACCCGGGAAGGTCGAACGCGCACGTGGCCTCGACCGACCGCCGCCGGAGGTCGAGGTCGGTCGCGCCCTGGACGATCCCGAAGAGCGCCTGGTCCTGCGGACGGGCATGCGCCCGGATGCACCGCTCGAGCCAGCGCAGCGTCCGCTCGTGCGCCTCGCGCAGCCGCCGGGCGTGGTCCTCGACGCGGCGCGTGCGCGCGGCGCGGCGCTCGTCCGCGCCCTCGCCCGGCAGCGCGGCCGGCGGGCAGTCGTCGAACGCCATGATGATGTCGGCGCCGATCTGGTTCTGCACGCGCATGCTCGACTCGGGCCCGAGCCGGACCTTCGAGCCGTCGACGAAGCTGCGGAACGTCACGCCGTCCTCGTCGAGCTCGTTCGTGTCGCTCATGCTGTAGGCCTGGTACCCGCCGCTGTCGGTGAGCATCGGGCCGTCCCACCGCATGAAGCGCCGCGAGCCGCCGAAGCGCTCGAGCCGCTCGCCGCCCGGGCGCAGCAGCAGGTGGTACGCGTTGTTCAGGATGATCTGGCTTCCCGTGCCGCGCACCTGCGCGGGCGTCAGCCCCTTCATCGCGGCCGCGGTGGCGACCGGCATGAAGGCCGGGGTGTCGAAGGACCCGTGGGGCGTGTGCACGCGCCCAAGGCGCGCCGCGCCGCAGCGCGCGAGGACCTCGAACCGGATGGGGCCGTGGCTCACCGTCGGCTCGCCTCGCGGAGCGTCCGCTTCTCGCCCTCGGTGAGCGAGTGGATGCCCCGCGCGCTGATCTTGTCGAGGATGCGGTTCACCTCGTCGGAGTCGACGCCCCCGCGCACCGACCCGCGCCGCACGGCCTTGCGCGCCGCAGCCACCCGGCTGGTGGGGTCGTACTGCCCCAGGAAGTCGAAGAACCCGTGCAGGTGTCCCGGATTGCGGATCAGGTACCAGCCCGCGAGCGCGCCGCCGATGTGCGCGGCCTCGCCGCCGGCGTTCGCCCAGTTGAAGATGACGGCGAGCACCGCGAACGCCAGCAACCCGTACGCCAGCGTGTGCAGGCGCATCGGGATGAAGAAGAAGAGGTAGACGACCGCGTTCGGGTTCAGGAACGCACCCGCCATGATCACGCCGAACACGCCGGCCGAGGCGCCGACGAGCGGCGTGTTCGGGTCGTTGAAGAGGAGCCCCGGCGGATGGAACGACGGGCCGAACCACGCCTGGCCCGCGACGGCGAGGCCGTTGAGCAGCAGGTAGACGGCCGCGCCGGCGACGCCGCACAGCAGGTAGAAGGCGAGGAACCGCTTCCCGCCGAGGTACGCCTCGACCACCGGGCCGAAGAAGAACAGCGTCAGGAGGTTGAAGAGGATGTGGTTGAGGTTCGCGTGGAGGAACTGGAACGTCACGAACCTCCACACCTGGAATCCGCGCACGCCGAGCACCGGGTCGTCGGAGTAGATCGCGCGCGCCGTGGAGAAGTAGCCGAGCTCGGCGAGCCGGCGCGTGGGCCGGAACTCCACCTCGGCCACGACGGTGTCGGGCTCGATCACCGCCATGCCGATCATCCCGCCGGCGCTCGGCCCGTCCGGCGCGTACAGCGTGAGCTCCTTGCGGTCGATGCGCTCGAGCTGCTCCGCGGTGAACCCGGGCGCCGGCACGGAGCGCACGGGCTCCATGGTGAAGCCGAGGAACCCGTCGACCACGAACACCGCGACGCAGATGGCGATGAGCCACGTGGTCACGCTCCACCCCGGGAGCATCGAGCCGGCGCGCTGCGTGGCCTGCGGGCGGGAGTACGGGCGGTCGTGGATTCCCATGGGGGTCGGGCAACGATATCGGAAACCGGCGCTCACCCGCCCCGGCGGCGCTCGGTGGCGCGGGCCAGCGCGGTGCGCTCGGCGTCGGTGAGCGACTCGCGCCCGTCCCGCGCGATCTTCGCGAGGATTCGGTCCACCTCGCGCTCCTCGGCCTCGCGCGCCGCACGGCGCCGGGCAGCCTCCTCGCGGGCCGCGACCTCGGGGTCGGGCTCCGACCGTGCGTCGGGAGGAGCCCATCCGTCGCCGGCGCCCGCGACGGCGTCGCCCGCGCGCAGCCGCCAGAGGACGAACGCCGCGTACCCCGCGCACGCGATGGCCACCGCCATGATCGTGGCGAGGTCCCGCACCACCGCGACGACGCCCACGACCGCCGCGGCCGCGAGGGTGAACGCGGCCGCCGCGCGCGGCGCGTCGAACTCGCCGCGACGGCGCACGATGACGGCCTCGGCCAGGCGCCCGCCGTCGAGCGGGAGCATGGGGAGGAGCGCCAGCAGCGCCACCTGGATGCCGGTCCACTGCAGGAACCAGAGCGCCTCGTGCCACCACGGGTGCGGCGTCGCGAGCCACGCCGCGCCGAAGGGGTCGGGGAACGCGGCGGACCAGTCGCCGGCGATCGCCGCGAGCCCCGCGCCGCAGGCAGCCAACTGCACGGCCGAGACCGCGGGGCCCACGCATGCCGCGAGGACCATGGATGCCCAGCCGGGTGCGGGGTCGATGCCCTGGAGCGTGCCGAGCGGCCAGAGGGTCACCTCGTCGGCCGAGCCGCCGGCGGCACGCACGACGAGCGCGCGCACCCACTCGCGCAGCGCCACCACCGCGAGCAGCGAGCCGAGCGCCAGCGAGACCGTGCGAAGCCCGTGCAGCCCAGCCGCGTCACCGGGGCCCAGCGTGCCGCGGAGCGCCAGCAGCACCGCGTACAGCACGAACGAGAAGTGGAGCCGCAGGCGCACGCCGGCGATCCTGCCGACCGGCGCGGACCACGCGAGGGGGTTCACGGGCGCGGGCTCGGCGCGCTCCCAGGTCACGGAGCCGCCCCCGCGGCGCGCAGCGACCACTGCGCGAACGCCCCGATCGTCTTGCCGTCCTCGATGCGGCCGTCGCGGATCATCGCGGCGAGCTCGCCGGGCGTGCGCAGCACGACCTCGATCTCCTCGCCCTCCTCGAGCCGGCGCGGGACCGGGACGAGCCCGCGTGCCTCGAAGACGTGCATGCGCTCGTCGGCGAAGCCCGGGCTCGTGAGGAACTGCCCCACCGGCACGATCGCGCCGGCGCGGAACCCGCACTCCTCCTCGAGCTCGCGCGCGGCGGCGTGCGACGGATCCTCGCCGGGCTCGAGCTTGCCCGCGCAGAACTCGTCGAGCCACCGCTCGACCGTCACGCGCCAGTTGCGGATCATCACGAGCCGGCCGTCGTCGAGCACGGGGATCACGGTCACCGCGCCCGGGTGGCGCACCACGTCGCGCTCGAGCTCGCGCCCGGCGCGACCGACGTACGAGACGCGCTCGACGGAGAAGACCGCCCCGCGGTGGATCAACGATCCGCCGCGGGGCGTGCGTGCCGGCTGGTTCGGATGGCTGCGGTCCATCGTGGCGCGATGCTCCGCGGGCCGCGCCCGCGACGGGTCACTTCGTCGTGGCGGACGCGCTGCCCCGCTTCTGCGAGGTTCCCTTCGACGTGCCCTTGGCGGTGGACTTGGATGCCGTGGACTTCGTCGCGGACGCAGGGGCGTTGCGCGGCGCCTCGGCCTTGAGGACGTCGTCGGTGACGGGCGGCGCGTCCTTGGCGGTCACGACCACCTCGACGCGGCGGCTGCGGTCCTTCGACTCCATCGGGCGGTCCGGACCGTACGTCACGAGGCCCATGTGCGCGCCGACGATGCCCTTGCGGTCGAGGTACGTGCGCACGGCGTACGCGCGCTCGAAGCCGAGGTGGTAGTTCGACGCGAAGGCGGTGCGGCGGATCGGGTCGGTGTCGGTGTGGCCGACGACCATCAGCTCGCGGTCGGGGTACTTCTCCTTGACCTTCGCCGCGATGGTGTCGAGCGAGCGCTTCGCGCCGTCCTTGAGCACGGTCTTGCCCGAGTCGAAGAGCAGGCTGTTGGCGATGGTGAGGTGGATGTCGTCGCCCTCGACCGTCGCCTCGACGCCCTCGATGCCGTGGAAGTCTCGCGCGTCGGCGACGGTGGCAGGCTCCGCCGAGGGGCGCTCGGCCGCGAGGCGGTTGCACTCGGCGAGCTGCGCCTCGAGGTCGGTGTTGATCTGCTGCAGGCGCGACAGCTGCTCGCCCATCGAGTTGAGGCTGTCGTTCTTCGACGCGAGCTCCTTGGTGAGGTCGTCGTTCTGGCGCAGGACGTCGTCCTGCGCGGTCTTCTGCTTCTCGTTGCAGCCGACGAGCGCCGCGCAGAGCGCGACGACGGGGAGCGAAATGATCCTGATGGAGGGCATCTGACGAGTCCTTTCGTGTGCGTTGCCACGGGTTCCGGCGCCGACGCCGGGCACGCGCATCCTTGCGCTGCGCCACCCATTCCATCCGATCCGCGGCGGCCTGTAAAGGGGGATCGGAGCGGATCTCAACCGCCCGGCGGCCCGCCGGCGGTCCCGCCGGGGCGGGCCACCAGCAGGAAGGCGCCCGCCAGGACCACCGTGAAGGCCAGCATCCGGAGGATGCGGGCGACGGCGGTCCGTGGCCCGGCGCCCTCCTCGAGCCCCGGGCGCACCAGGACGGAGCCGGCGATCGAGCAGCCGACGAGGACGAGGGCGACGAGCACCCCGGCGACGGGCCGGGAGCCTGCCGCGAGGATCCACGCGACGACCGCGATGACCATCAGGCCGATCGCCGCGGCCGCGAGCATGCCTCGGCCCGAGCGGGCCGCGCGGGCGATTCCCGCCGAGGCCCCCGCCAGCATCACGGCGAGCACCAGCGTGCCGCCCGGCTCGGCCCGGGCCTGCTCGGCCGCGCGACCCATGCCGGCCATCGCCCCCGACACCACCGACCGCAGCGCGGGCTCCAGGAAGAACGCGGCGATCGAGCCCACCGCGAGCGAGGGCCCGTACGGCACCCGCCATGGCGCCGAGCGAACCAGCAGCACCAGCCACCAGGCCAGCCCGACGAACGGAGCGACGAGGAACCCCGTGACCGCCACCTTCCAGCCGAACGCTGCGCCGACCGCCGCCATGAGGTGGACGTCGCCGAGCCCCATGGCCTCGGTATCCATGAGGAGCGTCGCCACGATGCGGAGCACCCAGACCACGGCGCCGCCGACCACGAACCCGACCGCCACCGACAGGAGCGCCGCCACCGAGGGATGGAGCGCCGCAGGCTCGGTGACGTGCCCGGCCGCGAGCCAACCCAAGGCCCCGAGCAGCACCCCCGGGCCCACGAAGGCGAGCTCCTTCAGCATCTCGCGCCGCGCGTGCGGGTAGTCGGCGAACGTGTCGTCCGGCGATTCCAGGTACTGGTCGTAGTCGGCGAATGACCGCGGCAGCACGCCCGCCGACAGCAGCACGCGCGACACGCCGAGCCCCGCGAGCATCCCCAGCGCCGCGACCCCGGCGCGCCAGCCGACGGGTTCGAGCGGGAACGCGTCCGCGCGCCCCTCGGCGACGGCGGCGGCGATCGGCCATCCGGCGAACGCCACCACGCTCGCGAGCGTGGGGATGGCCACCGGAATGAGGTACGTGGCCCAGTCGCACATGGTCATCGCGACCAGCGACCCCACGGCCCAGAGCACGACGAGCAACGCAGGCACCGAGCGCCAGCCCTGCGCGTGCCACCATCCCTCGCCCACCGGGAACCAGGCGGAACCGGCCTCCGGCAGGTACAGGACCGCGTAGATCGCCGCGAACAGCGCGCCCATGGCGACCTCGGCGAGCACGTATCGACGGGGAATGTCGACGCCGCACGCGCCGCATCGGCCGCGGAGGAACAGGTACCCCAGCACCGGAAGGTTGTGGTTCCACGGAAGCCGGAACCCGCACGTCGGGCACCGCGACGGCGGCGTCACGATGCTCAGCCCCTGCGGCATGCGCCACGCGACGACGTGCACGAAGCTGCCCACGCACGCGCCCAGCGCGAACATGAACGCGAGGTTGATGGCCGTCGGGAGCCAGATCACGAGGTCGGCGCGGTCAGGCATCGGGAGCGCTCAGAACGGCGGCTCCTCGGCCTCGGGCAGCTCGCCTCCGGCCAGCGCCTGGCCCGCGATCGACTCGATCCGCTGCTCGGCCTGGTCGAGCACCTGGCGGCAGCGGCGCACGAGCGCGTCGCCGCGCGCGTACTCGCGCAGGCTCTCCTCGAGGGTGGTCTCGCCCTTCTCCATGCGGCCGATGATCGCCTCGAGCTCCTCGATCGCCTCCTCGTAGCCCATCGCCGCGACCTGCGGGTCGAGCGGCGCGGCGTCGCTGGCGGGCTTGCGCGTCGGCTTCTTCATCGGTGCCGGAGGCTACCCCGGAACGCCGGAAGGCGGCGCGTCGCGGGGGTCCTCGGGCGACACGTGCTCGACGCGCGCGTCGACGGTGCCGCCCGACATGCGCGTGCGCACGAGTTCGCCCGGGCGGACCAGGGACGCGTCGCGCACGAGCCGGCCGTCCTCGGTGAACGTGAGCGACCAGCCCCGCGCGAGCGTCTCGCCGGGACCGAGGATGCGCAGCTGGCGGTCGGCGCCCTCGACGCGGGCACGCGCCACCGCGGCCGCGGAGCGCACGACCCGGGCGAGCCGCGCGGAGAGCGACTCGAGCGTCGCGCGGGCCGCGGCCTGGCGCGCCGCCGGGCGATGCGCCTCGAAGCGGACGCGGAGCTCCCCGACCGCCGCGCGCTCGCGCGCGATCCTCGAACGCGCCGCCGACGCGAGCCGCGCCGCGAGCCGGTCGAGGGCCGCGCGGCGCAGGTCGACGGCGCCGCGGGGCGAGCGGAGGAACGGGTGGCGCGCGAGCTGGTCCACCGTGCGGCGGCCGTCGGCGACCTTCCGCCGGGCCAGGAAGTTCATGCGGTCGTGCAGGTGGTCCACCTGCTGCCGCATGCCCTCGCGGTCCGGCAGCAGCAGCATCACCGCCGCCGTGGGCGTCGACGCGCGACGGTCGGCGACGAGCTCGGCGACCGTGGTGTCGCTCTCGTGCCCGATCGCGGCGACCACCGGCGTGCGCGCGCGCAGCAGCGCGTCGGCGACGGCGCGCTCGTTGAAGGCCCACAGGTCCTCGATGCTGCCGCCGCCGCGCGTGACGATCATGGCGTCGACGCCGAGCTCGTCGGCGCGGCGGTCGACCGCGTCGATCGCCGCGGCGATGGCCGGCGCCGCCGCGTCGCCCTGCACCGGCACGTCGACCGCCACGATGCGCACGAACGGCGCGCGCAGCCGCGCGGTGCGCAGGACGTCCTGGAGCGCGGCGCCCTGCATGCTGGTGATGACCGCGACGGCGCGCGGAAACGGAGGCAGGCGCTTCTTGCGCGACTCGTCGAAGTAGCCATCGGCGCGCAGGACGCGGCAGAGCTCCTCGAAGCGCTGCTGGAGCGAGCCCGCGCCCACGCGCGCCACCGAGCGCACCACGAGCTGCGTTCGGCCGCGAGGGCCCCAGTGGGTGGGAAGGCCCTCGACCACCACCTCCATGCCGTTGGCGGGCACCACGCGGGCGGACCCGGTGGAGCTGGCCCACATCACGCAGTCGAGCTGCGACTCGCTGTCCTTGAGCGTGAAGTACCAGTGCTGCCGCTGCGAGAAGTTCGACACCTCACCGACGATGCGCTGGCGCCCCGTGCCCTCGACGGCGCGCTTGATGCGAACGCTCGCCTCCGTGACGGTGAGGGGCGCGTCGGCCTCGGCGGCGCGGGCCCCGCCGGCGGGCGCCGCGTCGGGGCGCGCGGGGTCCGCCTCGCCCGCCGGCCCCTGCGAGGCGCCCGGCACGCTCGCGCCGCGGACGCCGTCGAACAGGCCGCCGCGCGCGAGACGGGGATCGAAGGGACGACGGGCCACGCCCGTACGATACGACCGCGTTCCCCATGCCCGTCGCCGATCCACGACCCTCGACGCCGGTGTCCGCGATCCCGGGCGTCGGGCCGCGCACCGCCGAGGCGCTCGGGCACTTGGGGATCCGCACCGCCGCCGACCTGGTCCGGCACCTGCCGATGCGCTACGAGCACGACCGCGGCGAACGCACCGTGGCCGACGTGCTCGCCATGTGCGAGCGGGGGGAGTCGCCGCAGGTGGCCCTGCGCGTGGAGGCCGCGAGCGTGCGGCACGCACCGCGCCCGAAGCCCCGCACGGAGGCGACCTTCGAGGACGGCACGGGAACCGTGCGCGCCGTGTGGTTCAACGCACCGTGGATGCGCGGGAAGCTGCACCCCGGCGCCGCCGGCATCCTCCAGGGGAAGGCGCAGCTGCGCGGCCGCTACCTCGAGATGGGGAACCCGCGCTGGGACCCCGTGGCGCCGGACGGGGAGGCGCCCGCGCGCGAGGAACGGCTGCGGCCGGTCTACCCGGCGAGCGAGGAGATCGCGAGCTCGGCCATCGAGCGCGCCGTCTCGGCGGTGCTGCCGGCCCTGGTGCCGCAGATCGAGGACCCGCTTCCCGCGGAGTACCGCGCGTCGCGCGCGCTGCCGCCGCTCGGGGAGTGCTACCGGCGCATGCACGCGCCCGCGGACATGGACGAGCAGCGCGAGGCTCGACGGCGGCTGGCGCTCGAGGAGCTGCTCCTCCTGCAGCTGGGCGTCATGATGAAGAAGCGGCAGATGCACGACGAGGCGCGCGCGCCCGCGATCGCGGTGGGTGACGCCGTGGACGAGCGCATCCGTGCGCGCTTCCCGTGGCCCTTCACCGGAGACCAGCTGCGCGCGTGCGCGGAGATCGCCGCGGACCTCGCCGCCACGCACCCGATGAACCGCCTCCTGCAGGGCGACGTCGGAAGCGGCAAGACCGCGGTGGCGCTCTACGCAATGCTGGCGGCGGTGGCGAACGGGCTGCAGGCGGCGCTGGTGGCGCCCACCGAGCTCCTCGCGGAGCAGCACCATGCGTCGATCACGCGGTTCCTTGCCGGAAGCGACGTCCGCGTCGAGCTGGTGACCGGAAGCCTGGGCGCGGCCGCGCGACGCGACGCGCTCGCGCGGCTGGCGTCGGGCGAGGCGCACGTGGCGGTCGGGACCCACGCGCTCCTCATGGAGGGGGCGCGCTTCGGGCGGCTGGGGCTCGCGGTGATCGACGAGCAGC
>CAYSFS010000062.1:0-13826 GCA_964430235.1 uncultured Chitinophaga sp. | reverse complement strand
AGATCGAGAGGAAGACAACCCACGCTGCGTTGGCGAAGAGGACGGGCCACATGATCCGGGAAGTATACCCCGCGTCCGGTGACCGTCGCCCTCCCGCCATCCCGCCCGGCCCCCCGCCTGCACGTGGTGCTGTTCCGCCCGCAGATCCCGAACAACACCGGGAACATCGGCCGCACGTGCATGGCCACCGGCTGCCGGCTGCACGTCGTGCACCCGATCGGCTTCCGGATGGACGAGAAGGCGCGCCGGCGCGCGGGGCTCGACTACTGGGAGCACGTGGACTGCGTCGAGCATGCCTCGTGGGAGGACTTCGTCGCCGACGAGCGGCCGGCGCGGCTCTGGCTCTACACCACGAAGAGCCGACGACCGCACTGGGATGCACGATTCGCCGAGGGCGACTACCTGCTGTTCGGCCAGGAGAACGGCGGGCTCCCCGACGACGTGCATGCCTGGGCCGAGGCGCGGTTCGGCGCCGAACACCTCGTCACGCTCCCGATGCGCGCCGACCCGCGCGCCCGGAGCCTGAACCTCGCCACGGCCGTCGCGTGCGGCGTGTACGAAGGACTCCGGCAGCTCGAGGCGTGACCCACGCCCACCCACGAAGCGTGCGCATCAATCGACCCGCGGCTTCCGTATACTTCGGCGAAAGGCCTCGATCCATGAACGAAACCGCTGCCATCCGCCGGGCTTCTGCCCGGATCCGCCGTTCGCCGCGCGCATTCACCCTCGTCGAGCTGCTGGTCGTGATCGGCATCATCGGGCTCCTGGTGGGCCTGCTGCTGCCGGCGCTCGGCAAGGTGCTCGCCCGGTCGAAGGCCACCGCCACCCAGGGCACCATGGAGGAGTTCGCGAAGGCGTGTGACGCGTACTTCCAGGAGTTCAACGAGTACCCGGCGGCCGTGCCCGAGGAGGTGCTGTACGCGGGGCTCGACGGGGACAGCGCACTTCCCCGCATCACGGCGGCCGAGAACGCCCTGCTCGCCCTCATGGGCGGCACGCGCGTCCCGGCGGACAGCGACTACCTGAACTACGGCGGGGTCGAGATCACGTGGCCCGCCACGCCGAACACGCCTGCCTTCACCATCAAGATCAACACCGCGAAGATGGGCGAAGGTCCCTTCAAGAACGGCCGCAAGTACGACGCGTTCTATGCGCCCAAGGGCCGTGAGTTCGGCCGCGCGCAGGGACAGTTGTACGGCGCCGGGTTCACCGCCGACAACGACATCCCGGACCTGCTTGACGCGTGGGGCGCGCCCATCGCCTTCGTGAAGCAGCAGCGGTCGGTGGGCCCGCTGGTTCCGCGCAACGCGAACGCCACGGCCGTCCCGCGCGGCCAGTTCGAGCGCAGCGGCATGCTCGGCTACGTCGGCTCGACCGCCCTCGGCGACGCCGGCGTCGACCAGACCAACACCGAGGCCGGAAGCGTCCTCAACGTGGCCACAGTCTCGGGCGCCGCAGGCGCCGTCGGCCGCAACCTGACCTTCGGCCAGCTCATCCGCCACGCCGCGCTCAACGCCGCCGCCACCACGGCGGCCACCGACACCGAGCGCGTCTGGGCCGGCAACGCCCGCGGCAAGTACTTCCTCTTCAGCCCGGGCCCCGACGGCGTCTACTTCGGCTGCAACCAGGTGCGGACGAACACGGGCACGCCGCTGCGCGACATCGTGTCCAGCACGATGACCACGAACCCCGACGGCCCGAAGGTCATCGAGAAGTACGACGACGTCGTGACCTCGGGCGGAAGCTGACCGCGCGGCGGCGCGCCGCGCACGACGACTCCGCGCGCCCGCACGGCGCGCTCACTTCCCCGAGGGCTTGCCGTCCGCCGGCGGAGCCCCCTGGGCCCCGCCGTCCTTCGGCGCGTCGTCGAAGTTGAACGGCTTGCCGCTCGGCTTCTTCCCGGGCTTCTCGCCGCCGGGCAGCATCGGGTCCGGCTGCATGGGGTCCATCGTGTCCCCGCCCTTGCCGCCCTTGCCGTCCTTGGCCTTGCGCTCCTCCTGGCGCTTGCGCGCCTCGGCCTGGAGCGCGTCGTACCGCTTCTTGAAGGACTCCTGCTGCTCGGGGGTCAGGAGCTCCCAGACCTGCTGCTGCGCCGCCTCCGGCTTCGGCATCGCGTCCTTCAGCTTCTGCATCTCGGCCATCATCGCCGGGTCGGGCTTCCCGCCCGCATCCTTGCCGCCGCCGTCCTTCATCGCCTCGCGTCGCTCGCGCATGGCCTGCTCGATCTCGCGCATGCGTGGGCCGTTCGCCTCGCGGAACTCGCGCACCTGGCGCTCGAAGTCCTCGCGGATCGACTTCACCTTGGCCTGCACGTCCTCGGGGAGCTCGGGCATCGTCTGCTCGAGGGCACGCTTCCAGAGCTCGCCGTTGCGGCGCTCGGCGAGCATCGCCATGCCCGGGCGCACGCGGTCCTTGTTCGCGTTGCCCGTCCCGCCCCCGAAGCCTTCCTTCGCGGGCGCACCCTTCCCGTCGCCGGCGCCGTCGACCGCCGGCCCCCCGAGCGGCGGGGCCGAGCCTCCGGTCCCGTCGGCGGCCCAGGCCGCGGCGGCAAGGAGCGAGGTTCCGAGGAGGAGCACGAACGAGCGCGGATGCAGCATGACGAGGGGTCCTTTCGTGGTCGGCGGGGCGCGCCCGCGCGGGCAGAACGTACCGCGGGCGGCGCGATTGCATCCGGCCCGCGCGGCCGGACCTACCATTCACCCCCCATGGCGCTCACCTCCAAGCACCTCCACGACGCCCTCCGCACGGTCCAGGACCCCGACCTCAAGAAGGACCTCGTCACCCTGGGAATGGTGAAGGACGTGGTCCAGTCCGGCGACGACGTCCGCCTGGTGATCGAGCTGACCACCCCCGCGTGCCCCATGAAGGACAAGATCCGGGAGGACATCGACGGCGCGGTGCGCGCGAAGGCCATCGAGGCGGGCGAGCCCCTGGGCAAGCTCGAGATCGAGTTCACCGCGGACGTCCGCACGGCCAACGAGCGCACGCGCGAGGGCGCCAACCCGCTGCCCATGGTGAAGAACATCATCGCCGTGGGCGCAGGCAAGGGAGGCGTCGGAAAGAGCACCGTGAGCGCGAACCTCGCGGTCGGACTCGCGCGGTACGGCGCGAAGGTGGGCCTGCTCGACGGCGACATCTACGGCCCCAGCGTCCCCACGCTCCTGGGCCTCGCCGACATCCCGACGGCGGCTCGCGGGAACATGCTGCTCCCGTTCGAGGTGCACGGCATCAAGGCGATGACGCTCGGCAAGCTCGTCGAGCCCGAGAAGGCGCTCGTCTGGCGCGGGCCCATGGCGCACGGCGCGTTCAAGCAGCTCGCCACGCAGACCGACTGGGGCGCGCTCGACTACTTGATCATCGACCTGCCCCCGGGCACGGGCGACGTGCCCCTCACCATGAGTCAGCTGCTTCCGCTCACCGGCGCCGTGGTCGTGTGCACGCCCCAGCGCGTGGCGCAGGACGACGCGCGCCGCGCGGTGCGGATGTTCCAGCAACTGGGGATCCCCATCCTCGGCGTCGTCGAGAACATGAGCCACTTCGTGGGCGACGACGGCAAGGAGTACGACCTCTTCGGCCGCGGCGGCGCGCAGTCCATGGCGCAGGAGATGGGCCTGCCCTATCTGGGCGGCATGCCCATCCACATGCAGCTGCGCGCGAACTCCGACGCCGGCACCCCGTTGCGCAACTGGGAGACGCCCGCGCTCGGCCGCGACATCGACGCGCTGTGCCAGCGCCTGGCGAGCCAGGTCAGCGTGCAGGCGCTCGGCGGGTTCGTGCAGCCCACCCTGAGCGTGCGCTGACCGCGGGGCGCGGCACCGGGCGCCCGTCCAGGCGCCCCGCTCAGAACCCCCGCCCCACGTACGGCCAGTACCCGCCGCGCAGGTTCGCCACCGTGAACCCGTGCCGGCGCAGGTACGCGCACGCGCGCGCGCTGCGGTTGCCGCTGCGGCAGTACGCCACCACGGGCCGCGCGGGATCGAGCTCCGCCACGCGCGCCGACAGCTGGATGAACGGGATGTGCGTCGCGCCCGCGATGTGGCCCTTCGCGAACTCCTGCTTCGAACGCACGTCGAGCACCGCGGCGCCCGCCAGGATCCGTCGGTTCGCCTCGCGAGGCGAGACCTCCTCGCAGCCGGCGCACTCGAACTCGTCCTCGTCGATCGCCGCGAACTCGTGCGGCGCGATCCAACCCGCGAAGCGGTCGATCCCGACGCGGAACAGGACGCGCACCGCCTCGTCCACGTCCTCCTCCCCTGCGACCAGCAGCACCTCGTCGCCCGCGTCGAGGTAGTTGGCCGCGGTCGGCCCGAAGTACGGGTCCAGCATCGCGAAGATCGAGCCCGGGAGGTGCCCGTCCATCCACGCCGACCACTCGCGCGTGTCGAGCACCACGCGCGCGAGCTCCTTGGACGCCGCGACGAACTCCGCGGGCGAGAGCCTCGCCGGGGCGGGGACGCGGTCGAGAAGCGCGGGCCCGCGCTCGTTCGTGTCCTTCACGCGCCCGAAGTACGGCGGCGGGTCGGGCTGGTCGCGCAGCAGCCCCTCGACGAACCGCGCCGAGTCGTCCTTCGCGCGCAGCGGACGGTTGATGATGCGCTCGATGCCGACGGTGCTCTCGGGGAGCCGGCAGATCATCTTGCCGCACGCGCTGCCGGCCCCGTGCCCGGGCAGCACCACCGTCGCGTCGGGCATGTCGTCGAGCAGCGCCAGGCTCCTGCGCAGCGCCTCGGCGCTCTCCTCGACGCTCATCCCGCCCAAGGCGAGGAACCCGAGGTCCGGCCGGCCGATGTCGCCCGCGAACAGGAAGTCGCCCGAGAAGAAGGCGACCGGGAACCCCTGCTCGCCGACCAACTCGAAGCTGAGCGCCTCGCGCGTGTGGCCGGGCGTGTGGCGCGCGCGGAACCGCAGCGAGCCCACCGCGATCTCGTCGCCGTCCTGGACGAACCGGACGCTCGCGCCCGGGTGGAACGGGCCCTCCGCGGTCCACGGCGCCGGCGGGCCCATCCCGCTCACGAGGAGCGTCACCGGGCGCGTCGCGCCATAGGCGCGCATGCCGCTCACGAAGTCGGCGTGCAGGTGGGTCTCGGCGACCGCCACGATGCGCACGCCGTCATGCTCGGCCTCGCGCTCGTAGCGGTCGATGTCGCGCTCGGGATCGAAGAGGATCGCCTCGCGGGTCTTCGGGCACCCCACGAGGTAGCTCGCCTGCGCGAGCGCGGGGTCGTAGATCCGGCGGTAGATCACGGGAACTCGCGGCGCAGCTGCCTGAGCGCCGCCCCGAAGGCGTCGAGGTGCGAGCGCTCGTGCGCCGCGCTCACCTGGCAGCGCAGGCGCGCGTGGCCCTCGGGCACCACGGGGAACCCGAAGCCGATGACGAAGACGCCGAGTTCCAGCAGCCGCCTCGACATCGCGATCGCCTTCGCCGTGTCGTGCACGATGATGGGACAGATCGCGGTCGGGCTCTCGAGCACCTCGAAGCCGGCCTCGCGGATGACGCGGCGCGCGTAGGCCACGTTGTCGCGCAGGCGCTGCACGCGCTGCGGCTCGCGCATCAGCACCTCGATCGCCTTCTCCGCGCTGCACGCCACCGTCGCCGGGAGCGCGTTCGAGAAGAGCGTGGGGCGGCCGCGCTGCACCAGGAGGTCGATCGCCTTGCGCGAACCCACCACGTACCCGCCCGCCGCGCCGCCGAGCGCCTTGCCGAGCGTCCCGGTGAAGTAGTCGACCGCGGTGCCGGCCATGCCCCAGTGCTCGTGCGTGCCGCGGCCGGTGCGCCCCATGACGCCGGTGCCGTGGCTGTCGTCGACCACCAGCAGCGCGCCGAACTCGTCGCACGCCGCGCGCAGCGCGGGCAGGTCGCCGATGTCGCCCTCCATGCTGAAGACGCCGTCCGTCACCACCCAGATCGCGCCGGTCACCTCGGGATTCGCGCGCGCGGCCGCGAGCTTCGCCCGCAGGTCGGCGACGTCGGCGTGGCGGAACACGCCCTTGTGGCACCCCTTCTTGATGACCGCGGCCAGGCGGATGCCGTCGATGATCGACGCGTGGTTCAGCTCGTCGCTGATGATGAGGTCGCCCGGCTCGCAGAGCGTGGGGAAGATCGCCTCGTTGGCGTTCCAGCAGCTCGTGAACGTGTAGGCCGCCTCGCAGCCGTAGAACTCCGCGATGCGCCGCTCGAGCGACTCGTGGCACTCGAAGGTGCCGCAGATGAACCGCACGCTCGCGGTGCCCGCGCCGTACCGGCGCAGGCCCGCGATCCCGGCCTCCACCACCTCGGGATGGTCCGCCAGCCCCAGGTAGTTGTTCGAGCAGAAGCACGCGACCTCGCCGTGGCCGCGCAGGCGCACGGTGGCGCCCATGGTGCCCTCGATGGTCTGCAGGTGCTTGAGCTGGCCGCTCTCGCGGAGCATGGCCAGGGTGCGGTCGGTGCGGGCCTCGAACGGGCGCTCGGCCAGGGTCGTCATGCGCGCAAGGTACCGCGCGGTCACGCCATGGCGTAGCGCGCGCGCACCTTGGGCATCAGGTACTGCCCGAACGCGCTCTCGAACGTGTACGTCGGCGACCAGTCCCAGTCGCGGCGCGCCGCGAGGTCGTCGCACTCCTCCGGCCAGCTGTCGACGATCGCCTGGCGCCCGAGGTCCGGCACGAACGTCACCTGCGCGCCCGGGTACGCCCCGCGCACCAGGCGCTCGAAGTCGGCGGCGGTGGGGCTGAAGGCCGCCACGTTGTAGACCGTGCGCGTGAGGCGCTCCTTCGGGGCCGACGAAAGCCGCATGAGTGCGTCGATCGCCTCGGGCATGGTCATGAACGGGATGCGCGTGTCCGGGCGCACGAAGCACTCGTAGGCCTCGCCCTGCGCCACGGCGTGGATCATCTCGGGCCCGTAGTCGCTGGTGCCTCCGGAGGGCACCGTGTCGCTCGAGATGATGCCGGGGAACCGGATCGAGCGGAAGTCGATGGGCCGCGGCATGCGGTCCTGCGCGAGCTTGCGGTAGTGGTCCTGGTAGTAGCGCCCGAGCTCCTCGCCCGCGAGCTTGTTGATCCCGTACATCGTGTGCGGGTGCAGGAACTGGTCCTCGTGCACCAGGCGGTTCGCGCGCTTGTCGGCGAGCGTCGGCATCCCGTAGGCCGCGATCGAGCTCGGGAACATGAACTTGACGCCCTGCCCGTGGCTGCGCGCCTGCTCGGCGGCCAGCTTCAGCAGGTTGAGCGTGCCGCCCACGTTGACCTGGTGCGCGGTCTCGGGCGCGAACTCGCCGCGGGTCGAGAGGAGCGCCGCGAGGTGGAAGATCTCGCCGACCTCGTACTGCGCGTGAAGGCGCTCGAGGAGCCCCGGGTCGCAGATGTCGCCCACGTACGCGCTGCGGCACTTCGCGCGCACCTCGGGGTCGAGTTCGCGGATGTCCACCGCGACGATCGGGCGGCCCGCGGCGGCGAGGCGGTCGATGAGCCCGTGGCCCATCTCTCCGCCCGCTCCCGTGATCAGGACGACCTTTTCCCGGCGGTGGCCGGACGGCGAATGCGCAGCGGTGCTCATGGGGGGCGAAAGTGTACGGCCGCGGCTAGCCTGAAGGCCATGCGTGAAGCGAACCGGACCGTGCGCGCCGACGCCCTCCTCGCGGCCCTCGCCGCCGCCGCCCTCGCGGCCGGTCTCGACGCCGCCCCCGCGGGTGCGCGGGCCAACGCGACGCCCGCCCCGCGCGCGCAGGAGGCCGCACCGGCCACGCACTCCTTCGGCGCCCCGCTCCCGCCCGGTTCGACGGAGCCGACGCCCGCGCCGCCGAAGCCGTCGCCCCGCCCCGCGGAACCCGAGGGCACCGCCGCGGCGGGCTCCGGCGCGAAGGCGCCGACTCGGCTGCCGCCGGTCGCGGGAAGCGCCGACCTTGCCTGGCCGCACGACCCCGTGCTCGCGAAGCTCGAGGCCGAGCGCGACGCCCTCGAGTCGGTCGACCACGCGGCGCACCACGCGATGCTCGACGCCGCGCGCCGCGTCGCGGCGATGCACGCGTTCATCGACCGGCACGAGCTCGAGTCCGACTGGGCGCGGTTCGCGCGCGACTACGTGCCGACCCTCGACCAGCTCACCTTCGACGACGCCGTCGAGCAGGCCAAGCGCCACGCGGCGGGAGCGCCGAAGGAGGCGCCGAGCAACGACGTCGGGCACCTCGAGCAGGCGATCGCCGTCGAGGCCGGGGTCGCGCGGGCATCGTGGAACCAGCTGAACCGGCAGCGGCGCGCGGTCGACGTGCTCACCGCGTTCCTGCAGTCGAAGGACCGCCTCGCCTACTACCAGGCGTGGGCGCCCGGATACATGCGAAGCATGGGCTGGAAGCCGGACGCCCCGAAGCCGGGCGAGGCATCGCCCGACGCGGTGCGACGGCGCGGGCTGCAGATGGAATGGGACCGCGCCCAGCGCGAGCAGCGCGCGGCCGCGATGCCGCCGGGCGCACCGCAGCTGCCGCCGAACGCCGTCCCGCTCGTTCCGCCGGGCGGCACCCCGGCCGGCGGCTCGCCCTCGCCCTCGCCGCAGCACGGCGTGGTCCCCGCACCCGTGGCGATCGGCGCGTCCCCCGCGCGCAGCGTCTACGCGAACTCGTGGTGGAACGGATACGCCGACCCGTACTACGACATGAGCGGCTACCCCGGGCGCGACCCGAACCTGGCAACCGTCGACCCGAACGATCCCGCGACGTACGGCTACGCGCCGGAGGCGTACTCGTACCGCGCATGGCCCATGTTCTGGGATCTCGGCTGGGTCACGGTGCCGCCGCTCGGCATGTTCGGGGGGGGCTCGGTGGGCGGCGTCGGCTTCGGGCTCGGCGGCGGCGTGATGGGCGGCGCGGTCGGCGGCGCCGGGATCGGCCCATGAGCGCCCCGGCCCCGCGCGCGATCCTCGCCGACGGCACGGGCCGCGTGGCGGTGCTCGGCGTGGCGGCCGGCTCGCTGCTTCCGCTGGCCATCCTGGTGCGGTTCGGCAACGCGCCCGTCGCGCAATGGGCCGCCGGCCACCGCGAAAGCCAGGACGCGACGTGGCAGTGGCTCGCGCTCCTGGGCAGCCCGCTGGTCTGGAGCATCGCGTGCGTCCTGGCGTTCGGCCTGGCGGCGGGCATGGTGTGGCAGAACACCGCGCGGTGGGTGGTGCTGATGGCGCTCTGCGTGGTGTGGGCGGGGCTCGTCAACATCGCCGTCGGGGGCGCGGCCGCCGGCGCCGCCACGGCGGGCGCGATGGCCGCGGCCGTGGGGCTCTGGCAACCGCGTGCGTGGCCCTTCGCCGCCGCCGCGGCGGTGCTTGCGGCCACCGGGCGCACGGTGCTGCTCGGGCTCCCGGCCTCCACCATGCTGCTCACGGGGATCCTCGGGGCGCTGGGGGCGTTGGTGATCGAGTACGCGTGGCACACCGTGGCACCCGACGCGCCCCCCCGCCGGGGCGCCCCGCTGCGGTCGTGAGCCCCTGCGCCGGATTCCCGAAATCCGAACGGGGAAACAATGGCATCCCCATGCGCGTATGCCACGGTGTGACCGGCCGCGCACGCGGCCATCGGGCAGGAGGCCCACCCCATGTCGACGCACCCGCACCACCGCCGTGATGGCCGCGCCGCAGGACCCGGGATCCGCGCCGCGCCATCGCTCTTCGCGCGCGCGAACGCGTTCCTCGACCTCGCCTGGGAGGCCGCGGACGCCGGGGCCTGCATGACCCCGGGCTGCACCGACTGCGGCGCGCTCGAGTTCCGCCGCATGCTCGCGACGGCCGACGGGCTTCCGCCCGACGTGCCCCTGAACCTCCAAGCACGGATGCGCGGCGCGGGCGCCGCCGGGCGCGTCGCCGGATCGCTCGCCGAGCTCGACTTCGACCTGCTGCGCCTGGCGCCGCGCTGGTACGACGCGCTCGACTGCGCGCTGTTCCACGCGCGCGACCGCGGCGAGCTCGCGCACGTGCTCGAGTCGTGGGTCCGGCGCGACGCCGTCCCCACCCGGGTGCTCGACCTCGTCCTCTTCCGCCACGCCCGCTACGGTCACCCGGACGAGCGCATCGCGGACCTGTGGATCGACCGCTGCCTCGAGGCGAGCGCCGACACGGGCGACGAAGGGCTCGTCGAGAGCCTCATCCTCGCCTGCCCCGAGCGCGTGGGCGCCGACCCGCGGGCGCATCGCGCGGCGCTCGACGCGTCGCGGCGGAGCGGGTGCGTGCGCGACCTCATCGGCCGGCTCGGCGACTGCGCCTGAGCGCCGGCGCGGGCGCAGGCAGGGGGCGCCGGCCGCGAGGCCGGGTTCCTCAGCGCCGCTCGTCGACGTCGAAGCGTTGCCTCACCGACCGGAAGTACGGCAGCAGCTCGAGCGCGATCTCGACGACCTCGGGGTCGAAGTGCCGGCCGGACTCCTCGCGCAGGAACGCCGCGACCTTCTCGTCGGACCAGGGCTCCTTGTAGGAACGCCGGCTCGTCAGCGCGTCGTAGACGTCGGCCACGGCGACCAGGCGCGCGAAGAGCGGGATGTCCTCGCCGCGGAGCGCCGCGGCGGCCGGCACCGACTGAAGGTCCGCGGGCATCGCCGCGAGCGTCGCGCGCTCGAAGCGCCCGGGGTACCCGGTGCCGTCCCAGCGCTCGTGGTGGTGCACGGCCACCTGCATGGCGGCCTCGTCGTACGGAGTGGCGGCGTCGGAGAACAGACGCCCGCCGAGCACCGAGTGCGTCTTGATGCGCTCGTACTCGGCCTCGTCGAGCTTGCCCGGCTTCTTGAGGATGCTGTCGGGGATCGCCACCTTGCCCACGTCGTGCAGCATGGCCGCGATGCGGAGCTCGTCGCGGCGGCGCTCGCGCAGGTCGTCGTCCACGCCGTGCAGCGCGGCCCACCGGTCGTACATGGCCACCGCGCACTCGGCGACGCGCTGCACGTGCGCGCCCGTCTCGCTCGGGTCGCGCATCTCGGCGGTGGCGATGGTGCGCATGATGGCGCCGCGGACCAGCTTCGCGCGCTCGAGGGCCAGCGAGGCCATGCCGGCGAAGAGCTCGACCGCGGCCTCGTCGGCCTTCGTGAACACGGCGCGCGCGGGCTCGACCTTGCCGCGCCCGCGCGAGTTCATCAGCTGCAGGACGCCCACCACCTCGTCGCGCGCGTCGCGCAAGGGCGCCACCAGCATGCTGCGAGTGCGGTAGCCGGTGGACCGGTCGACGTCGCCCTTGAAGTGGTACGGCAGCGACGCGTCGAGCGCGTACACGTCGTCGATCCGCAGCGGCCGGCCGGTCGTCGCCACGTACCCGGCGATCGAGTTCGCGTTCGCGGGGATCACGATGTCCGCGAGCGGCAGTCGCGCGCCCGGCGGAAGCGCGCGCTGCAGGACGTCGTTCTGCGTGTAGACGAGCCGCAGCCCGCCGGGCTCGGCCATCCAGATCGACCCGGCCTCGGCGTCCGTGAAGCTGCGCGCCAGGAACAGGGACTGGTCCATGACCTCGTCGAGGTCCTGCGCGCGCCCGAGCTTCGCGCCCAGCGCGGCGACCTCGGCGATGCGCTCGCGCTGCTCCTGGCTCTCCTGGCCGAGCAGGTCGTTCATCGCGGCGAGCTTGCGGTTCGCGGCGTCGATCTCGGCGTTGCGGCGGACGAGCTCGGACTGGCTCGCGGCGAGGTCGCGCATCGCGCGGTCGCGCTCGCGCTGGGCCCGGCCCATGCGCGCGTGGTAGCGGATGCGCGCGGCCAGCTCCTGGGCCGCGGGAAGCTTCACGAGATAGTCGTTGGCGCCGAGCTCGAAGCAGCGCTCCTTCGTCGAGGCCTCGGCCTCCGCGGAAAGCACCACGAGCGGCGTGTCCGCGAGCTCGGGGCTCGCCCGGATCCGGCGGATCTGCTCGAGCCCGTCGGCATCGGGCATCATCAGGTCCTGCAGGATCACGTCGGGCCGCGCCGCAAGCGCCGCGCGCAGCCCTCCGTCGGCGGTGCGCTCCGAGAGCAGCTCCATGTCCTCGTACGCCGCAAGCAGCCGCCGCAGCGCGGCCTCGACGATCGGCTGGTCGTCCACCAGCAGCACGACCGTTCGGGGGGACTTCGGATCCGCGGATGACGTCACGCCGGGATCCTAAGCGCATGCCGGGGGGGCACGCGGCCATGCGCCGCGGTCCGCGGGCGCCGGCCCGCTCGCACCCCGTACCCTTCCCGCATGCGTTGGGACTTTCCCTTCCGATCGCAGCGGATGCCGACCATCGCCCGCAACGTGGTCGCCACGGGCCAGCCGCTCGCGGTGCAGGCCGGGATCGCCGCGCTCGAGGCCGGGGGCACCGCGGCGGACGCCGCGATCGCCGCGGCCGCCGCGCTGACGGTGGTCGAGCCGACGGCCAACGGCATCGGAAGCGACGCGTTCGCCGTCACCTGGGACGGCGAGCTGCACGGCCTGAACTCGAGCGGCCGGTCGCCGGCGGGCCTGGGGCGCGCGCACTTCGATGCGCTCGCCGAGATGCCCAGGCTCGGGTGGGACGCGGTGACGGTGCCCGGCTGCGTGGCCGGCTGGGCCGCGCTCCATGAGCGCCACGGAGCCCTGCCCTTCGAGCGCCTGCTGGAACCGGCCATCCGCTACGCCGAGGGCGGCTTCCCGGTGAGCCCGATGGCGGCCGCGGGCTGGTCGCGCGCGGTCGTGCGCCACGCCGCCTTCCCGGACTGGATGCGCACGTTCGCGCCGAACGGCCGGGCTCCGTCGGTGGGCGAGGTGGTGACGCTCCCGGATCACGCCGCGACGCTCCGAGACATCGCGCGCACGAAGGGCGAGTCCTTCTACCGAGGCGCCCTCGCCGACCGAATCGACGCGGCCGCGCGCGCGGCCGGCGCCGCCATGCGCGCCACCGACCTCGCCGCGCACCGGGCCGGCTGGGTGGAGCCCTGGTCCGTCGACTACCGGGGCGTGACGCTGCACGAGATCCCGCCCAACGGCCAAGGGCTCGCGGCGCTCGTCGCGCTCGGCATCCTGCGCCACCACGACCTGGGGGCGCTGCCCGAGGACGGCGCGGACTCGATCCACCTGCAGGTCGAGGCCATGCGCGCCGCGTTCGTCGACGTGCGACGGTTCGTCACCGACCCGGACGTGGCCGGCGACGCGCCGCGGCGACTGCTCGAGCCGGCGTACCTGAAGGAACGCGCGGCCGCCATCCGCATGGACCGGGCGGGCACGTGGGAACCGCGCCAACTGCCGCGGTCGAGCACCGTGTACCTCTGCGCGGCGGACGCGCAGGGCCACATGGTGAGCTGGATCCAGTCGAACTACGAGGGCTTCGGCTCGGGAATCGTGGTGCCGGGCACCGGCATCGCGCTGCAGAACCGCGGCGCGGGCTTCACCCTCGAGCGCGGCCACCCCAACGAGTACGCGCCCGCGAAGCGCCCGTACCACACCATCATCCCGGGCTTCCTGACGCGCGGCGGCCGTCCGCTTGCGGCATTCGGCGTGATGGGCGGCCCGATGCAGCCGCAGGGTCACGTGCAGGTGGTGGTGCGACTCGAGGACCACGGCCACAATCCCCAGGCCGCGATCGACGCCCCGCGCTGGCAGCTGATGGACGACGGTTCGCTCGCGCTGGAGTCGGGCTTCCCGCCCGGCACCGCCGAGGCCCTGGCGGCGCGCGGCCACCGCATCCACGCCGCAGCCGCACCGCCCTTCTTCGGCGGTGCCCAGATGGCCTTGCGCCACGGAGACGTCTTCATCGCCGCCAGCGACCCCCGCCGCGACGGCCTCGCCGCCGGATACTGACTGCCCTGCCTGCCCGCCTGCCCGTCACCACCATCCCCCGCCCGTCGTGGCCCGCTCCCCGCGCCGCGCCCCCGGCGCGGCGCCGGGACTCGAGGCGAGCGCAGCG
>CAYSFS010000061.1:0-14265 GCA_964430235.1 uncultured Chitinophaga sp. | reverse complement strand
GTGATGCACCCGCGCGCGGTGCTGTTCGGCGAGAAGTTCGGCGTGCCGATCCACGTGCGGCACAGCCAGAAGCCCGATTCGGGGACGCTCATCGTCCCGGAGGAGCAAGCGATGGAGGACATCGTCGTCGTCGGATGCGCGCTCAAGCCGGACCTCGGTCGCGTGAGCCTCAAGGGACTCCCGCGCGCGGACGGGATCGAGGCGCAGATCTTCGAGGCCATCGCGGCCGCCAACGTCAGCGTCGACGACATCGTCCAGACCGAGTTCGGCGACGCCGCCACGATCGCGTTCACCGTGGAGCACGGCGACATCGCCGAGGTGAAGTCCATCTGCCAGGACCTGGTGGGCCGGCTCGGGCGCGGCGAGATCGACATCGAGGTCGGGCTCGCCAAGGTGAGCGCGGTGGGCACGGGGATGAAGAGCCACTCCGGCGTGGCCAGCCGGATGTTCCGCGCGCTGGCCGACGCCGGGATCCGGATCCACAACATCACGACCAGCGAGATCAAGATCAGCTGCATCGTCGACCGGCAGCACGGCGAGCCGGGGCTGCAGGCGGTGCACGCGGCGTTCGGGCTCGGAGACCTCGGCGCGGGCGCGCCGCCGCGGGCGGCGGGAACGAAGGCACGGGGCTGAGGCCGGGCGCCTCAACGCCAGAGGGCTTCGACGAGGGCCCGCGCCCGAAAGACCCGGGGACCGTATTTTACATAACACGGATTATGAGACGTTCAGAATCCGACGACCGTTGGGTTCCCGGGCGTTGGATCCGGTGAATCTCGGACATTTCGCTTGCCAGCGCACGCCACCCGGCGACACTTGTCGGCAGCATGCCCGTCCCGGCCCGAACTTCCGTCGCCCGGCTCGCCGTCGCCGTCCTCTCCCTTGGCGGTGCGCTCGCGTCCACGGTGCTGGCCGGGCCTGACATCGACGAAGCCACCTCGAGCCGACCGGACGCCGGCGCCACGCCGGCGAGCGCCCGCCAGGTACGCGGCCTCAACGCCGTCGGCGGCACGGTCCTGGGACGCGTGAGCGGCACGGTCACCGCGGCACCCGTCGCATTCCAGGCCGCCCCGACCGACATGGTCGACATGTTCATGTTCCAGGTGACGACGCCCTCGACGTTCACGGCCACCGTCGCCGAGATGACGCCGTTCGAGACGTCGTTGTGGCTCTTCTTCCTCAAGCCCACCAACGGGGGCGGTTTCGAGGCCCGACCCGTCGCCGGCAACAATGCCAAGTTCGTCGGTGCCTCGTACTCCCAGGTGAGCTTTCCGCCGGGATCGACCGGGTACGTGAGCGGCGTCTACGCCATCGCGATCACCCAGCGCGGCGTTCGCCCGTACGGCTACAACGCTTCCGGAACGCCCGTCCAGCTCTTCAACGCCCCCGCGGTCGACCAGACGGGCCTCATGCTCCCGATCTCCACGGAGGCGGTGCTCCGGATCTGGGGCGGAAACCCGACCACCGGGGGCGCGTACGGGGTCGACGTGGAGGGCGCGACGTTCATCCCGCCCACGACCGGCACCGGTGAATGCGGCAGCCAGTTCGCGGGAAGCTGCTTCGAGCAGCATTCGACCAAGGGCTGCGACGACGTGGCCTGCTGCACCACCGTCTGCCAGATCGACGCGTTCTGCTGCGGTGCCAGCTGGGACTCGCTGTGCGCCACGCTGGCCGTCCAGAACTGCGTGATCTTCGAGTGCCCGGACCCCGTGTGCCCGGCCGACCTGAACGACGACGGCCAGGTCGACGGAAGCGACCTCGGGCTCATGCTCTCCGCATGGGGGCCCTGCAGCTGACCCGGCTTTCGCGAAACGAGGAACGACCCACCATGACGAAGACGCCGACCCTGCTCGCCACGATCGCATCCGCCGCCGTCGCGGCCGCGGCGCTTGGCGGCCCGGACATCGACGAGTCCACGAGCACGCAGCCCGACGCCGGCGGCGTGCCGCAGGTGGCCAAGGTCGGCAAGGGAACGACGACGTCGCCGATCCTGCGCGCGACGGGGACGACCTCGACGCCGAGCTCGGCCGTCATCGGCGGCGACATCGTGGACATGTTCATCGTCCGCGTGTCGAACCCCTCGACCTTCTCCGCGACCACCGTCGGGAGCGCGGACTTCGACACGATGCTCTACCTGTGCTCGGTCACGCTCGACGCGTCGAACCAGCCGTCGCAGGCCAGGATCATCACCGGCAACGACAACGCGTCGGGAACCACCACGGGCTCCACGGTGACGTTCCCGAGCCCGTCCACCGCGTACTCCCCGGGCATCTACGCGATCGTGGTGACCACGGCGCGCACCATGCCGATCGGGCTCAGCCCGAGCGCCACCGGCGGAACGCCGCCGACGCAGGCGGCGCTGCTGAACTACGCGGCGACGGGCCTGATGACCCAGACCACGTCCGGGCCCGACCTTCCGGTCAAGCTTTGGCTCCCGCTCGGCGGCGTCCTCGCCGCGGGCGGCAGCTACTCGGTGCAGCTGACGAGCGTCACCACGATCTCGCCGCTCGGCGGGTCCGGGTTCTGCGGCTCGATCGCCGCGGGCAGCTGCTACGCCGAGCACCCCTCCACGCGAGGCTGCGACGGCTACCAGTGCTGCCAGCTCGTGTGCTCCCTCGACAGCGCGTGCTGCTCGATCGGATGGGACGCGACCTGCGCGGAGCTCGCGTCGCAGAACTGCCCGGCCTGCCCGGACGCCGCCCCGGCATGCCTGGGCGACCTCAACGAGGACGGCGCGGTGGACGGGTCGGACCTCGGCGAGATGCTCTCGCGCTGGGGCACGTGCAGCTGACGGTCATGACCCGCCCGGCGCCTGGGCACCCTGCCCCTCGCCTGCGGCGATCGCCGCCCGCACCTTCGCGAGGTCGGCCTCGGCGCGCCTCGTCTGCTCGTGGTCGGGGCCGTACCGCAGCGACTTGATCCGCAGCGACTTCTCGTAGTCGGCCGCGGCCAGTTCGAGCCGGCCCGTGTCGCGCCGGATCTCGCCGAGGTTGGTGTACACGGCCGCCACGGCGAGGTCGTCGGGGCCGAGCCGCGGCTCCATCGAGCGGAGCGCCTCCGAGTAGTCGCGCTCGGCCGCGGCGGTGTCGCCCTTCATCCGGTGCAGGATCACGCCGCGGTTGTTCACCGCGCGCGCGCGGTCGAGCGAGAAGCGGTCGATGCGCTCCCACATGGCGATGGATTCGTCGATGTGCGCGAGCGCCTCGGCGGGATGCTTGCGCATCCGCTCGACCGACGCGAGGTGCTGCAGCGTCATGGCGAGGTCCGGGTCGTCGCCCGACGCAAGCTCGCGACGGATGCGGAGCGCCTCGGAGTACGCGGCCATCGCGTCGTCGTAGGCCTCGGCGAGGAAGAGCGCACGGCCGTAGTTGTGGTACGCGTCGCCCAGGGCGCGCAGCGAGGCGGGGCCCGGCGCGGCGCGGTACGCGGCGAGGCGCGCGTCGAGCGCCGGCTTCAGCAGGCGGATGGCCCCGGCCTTGTCCTTGAAGGAGAGCTGCACGAGCCCGAGCGTCGTCCGCAGGGACGCGAGGGCGTCGGGCTGGTCCGCGAGCCGCACGTCGAGCTCGCGCTCGACGAAGCCAAGGAAATCCGGCACGCGCATGTCGGCCGTCACCTTGCCCGTGGCGGGATCCGCCGCGGCCATCGACTGCTGGAACGCGACCAGGGTGTCCTCGGCGCGCTCGCGCTCGCGCTCTGCGTGCGCGCGCTCGTCCTCGGCGCGCAGGAACTGCTCGTTCGCCTCGCGGTAGAGGAACACGAAGGTCACGAGGCTCGCGAGGAGCGTCGCCGCGACCGCCCCGCCCGCCGCGACGCCGAGGCGGTGGCGCGAGACGTACTTGCGCACGAGGTACGCGCGGCTCGGCGGGCCCGCCGCGACGGGCTCGCGCCGCAGGTGCCTCCGCAGGTCGTCCGCGAGCGCGCTGGGCGAGTCGTAGCGCCGGTCGCGGTTCTTCTCGAGGCACTTGAGGCAGATCCAGTCGATGTCGTCGCGCAAGGCGCGCTCGAGCGCGTCCACGGACATGCCGCGCGCCTTGGCGATCGCGTCCGCCGCGGCCGGGTCCGCCGCGGCGAACGCACGCAGCCGCGCCGAGGGCCGCGGCGGCGGCTCGGTCGTCACCACGTGCCGCAGCGCCATCAGCCCCTTCGCGCGAAGCTCGGAGGGATCGAACGGCAACAGCCCCGAGGTGAGCTCGTAGAGCGTGGCGCCGAGCGAATAGACGTCCGACCGAGTGTCGATGTCGGTGCCGTCGGCCTGCTCGGGGCTCATGTAGTCGGGCGTTCCCATCATGGCGCCGCCGAGCGTGACCATCGCGCTGTCCACCAGGCGCTCGCCCGTGGCCTTGGCGATGCCGAAGTCGATCACCTTGGGCAGCGGCCCGCCCTCGGTGCGCATGCAGAGGATGTTCGCGGGCTTGAGGTCGCGGTGCACCACGCCCTTGGCGTGCGCGTGCTGGATGGCCTCGCACACGCGGATCATGAGCTCGAGCCGCTCGGGGACGCCGAGGTTCGCCGAGTCGGCGAACCTCAGGATCGGCTCCCCCCGCACGAACTCCATCGCGAAGTACGGGCGCCCGTCCTCGGTGACGCCGGCGTCGAGCACCTTCGCGACGGACGGATGCTCCATGCGCGCCAGGGCCTGGCGCTCGCCCTCGAATCGCGAGAGCACCTCGTCGCTGGCGATCCCCGGCTTCAGCAGCTTGAGCGCCACCGTGCGGCGCACGGGCTTCGACTGCTCGGCCTCGTACACGATGCCGAATCCGCCCTCGCCGAGCGTGCGCACGATGCGGTACGGGCCGAGCTGCGCGCCGGCGGACAGCCCTCGGCGCGGCATGGGGAGCGTGGAGTCGGGGTCGGGCGACGTCGCCCCGGGAGGCGCGCCGACGTCCCTCGGGGCCCCGCCGTCCCACGGGCCCACGATGGTCCGATCGTCGGTCACGGGCTCGCTCCCTCGATCTCGATCTCGCGTTCATCCTCGCCCGCGTGGCGAAGCCGCACGTCGACGCGCGCGGCGGGCAGCGCCGCCGCGATGCGCGAGGGCCACTCGATGGCGACCACCGAGTCGCCGTGCGCAAGCAGCTCGTCGAACCCGATCGATTCGAGGTCCGCGGCCGAGCGAATGCGGTAGGCATCGATGTGCACCAGCGCGCGCCCGCCAGCCGTGGCGTAGCGATGCTCGAGCACGAAGGTCGGGCTCGAAACCGCGGACGGATCCGCGCCGAGTCCGCGCGCGAGCCCCCGCACGAAGCACGTCTTGCCCGCGCCGAGCTCGCCCTCGAGCGCGACGACCGTCCCGGGAGCCAGCCGGCGCGCAAGCTCCTCGCCGATGCGCTCGGTGTCCTCGGGACCTTCGGAACGACGGCGCTCGACGCTCATGCCTCATCCTTCATCGGCCATGTTCCCAGCCGAGGTTCGAAGCCGGGTGCTCCGCGCCGTCGGCGGCCACCACGGCGCGGTCCGCGCGTGCCCGCACGAAGCGCCCGACCACGGTGATCGGCGTCCCCTCGACGGAGCCGGGCGGGGGGCCATCGCACGCGAAGGCAAGTTCGTGCTCCTCCCCTGCCCCCACGGCCTGGCGCCAGGGCGTGCCCGGGGCCGCCGGCAGGCGCGACGCCTCGATGACCACCGAGAGCCCGGATGCCTCGGCGAGGTGCCCGGCGTCCGTGGCGAGGCCGTCCGAGACGTCGATCATGGCGTGCAGGCGGTCGCCGAGGCGTGCGACGAGCGCGAGCGCCTCGCGCACGCGCGGCGCGATGCGCAGGTGCCGGCCCGTTCCGTCGGGGTTCCATCCGTCTCCGAGCGAGCCCGTCACGCAGAGGAGGTCGCCCTCGCGTGCGCCCGCACGCGTGACCACGCGGCCCGTGGGCCCCGGCTCCGCGAGGATCGCCACCGACAGGACGAGCGGGGATCCCGCGGCCGCGTGCATCCCGACGTCGCCCCCCACCACCGGGCACGCGAACTCGCGCGCCGCGGCGCGGAGGCCGTCGGAGAGCGCGCGGACGTGTGCGTCGGGCGTGTCCGGCGCGCATGCGACCGTCGCCACCGCGCACGCGGGCACGGCCGCCATGGCGGCCACGTCGCTCACGTTGCGCGCCATCGCCTTGCGCGCCACCAGCGCCGGATCGGTGCCGGGAAGCCAGTGCACCCCCTCGATCACCTGGTCGGCCGCCAACAGCACGCGCCGGCCACCGAGCCGGACCTCGGCCATGTCGTCGCCCGGAGGGATCACCACCTCCGTGCCGCCCATGGACGCGAGCTCGGCGTTGCGGCGCACGATGTCGGCGATGATCGCGGACTCACGCACGTCGCACCCCGGACAGCATGGAGAGCAGCGCCTCCGCCGTGCGCTCGGTGGCGCCTTGGTGGGCGCGCACGCAATCGCGGCCGGCACGTCCGCGCGACGCGCGCTCCGCGGGGTCGGCGACGAGCCGGGAGAGCGTCGCGCCGAGCGCCGAAGCCTCGACCTGCTCGAGCCCGCCTGACTCGACGAGCGCCGCGGCCGACTCGCGGAAGTCGCCCATCCGCGGGCCGCACACGACGGGCTTCCCCAGCGCCGCGGGCTCCATCGGGTCGGACCCGTGCAGCGCGCCGAAGCTGCGGCCGACCACCGCCACGTCCGCGATGGCGTAGGCCTTCCGAAGCTCGCCGATGGTGTCGAGGAGGAACCGGCCGTTCGGCGTGCCGTGCCCCGGACGCGACCTGCGCACCCCCGCGTCGACCGCGGCGGCCGCGGCGTCGAACCACTCGGGCTTGCGGGGCGCGCACACGAGCTGCGCACCCGGCGGCAAGGCCTCGCGCAGCAGCGCGTGCTCCTCCGGCGCGGTCGAGCCCGCGACGACGATCGGCCGGGACCGGTCGATGCCGAGCTCCGACGCGAGCGCGTCCGCGCCGGGCACGGCGTCGGCCACCTGCGCCGTGTCCCACTTCATGGTGCCCGTCACGAACACGCGCCCGTGCGGGACGCCCATGGCCTCGAATCGCGCGGCGTAGTCGTGGTCCTGCACCAGCGCCGCCGCGAGCGCGCGGAACGAACCGCCGAGGACGCCGCGCGCGGCGCGATAGCGCCCGAAGCTGCGCTCGGAGAGGCGGCCGTTGACGACGGTGACCGGGATCCCGCGCCGAGCGCATGCGTCGACGAAGTTCGGCCAGACCTCGAGCTCGCAAAGCGCCACGAGGTCGGGCTTCACGCGGTCGAGGAACCGGCCGACCATCCAGCTCGCGTCGAACGGGTAGCGCACCACCGGGTGCCGCGGCTCGAACACCTCGCGTGCACGGCGCGTGCCCGTGTCGGTGGTGGCGGAGACCACGACCTCCGGGGCGAGCGGGTCGCGCGCGAGGCGATCGACCAGCATGCGGACCGCGTTCACCTCGCCCACGGACACCGCGTGCACCAGGATGCGCGGGCGCGCGGGCGCGGCCAGCGCGTCGCCCCGCCCGAATCGCGCGGCCCAGTCCGTCCGGAGCTTCCCCGTCCGGTGCATGCGCCACGCCCAGAGGGGCGCGGTCGCCGCAGCCGCCGCGAGGTAGGCAGCATCGCGCACGTGACGCATCGCACGAGGATACGCCCTGCGGCACGCGCCCCGCCGGGCGATATGCTCCAAGGCCTCATGGCCCAGTGGAAGCGACTCACGGAGTTCGTCGTCCGCCTCCCGCACCAGGCGGGCGAGCTCGCGCGCCTGTCGGCGCAGCTGCGCGGAGCACACGTGGGCATCATCGCGTTCTTCGGCCCGACCGAGGGCCGCGCCGCCGACGGCTTCCACATCGTGCCGGAGGACCCCGAGCGCTTCCGCGCGTTCGCGGCCGAGCACGGGCTCGGGACGTGGGAGGAGCCCGTCTTCCACCTCACCGACGCGCTGCGAGACGGCGACCTGGTGGCCCGGCTCGACTCGATCGCGGGCGCCGGCATCAACATCGAGTTCGCCAGCGGCATGGCCGAGGGCGGGCAGTTCGGCCTCCTGATCTGGGTGGACGACGACGACGTCGAGCGGCTGGCGAAGCACCTGGGCGTGGCCTGAGGATGACCGAGGCGCGGGGCACCCGTCCCGGCGCGCCGTGGACCGTGGGCGTGGACGTCGGCGGCACCTTCGCCGACGCGGTGGCGGTGCATGAGGACGGGACGGTGCGCCGGATGAAGCTGCTCACCGACGGGAGGGTCCGCGCGGCATGCACCGGCACGCGCTCGCCCGCGGACGGCGCCGGCGGCTCACGCGCCCCGGGCTCGACGCACGCGCTCGCGGGGGTTCCGGCCTGGGCCGCGCCGGCGCTCGCGGGGACGCGGGCGCGCGCGGCGGACGGCGCGGAGGCGCGCGTCCGGGACGCCGGCGTCGAGGGAGACGGATGCTGGGTCAGGTGCGAGCCGGGAATCGGCGATTCGCCTTGGATCGAGCTCGAGGCCGGCCTCGAGGCGCCCGCGTTCGCCGCGCACCTCCTCACGGGCACGCCGCTGGCGGCGGCGCTGCCGGTCCGCGAGGTCCGCATGGGGACCACGCGCGGGACCAACGCGCTCCTCGAGGGCCGCCTCGAACCGGTCGCGGCCTTCGTCGACGAGGGCCTCGAGGGATTGCCGGCGATCGGTTCGCAGCGCCGCCTCGGGCTCTTCGACCTCGTGGCGCGCGTGCCGCCGCGGATCGTGCGGTGGTGCGGCGGCCTGCCGGGGAGGCTCGGACCGGACGGCGGCGCGCTCGGCCGCGAGGCCGCCCATCACGAGGTGCAGGCGGCGGCGGACGCCGCGCGCGCCGCCGGGTGCGTCCATGCCGTGGTCTCCCGGGCGCACGGATGGAAGGCTCCGGAATCGGAGCGTCGCGTGGCACGGTCGCTGCAGGAGGCCGGCTTCGCACGAGCCGTGGCGGCGGCCGACCTCGCCCCGCACGCGTCGCTCCTGGAGCGGACGCAGACCGCCGCCGTGGACGCCGGGCTCACGGGCGCGGTGCGCGGCCTGGTGGCCCGCATCGCGCTCCAGATGCCGGGCACGCACGTGCTGGTGGCGGCGAGCTCGGGCGGCGCGGTGCCGGCCGACGCGTACCTGCCTTCGCACAGCCTGCTGAGCGGCCCCGCGGTCGGGTGCGATGCCGCGGCCGCCGCGGCCCGCACGGCCGGCCACGCGCACGTGATCACGTTCGACATGGGCGGCACCAGCACCGACGTGGCGCGCGTCGGGCCCGAGGGCGCGGGCATGCGCGCGAGCACGTCGATCGCGGGCATCGCCGTGGCCGTGCCGTCGGTCGACATCGAGAGCGTGGCCGCGGGAGGCGGCTCGATCTGCGTGGCCACGTCCGAGGGTCTCTTCGTGGGCCCCGCGAGCGCCGGCGCGGATCCGGGCCCCGCGTGCTTCGGCCGCGGAGGACCGCTGACGCTCACCGACGTCAACCTGCTGCTCGGGCTGCTGCCCGCCACGATGGCGGGCGTGCCGCTCGACCGCGCAGCTTCGCGCGCGCGCGCCGAGTCCGAGCGCGCCGCGTGCGGACGCCCGATGGACCAGATGCTGCGCGGGTTCCGCGCGCTTGCGGACGAGCTCATGGCGAACGCCGTGCGCGCGGTGACGACCCTGCGAGGCCATGACCCCGCGGGCCATGCGCTGGTGGCCTACGGCGGCGCCGGAGGGCAGCATGCATGCGCGGTGGCGGAGTCGCTCGGGATCACGCGCGTGCTGGTGCCCGCGAACGCGGGGTTCGTGAGCGCCGGCGGCGCCATGCGCGCCCCGCGTCGCCACGTCGAGTCGCGTGCGGTGCGCGAGCCGCTCGGCGACGCCGAGGCGACGGCGCGTGCGCTCGACGCATGCGCGCGCGCGGCGCGTGCGGCGACGGGAGGCGACGGCGCCGGGACCGACGAACGCGAGCGGCGGACCGTCACGCTGCGGCGCACGGGTCGCGCGGGCACCCTCGACGTCGACGTGCCGCCGGGGACGGCCGACGAAGCCGGGCTCGCGTCGCACGTCCTTCGCGCCGCGCACGCGCGGTTCGCGCCGGGTGCATCGGCGCATGAGCTCGAGGTGGAGTCGGTCCGGGCGGAGGTGTCGCGCGCTCCCCGCCCGGCCCCGTCGGCCGGACCCGCACGGCGCGTGCACCGCGCGGGCGATGCACGCGCATGGGACGGCGCGCCGATCGACGGTCCGTGCGTGATCGAGGAGCCCGGCGCGACGATCGTGGTCCCCGGGGGCTGGAGAGCCTCGGCCGCCACGGGCGACGGCGGAGTCGCGCTTGACCACGTCGCCCCGGGCGCCCCGCCCGAGGCGACGGTCGACGTGGTGGCCGCGCGCCTCAGCGGGATCGCGGCCGACATGGCCGCCGCGCTCCAGGCCACCGCCCGCAGCCCGAACGTGCGCGACCGCCTCGACTTCTCGTGCGGCGTCGTGACTCCCGCGGGCGAGCTGTGCGCCAACGCGCCCAACGTCCCGGTGCACCTGGGCGCGCTGGGCGCGTGCGTCCGCGCCCTGATGCCGGGGGTGGCGTCCGTGCCCGGGCGCACCATGCTGGTCAACCATCCGGCGTTCGGGGGCTCGCACCTGCCGGACCTCACGGTGGTGCGCCCGGTGCACGCCCGCGACGGCACGCTCCTGGGGTTCGTCGCCGCGCGCGCGCACCATGCCGAGGTCGGGGGCACGCGCGCCGGGTCGATGCCGCCCGACGCGCGGTCGCTCGCCGAGGAGGGCGTGGCGATCGCGCCGATGGCCGTCGCGCACGACGGGGTCCTCCGCGAGGATGCGCTCCGTGCCGCGCTCGCGCAGGGGCCTTGGCCCTCCCGCGACCCGGGGCTCAACGTGGACGACGTGCGTGCCGCGGTCGAGGCCACGGAACTCGGCGCGCGAAGGCTCGAGTCGCTCGCGTCCGACCTCGCGGGCGCGGCCCGGCTGCACGAGGCGATGGAGGCATTGCTCGCGCGCAGCGCCGCCCGGACGCTCGGCGTCGCGCGACGCGTGCCGCCGTCGGGCCTCCGCCACGCCGAGGCCCTCGACGACGGCTCGCCCATCCTCGTGCGCATCGACCGGGAGGCCGACGGGCTGGCGATCGACTTCACGGGCTCGGCCGGCGTGCGCGCCGACACCCTGAACGCACCGCTGGCGGTGACGCGCAGCGCGGTGCTCTACGCGATCCGCGTGCTCGCCGGCCTCGACGAGCCTCTCGACGAGCAGCGCGCGCCCCTCAACGAGGGGTTCCTCCGGGGCGTGCGGCTCACGGTGCCGCACGGCATGCTGAACCCGCCGTTCGACGCGGATCCGGCGCGCTGCCCCGCCGTGTTCGCCGGCAACACCGAGCTGAGCCAGCGCACGGTGGACGCCGTGCTCGGCGCGTTCGGGACCGTCGCGCAGAGCCAGGGCACCATGAACAGCCTGACGCTCGCGGGCGCGGGATTCGCCGTCTACGAGACGCTCGGCGGCGGCGCCGGCGCCGCCGAGGGCACCCCGGGCCCCGACGCCGTGCACTCGCACATGACCAACACCCGGCTCACCGACCCCGAGGTGCTCGAGCGGACGTCGCCGCTGCGCCTGGAGGTCCTGCGCGTGCGCGAGGGCTCGGGCGGCCGGGGCGCCGAGCGCGGCGGAGACGGCATGGTGCGCCGCATCCGCGCGCTGGCCGCGTGCGAGGCGTGCGTCGTGGCGCAGCGAAGGTGCGCAGGCCCCGCGGGCGCGGCAGGAGGCGGCGCGGGCATGGCCGGCACGCAGCGCGTCGTCCGAGCCGACGGCACGCGCGAGCCGGTCGACGGCTCGACGAGCGTGGCGCTCGGCGCGGGCGACGCGATCGAGATCGAGACCCCGGGGGGCGGCGGATGGGGAACGCCCGTCAGCTGAGCTCGACCCGCTCGATGCGGTTCGCGAGCCCGGTGTCCTCGCTGATCTCGACGAACACCCCGCACACGCGCGGGTCGCCCTGCGCCATCTCGTAGTGCACCGGCAGGCCCGTGGTCATGTGGCGCAGCACCGCGTCGGTGTCGCGGCCGATCACGGAGTCGTACGGCCCGCACATGCCGACGTCGGTGATGAACCCCGTGCCCTTGCGGAGGATGCGGGCATCCGCCGTCGGGACGTGCGTGTGCGTGCCGACCACCAGCGCGGCGCGGCCGTCGCAGTGCGCGGCGATCGCGGCCTTCTCGCTCGTGGCCTCCATGTGCGCCTCGACGACCACGATCGGGCGGCGCTCGGGGATCGAGGCCATCACCTCGTCCACCGCGGCGAAGGGGTCGTTCGCGGGCAGCGGGAAGAAGATGCGCCCGAGCACCGTGCACACGTAGATGTCGCGGGTGCGGTTCCCGGATGCGGGGATCCGCGACCAGCGCTTGCCGGGCGCGCGCACCGAGAGGTTCGCCGGGCGCGCGACCGGTTCCTCGGGCTGCTCGAGGAGCGAGACGACCTTGGGGTCGCGGAAGACGTGGTCGCCGAGGGTGATCGCGTCGATGCCCCACCCCCGGAACGTGCGGTAGAGCTCGGGCGTCAGGCCGGACCCGTTGCGGGCGTTCTCGGCGTTCGCCACGACGACGTCCGGGGCCCACCGCTCGCGGAGCGCCGGGAGGTGCCGCTCGAGCGCCGCCTTGCCCGGGGCGCCGTTGATGTCCCCGAGGAAGACGAGCTTGACGACGCGTCCCATGCGCTACACTGTAACGGCTCTCGGAGCACAGGATGCCTGGGGTGGTGCGGCGGACGGCCGTGCCCCGCGATGGGCCCATCGATGCAGACGACGTCATTCAAGATCGGCGAGAAGGTCCGCCATTGCAAGCGCCCCGAGTGGGGCGTGGGGTCGATCGCCAAGATCGAGGTCATCACGCGCGACGGTCGGCCCGACCGGCGCATCTGGATCCGCTTCCCCGGCGTGGGCGAGAAGACCGTCCTCGCGAGCATGGCCGAGCTCGAGCACGCGGACGGAGGCGACGTGCTGCCGGGCGCCCCGACGCTCGCGGACCTGCACGCGCAGGCGGACTCGGGATGGCTCGGCGAGATCTCCAAGCGCAAGCCCGAGGACCTGATGGTCAAGCTGCCGGACACGGCGACCGACCCGTTCGTCCCGCTGCGCCGCCGGCTCGAGTTCGTGCTGGCGCTCTACCGCTTCGACGCGCACGGCAAGCTCATCGAGTGGGCGATCGCGCAGAGCGGGCTCAACGACCCCATGAGCCGGTTCAGCCGCCACGACCTCGAGGCGTTCTTCCAGCGCTGGAAGTTCGCGCTCGACGCGCAGCTCGGCAAGCTGCTCCAGGAGGCCCGTCGCGAGCCGGGCACCCTCGAGGCCGCCACGAAGGGCGCCCCGCCCTCGGCGCAGGCCGCGGTGCGACGCATCTCGGCGTACCGATGAACGCGTCGGTCGCGCGGGCGTGCCGTTAGCATCCCCGCCATGAACAGCGCGATGGAGATCCCGATCGCACGGCGCCTCAAGAACGCCCAGCGGTACCGCGAGGTGCTCGGGGTGCTGGCGCGGTACGGGTTCGCGAGCTTCGTGGCCAAGAGCGGGTTCGCCCCGCTCCGCAAGGCGAACGCCGACTGGCTCTACAGCCGGGACGGGACGACGGACCTGTCGTCGGCGCCCATGGAGGTGCGCCTGCGCAAGGCCATGGAGGAGCTGGGGCCGACGTTCATCAAGATCGGCCAGATCCTCTCCACGCGGCGGGACCTCATCCCCGACTCGCTGGCCGACGAGTTCGCCAAGCTGCAAGCCGACTGCCCGAAGATCCCGTTCGACCGGGTGCGGGCGGCGCTCGACGAGCAGCTGAAGGGCCGCACCGACGAGCTCTTCCAGTGGATCGACCCCGAGCCGATGGCAGCCGCCAGCATGGCCCAGGTGCACTCGGCGATCTGGAAGGACGGCAGCGAGGTCGTCATCAAGCTGCTGCGCCCGGACGCCGCCGACCAGATCGAGGCCGACATGGAGGCGCTGGCGTTCGTCGCCCGCCTGACCGAGGACCGGCTCGCGCAGTCGGGCTTCAGCCCCACCGAGATCGTCGAGGAGTTCCGCGAGGAGCTGCGCCGCGAGACCAACCTCACCATCGAGGCGCGCTCGACCGACCGCATGCGCCGCTCGTTCGCCGACGACCCGGGTGTGAGCTTCCCTCACGTCTACTGGGAGGCCACGACGCCGGGGGTGCTCACGATCGAGCGCGTCAAGGGACGGCTGCTGGCGCGCACGCCGTACCAGTCGATTCCGCTCGAGATCCGCCAGAAGATCATCGCCAACGGCGCCCGCGCCGTCTTCCGCCAGACCCTGGAGCTCGGCTTCTTCCACGCGGACCCGCACCCGGGGAACATCTTCGTCCACGACGACGGGCGCGTGACGTTCATCGACTGCGGGATGG
>CAYSFS010000060.1:0-14496 GCA_964430235.1 uncultured Chitinophaga sp. | reverse complement strand
ACCCCGTGAAGTTCGACGCACGCGAATGGGCGCGCATCGCCAAGGACGCGGGCATGGGCTACGTGGTCATCACGACCAAGCACCACGACGGGTTCGCGCTGTGGAACAGCGAGGCAAGCGACTACGACGTGATGGCCACGCCGTTCCGCCGCGACATCATGAGGGAACTCGCCGACGCGGTGCGCGCAGAGGGGCTCCGCATCTGCTGGTACCACTCGATCATGGACTGGCACCACCCGGACTACCAGCCCCGCCGGGAGTGGGACGCGCGGCCGATGGACCCGAAGTCGTTCCCGCGCTACGTCGACTTCATGTTCGCGCAGCTGCGCGAACTCCTCACGAACTACGGCGACATCGGCATCCTGTGGTTCGACGGCGAGTGGGAAGGCACCTGGAACCACGACTGGGGCAAGAGGACCGACGACTTCGTGCGCTCGCTGCAGCCGCGGATCATCGTCAACAACCGCGTCGACAGCGGCCGCGCAGGCATGGAGGGCTTCACCGCCGACGAGCACGCGCGCGGCGACTACGGCACCCCCGAGCAGACCATCCCCCCGAACGGCATGCCCGGCAAGGACTGGGAGACCTGCATGACCATGAACGACACCTGGGGGTACAAGGCGTCGGACGGCAACTGGAAGAGCGCGCAGGTCATGATCCGCATGCTCTGCGACATCGCGTCGAAGGGCGGGAACTTCCTCCTGAACGTGGGACCCAAGGGCGACGGCACCATCCCGCAGGAGTCGGTCGAGCGCCTCGGGCGCATCGGCGAGTGGATGCGCGTGAACGGCGAGTCGATCCGCGGCACCCAGGCGTCTCCCTTCACGAGGAAGCTGCCGTGGGGACGCGCCACCATGCGAAGCCTGAGGGGCGAGTGGAGGGACGTCACCCGGCTCTACCTCCACGTCTTCGACTGGCCGGCCGACGGCTCACTGCGGCTCGAAGGGATCTCGAACGCGGCGTGGGGCGCACGGGTCCTCGGCGCGACGGACCGCACGCCCACGGCGAAGCAGGACGCGGGCGCGATCGTCGTCTCGGGGCTCGGCGCGACGCCCGCGGACCCGGACTGCACGGTCGTGCGCATCGACCTCAAGGGCACGCCCGTGGTCACGCCATTCGCCGTCGTGCCCGCGGCCGACGGCTCCCTCGCGTGCATGGCCGCCGACGCGGTGGTCACCGGCAGCATCCAGTACGAGGACCGATTCGCAAACCTCGGTTGGTGGCGCGACATGGCGAGCGAGGCCCGCTGGCCCGTCTCGGTGCCGGCCGCGGGCACGTTCGACGCGACCCTCGACTACGCCGCGAGCGCCGAGTGCGGCGGCACCGCCGAGTGGATCGTGCGTGCCGGGGGCGCGGAGGTCGCCCGGGGCGCCGCCGAGCTCCCCGGGCGCTCGGGATGGGGGGACTTCGCCGTCGTGCCGCTCGGGCGCATCGCGCTCCCGGCGGGCCCGTGTGAGTTCGCGGTGAAGGCGAAGCGCAAGGCGGGCGATTCCTTCATCAACCTGCGAAGCGTGCGCATGGTGCCCGTGAAGTAACCTCGGACGCCCCATGCCGAGCTATACCCTCAACGGCGCCACGATCGAGCTGCAGCCCCAGGACCGCGAGCCGTTCATGTGGCTCGCGTCGCAGGTGTACCGGCGCATGCACGCCGGGAACCAGCCGCCGCCGCTGCCGGCGATCCTCACGATGTTCGCGCACGAGGGCACGACCACGCAGGGCATCGCACCGACCGACCCTCGCATCCAGGCCATCATGTGGACGCTCTGGCAGCTCGGGCTCAAGGGTTCGCGCGTCGAGGGCGAGGCCGAGTCGAAGCAGATCAAGTGGGACAAGGGCGAGCACGCGGGGATCGATGCCTCGCCGGTCATGGATTGCTTCTCGGCCGACGCCATCCGCGACGGTCGCGCGCTCGCCGCGTCGCTCGCGATCGCCGGGAACCGGAGGATCAACCTCAACGGCACCGAGATCCCGGTGAGAATCAACGACTTCGACCTGATCCGCGCGCAGAGCGAGGAGATGAACAAGCGCCGCCAGGAGGAGAACCACGACCCGTCCATGGCCGCGGCGCGGTACGTCGCCGAGCTGATGACGGGCGGCGCCGACATCAACGACCTGCGCCTGCGCGCGGCGCTCGAGCTCGCGGCCGACCTCGGCATCCGTGCGATGTGGGTCGACACGGTGTCGCGCCAGCTGCGGATCGCGGCGTTCAGCCGCGAGGCGGCCCTTGCGGCGGCCTTCCTGCAGGGCGCCCCCGTCGAGCACTTCGAGCTCGCGCTGAAGCGTGCCGACGCACTGCAGCAGGCGGCCGAGGAGACGGCACGGAAGCTCGCGGCGCAGGTGCAGGCCCAGCGGGGCGGCGCGGCCGGGGGCGCGGCGCGCCCCGCGGCCGGGGTCTCCGCGGCGCCCGCCCCCGCGCGGCGCCGCCGCCGCTGAGGCCGTCCGTTCCGGCCACGCCGCCGATATCCGGACATTTCCCCTTCATCCGTCGCAATCCGCGGCGCACCGCGCTTGACCTTCGCGGCCGGGAATCGACCGTGGTCCTGTCCCCGCGCGGCACGGAGAGAAGGCGTGCCGCGCGGGGCACGAGCAACGTCGAGGAGGTGAGGAATGGGCGCACGCACGGACCGGCCGCGGGGACATGACGAGCCCCGCGACGGCCCGCGGGCGCCTTGGCTCGGCCGCATCGAGCTGCGCACCTGCATTCCCTCGCACGCCGCGATCTTCCGCGACGCGCTCGGCGACGACCCGGCCGTGGCGATCGTCGACGGCCCGCTCCTGGACGGATGCGCCGCGGACGCGGCGTTCGTGCCGACCAATGGCTTCGGCTACCTCGATGCGGGCATCGATGGCGCGTTCGCGCGCAGGTTCGGTCGCCGCCTGCAGCGCATCCTCCAGGAGCGGATCGGCCAGGAGTTCGACGGCGAGCTTCCGTGCGGCGCCGCGGTCATCGTTCCCACCGGCGACCTGTCGCTGCCGCTGGTCGTCGCGGCGCCCGCGACGCAGTACCCGGGGTCGATCTCCGGTGACCCCATGTTCTACGAATCCGCGCTCGCCGCGCTGCGGGCGGTCGATGCATGGAACGCCGCGGACGAAGGCCCCTGGATCGCGTCGCTTGCCATGCCCGACCCCACGCGCCCGCCGGACGCGTGGTGCGCCGAACGCGTGGCGCTGCAGTTCGCGGAGGCGATCCGCGCGTGGCGACGCGAACGCGAGGCGCGGGCGCTTCGCGCCGCCTGACCGTTCCTACGCGACCGCCGCGCCCGCGATCGGCGGCATCGGCACGCCGATCGACGCGCAGATCGCGCGCAGCAGCTCCGCCTCCTCGACCGTGGTGCGGCGATCCGCGGAGACCGCGGCGACGCACGCATCCACCACGCGGCGCTTGAACCCGGGTCCGGACTGCGCCAGCGCGCGAAGCGCGGCATCGAGCGCATCGAGCGTGCAGCGCGCGGCAGGCACGGGCTCGGGGGGCAGGCCGGGGTCCGCGGCACGTGCCTCGGCCCACGCGCGCCCGGCGGCGGCCGCGTCGGCGGCACCGCTCCACGCGAGCACCGAGGCGACCAGCGCGGCATCGTCGATGGTCGGCCGGGGCCCGTCCGGCACCGGGGCGGCGCCGCGACCCTCCACCGCCTGGCGAAGCACCACGCGCACCATCCACTCGACCCGGTCGAGCTCGCCGTCGGCCGCCATCAGCTGCGCGAGGGAGACGCGGAACGCCGCGTACTGCGCGGGGGCGAGCATCGCGATCGACGGCGCGCACAGCTCGAGGATCGGCAGTCGATCCGCGGGGCGCACCGTGCATCCTGCGAGGGCTCCCGCGGCCTCGGCGAGCCCGCGGTCGTTCGCGCGCACGATCGCGAGCTGCCGCATGCGCTCGCCGAGGTCCGCCGAGAGCAGGAGCCGCACGACCGCCGCGCGCGCGTCGAACGGCTCGTGCGCGGCGGCCAGCATGCGTGGGTCGATCGACCCGACGAGCGACCGCGCCGCCTCGATCCGCGTCGGGTCGAGCGAGCCGATCTCGGCGCGTGCGGTGCGCACCCGGTCCGCCTCGACCGTCGCGCCGGCGAACGCCGCGGCCGCTCCCGGGGCCGGGGCCGTCCGCGCCGGGGTCCCGCCGCCCGGGGCGGCGCCGATCGCGACGGGCGCACCCGTGCCCGCGGGCAGCCGCAGCCCGCGGATGCGCCGGATGCGCTCCTCGAGCGGCGGGTGCGTGGAGAAGAGCGCCGCGACCCCGTCCGCGAAGAAGAAGTGGCTGAACTCGGCGGCGGCCGGCGCGGACACGCGGCTTCCCGCGGCCGAGCGACCGATGCGCTCGAGCGCCCCGGCGATGCCCTCCGGGTTGCGCGTGTACTGCACGGCGCTCGCGTCGGCGAGGTACTCGCGCTGGCGGCTGACGGCGCTCTGGATGACGCGGCCGAAGAAATAGCCGACGATCCCGATCAGGAACAGCCCGATGCCGAGCATGGCCGCGGCGGCCGCGCCGTTGTCCTTCCCGCGCGAGGACCGCGCGCCGCGCATCGAGCGCAGGATGACGCGGCCGACCATCGAGATGGCGAAGATGCCGCCGAGCCACGCGACCAGCCGCATGTTCAGGCGCATGTCCTGGTGGAAGACGTGGCTGAACTCGTGCGCCACCACGCCCTGCAGCTCGTCTCGGTCGAGCTCGCGGATGCACCCGGCCGTCACGCCGATCACCGCGTCCTTCGGCGAGTTGCCCGCGGCGAACGCGTTGATGGCGTCGTCGTCCATCACGTAGACCGGCGGGACGGGCATGCCCGAGGCGATGGCCATCTCCTCGACGATGTTGAGGATCTTCCGCTCCGACGGGTCGCGCGAGCCGGGGTCGATCATCCGCCCGCCGAGCGCCTCGGCCACCGCACGACCGCCGTGCGACATCTGCACCTGCTTCACGAGCGTCCCGACGAGGACGACCGCGCCCACCGACCCCCCGGCCAGCAGGAGCATGCGCGGGTCCAAGGGGTTCCCGCGCCCGACCGTGAACGAGAGCAGGAGGTGCACCGACGCGACCGTGGCCACCACGCCCACGACGAAGAGCGCGACCAGCACGCCCGTGTTGCGCTTCGCGCGCTCCTGGCTCTCGAAGAAGTCCATCGCCATCGTCATGCACCTCCTGCGCGGGCGCGCCCGCACCATTGCGACCATGCCGTGCGCAGCGCCCCGTGGAAGCGTGCGCCCCACGCGGGCTCGTCCATGAGCGCCGACCCGCGCAGCGCCGCGCGCAGCCCGGTGCGCAGCGCCACGAGCCTCGCACGGTCCTCCGCGAGCCCCGCCGCGATGCGCACGTACGACGCGGCGTCCCGCGCCACCAGCTCCGGCAGGCCGCCGGCCGCGAGCAGGCTGGCGCCGACGCGCGCCGCATGTCGATCGCCCGCGAGGGTCACCACCGGGACGCCCATCCACAGGGCCTCGCAGGTGGTGGTCGTCCCGTTGTACGGCGTGGTGTCGAGCGCCACGTGCACGCGCGCGTAGAGCGCAAGGTGCTCGTCGATCGCCCTCGTGAACGGGACGACCTCCACGCGCGAGGCGTCGATTCCCGCCGCCGCAAGCCGCGCCAGGAGCCGTGCGCGCGCCGATGCATCGCCCATCGAGCGCGACTTCACGAGGAGGCGCGACCCCGGGACGGCCCGCAGCGCGCCCGCCCACAGGGCGAGCGTCTCGGGCCCCGCCTTCGAGGTGAGGTTGAACGAACCGAACGTGAACGGGGCGTCCGCGGGCGGCAGCGCGGGTTCCGGGGCGGACGCCGGCGGCCGGTAGCACAGGAAGCACGGGTCGATGCGCACGAGGCGCTCGGTGCACGCGTCGTCGCTTCCCGGGGGGTCGGTCACCGAGTCGACGATGCGGAGGTCGACCGCGGGATGCCCGGTGGTGTTCGGGTACCCGATCGCGGTCACGATGACGGGCGCGGGCTTGCGGTCGAGGGCGGACAGCCGTTCGCCGCTCGAGTGCCCCGAGAGCTCGACCAGCACGTCGATGCCGCGTTCGCGGATCGCGGCGTCGAGCGCCGCGTCGTCCATGAGGGCGCACTCGACCCAGCCGTCCGAGGCGTCCATGAACCGCTTCGTCATGGGGTCGCCGGGTGCGCGCGGATCGGTCGCGAAGCACGTGATCGAGTCGCCTCGCGGCTTCGTGCCCAGGATCGGCTCGGCGAAGAACGCCACGGAGTGCGTGCGGAGGTCGCCCGAGAGGATCCCGATCCGCAAGGGGCGCGCCGGGTCGGGCTGGCGCGCCGGGGGTTCCTGCGCCGCGCGCCGGACCTCGTCATGGAACGCGCGGTGCGCCGCGGCGACCTCGCGGGCGGGAATCGACGGGTAGTTCAGCGCGAACAAGTACCGGGTGCGCAGCGGCCGGTGATCGGGATGGCGCGCGACCTGAGCACCGAGGAACTCCACGGCCTCGTCCATGCGGTCCCCGGCCTCGAGCGCGGCCCCCGCGCTGATCGCCATCTCGGGCCAGTCGGGGCGGATCGAGAGCCCCGCCATGCAGGCGGCATGCGCGCCGTCGGAGTCGCGCAGCCCCATCAGGGCCAACGACATGCCCAGATGCGCGCGCGCATAGCCGGGGTCGAGATCGATGGCCGCGCGGAACTGCTCGGCCGCCTCGCGGTTGCGCGTCGCAGCCATCAGCGCGTTGCCGAGGTTGTTGCGATACCCGGCGACCCGCGGCGCGATGGCGACGGCCCGCTCGAGCTGCATGACGGCCTGCTCCTGCCGGCCGTTCTGCGTCAGCAGGAGGCCGAGCACCTGCAGCGCGTCGGCGTTGCGCGGCTGCACGCGGAGCAGCGTTCGAACGGACGCGATCGCGGACTCGAGGCGGCCGGACCGGGCATCCTGCATCGCGCGCTCGAGCGTGCGTTCGCTCGACATGGGTCAGGAGGCGCGGTTCGCGCCGAAATCGACGGCCGGAAGCGCGCGCGAGGCGTCGTCCGTCTCGAAGAGCGCGGCGGGCATGAACGAAAAGAGCCGCGCGACCAGCAGGTCGGGGAAGACCGCGAGCCGCGTGTTGTAGGTCATCACGGCGTCGTTGTATGCCTGCCGCGCGAACGCGATGCGGTTCTCGGTGCTCACGAGCTCCTCCTGGAGCTGCAGCGCCGAGGCGTTCGCCTTGAGCTCCGGGTAGCGCTCCATCACGATCATGAGCCGGCCGAGCGCCGCCGCGAGCGCGCCCTCGGCGCCGGCGAGCGCGCCGGTGGCGGCCGCGTCGCTGCCCCCGGCCGCGCTGGCGCGCCGCTCGGCCGCCACGGCGGCGGCGCGGGCCTGCGTCACGGCCTCGAGCGTCTGCCGCTCGTGCGCCATCGCGCCCTTCACGGTCGCCACGAGGTTCGGCACCAGGTCATGCCGCCTGCGCAGCTGGACGTCGATCTGCGCGAAGCCGTTCTGCACGCGCACGCGGCGGGACACGAGGCCGTTGTAGGTCACCATCAGCCACAGCCCGACGATCGCGAGCACCGTGACCGCGGCCACGGCCGCGAGCGCGAGCGGCGCGACGGCCAGGACCGGGATGACCGCGTGATGCAGGGGCGTCGCCACGGCCATGTTCTAGCATCGACCGGCGCATGGCGCGATAGCCTTCCGGCGTGACGGCCCCTCGCCACGATCCAGGCTTCGCCCGCATCCTCGTGACCGGGTTCGAGCCGTTCGGCGGGAGCCCGGTCAATCCCTCGATGCTGGTGGCCCGGGCGGTCGCGGCGCTCCGCTGGCCCGCGGCCGCGGTCGCCGCATGCGTCCTCCCCGTGGTGGGCGGGACGGGGGCGGGCTCCGCGCGCCGGCGCCTCGACGGGGCCATCGACGCGCACCGCCCGCACGCCGTGCTCCTCCTCGGCGAGGCGTGCACGCGCGGCGCGGTGAGCATCGAGCGGGTCGCGTTCAACGCACGCGAGTACCCGATCGCGGACAACGCGGGCGTGGTGGCGCGGGCGACGCCGGTGGCGGAAGGTGCGCCCGATTCGCACGCCGCCGCGTTGCCGGTCAACGACCTGCTGGCCGCGGTCCGCGCGCAGGGCATCCCCGCCGCGTGCTCGTCGGACCCCGGCCGGTTCCTCTGCAACGAGGTGATGTTCCACGTGCTCGAGCGGCGCGCGCGGACCGGCGCGCCCGCGTTCGCGGGCTTCATCCACCTTCCGCAGCTCCCCGAGCAGCATGCGCTCCGCCCGGCCGACGCGCGGCCGATGCCGCTCGACGAGATGGTGGACGCGATGCGGTCCGTCGTCGGCCGCGTGGCCGGGCTGTGCGTGCGCATCGCGCAAAAATAGGCGCATGACTCCGGACCTTCCGGGCCATGCGCCCCACCCTGTGTGTGGACGGGCAGGGTGCTTGCCGAGGCACTGCGGTGCGATGCCCCGACGCCCGTCATTACGAACGGGGATCGCTCCGGTTCGGGAATCCCCGCGATTCGTGTACGTTCCGGGTCCAGCCATGCTCGCGCGGAGCGCATGCCACCATCGGCGTTTCGAGATCACGCTCTGCGACCCGGCGCGCCGCAACGCGCTCGGCGAGGCGATGTTCGCCGCGCTGCACGAACGCCTGCTCGTCGCCGCGCTCGCGGCCGACGGTCGCCTGCTCGGAGCAGACGGCAACGCGAAGGGCGCCGACGTCGTCGTGCTCCGGGCCGAGGGCCCGTCGTTCTGCTCGGGCTTCGACCTCGGGGCGTGCGTCGAGCGGCCAGGCACCCTGCGCGCCTACGTGCACGAGCTCTCGCGCGCCGTGCGCGCGCTCCGCACGCTGCCGGTGCCGGTGGTCGCCGAGGTCCGAGGCACCGCGGCCGCCGGAGGATGCGCGCTGCTCGCCGGCTGCGACTTCGTGGTGGCGGCGCCCGACGCGCAGCTCGGGTACCCGGTGCACCGGATCGGCGTCAGCCCCGCCGTGACGCTGCCGGCGCTCACGGCGAACGCAGGCCACGGGCGGGCGCGCCACGTGACGCTCGGCGGCGAGATGCTCGACGGCCCGTCCGCGGTGCGCGCGGGGCTCGCCACGCACTGCGCGGCGGACGCGGGGTCGCTCGCGGCGCACGTCGACTCGATCGCGGACTCGCTCGCGTCAAAGGGTCCGGAAGCCCTGCGGGCCACCAAGCGCTGGCTGAACGAGCTGGACGGCTCCGCCGACGAGGCGCGTCACGTGCACGCCGAGCTGGCGAGCGCCGCCGCCGCGGAGGGCGACGAGTTCGCGACCATGCTGCGCGCGTTCTGGGCCGCGCGGTCGAGGCCCGCGGTCACGCCTCGGTGACGTCGTACGCCGCCGAGTAGACGCCCGACTCCATGCGCAGCAGCTGGCGGGCGATGTCGTTGGCGAGGGCGCTGGCGCCGAAGCGGAAGAGGTGCGGCGAGAGCCACTCGTCGCCGAGCGTCTCCTTGACCATCACGAGGTACGCGATCGCCTGCTTCGCCGTGCGGATGCCGCCCGCGGGCTTCATGCCGACGCGGATGCCCGAGGCCATGAATGCGTCGCGGATCGCCTCGAGCATGACGAGCGTGACGGGCATGGTGGCGGCGGGCTGCACCTTCCCGGTCGAGGTCTTGATGAACACCTCGCCGTCCGTCGGCTGCGGGATCCCGGGCACCGAGCACGCCGCCTCGATGGCGAGGTCGCTCGCGCGACGCACGTTGTCGAGCGTCTCGAGCTCGCCGGTCTCGAGGATCACCTTGAGGTGCGCGGGCCGGCCCGCGGGCGGCCGGGCGCACAGGGCCCGCGTCTCGCGGATCTCGCGCGCGACCTCGTCGAGCCGCCCCGAGAGGAACAGCCCGCGGCTGATCACCATGTCGATCTCGTCGGCGCCGGCCGCGATGGCGTCGGCGCAGTCGCGCAGGCGGACGTCGAGCGGGTACTGCGCGCTCGGGAAGCCCGTGGCGACCGCCGCCACGCGCACCGTGCTGCCCGCGAGCGCCTCGCGCGCCACGGGCACCATCGTCGGGTAGACGCAGACCGCCGCGACCGGGGGCATCGGCGGGTCCAGGGGCTTCGCGCCCGCCGGCAGGTCGACCGGCTGCCGTGCCTTGCGGCACAGCGCCCGCACCTTCTCGGGGGTGTCCTTGCCCTCGAGCGTGGTCAGGTCCAGCATCGACATGGCGCAGCGCAGCGCCTGCCGCTTCGACGCGGCCTTGATGGACCGCTTCGTGAACGACTCCGCGCGGCGCGCGGCCATGATGGCGTCGACGCCGCGCATCGCGTGCGCGTCAGCCGCCGCGGGCCTTGCGGAACAGGTCGGGAAGGAAGATCACCTGCCGCAGGAGCAGCGCCTTCTCGCCCGCGTTCGCGTTCTCGACGTAGTAGATGAACAGCATCTCGCCGCGCCCGTCGAGCACCCACAGGCTCTCGTAGGGGCGCTCCTTCGGACCCAGGCCCGAGTCGATGGTGACCATCGACGAGCCCTGCGGGCCCGCATTGGCGGTGCCCGCGTGGGCGGCGTTCAGGTCGATGCGTCCGGCCTGGATGATGGTGAGCGCCGCGAGCACGATCGCGGTGGCGACCAGCACGATGCGCGAGGTGGCGGAGCCGTCGGACGCGGGACGCGCGGATTCGTTCTGCTGCATGGGGGCGCCTTTCCCGGTGGTCACCGGTTCTGCGCGGCCTGCGCCGCGTCCATGGACATGTTGCGGTAGCCGAGTCCGACGAGGCGCTTCTGGTTCTCGTACCAGCTCAGCGCGACGACCTCGTTGGTGGTCTCGTCGTTGATGTAGACGACGCCCTGCACGATGCCGTTGACGGTGCCCGCGGCCATGCTGTAGGTGGATCGCGGGCGCAGCTGGGCGACGGCGGCGGGGCCGAACGTGACCGCGCCGAGCGCGGCCAGCAGGCAGCCGTTGAGGATGACGAGCGAGCGGACCGACGAGCGCTTCATGGTGGCCTCCTGGGTGTCCCGGTCGCGCGCGCGCCGGGAGTCAGGAGGATACCGGGCGGCGGATGACGCACTCGCCGGGCTCGTGGTCGAGCACCAGCCGCCAGTGGCCCGCGTCCGCGCGCCCGAGCAGCGTGCGCTTCGTGAGCATGGTGTCGTAGGGCAGCATGTCGTAGCCCAGGCTCGAGGCCGGGTGCGCATGGTGCACGGTGGGCATCACGTCGCCCGGGAAGCAGACGGTGCCGTGCGCGTCGTGCCACGCCACGGCCTGGTGATGCCACGTGTGGCCCGGGGCCGGGATGAGCCGCAGACCGGGGAGCGGCTCGGACGCGCCGTCGTGAAGGACCACCTGCCGCGCCACCGGGTCCAGGTGGGTGCGCAGGTACGTGCGCGTCATCGTGCTGCGGTTCGCGAGCGCGTCCTCCCATTCGCCGCGCTGCACGTGGATGCGCGCGTCGGGAAACACGGGCTCGGGTTCCCCTCCCGGGCCAAGGCGCGTGAGGCCGCCCGCGTGGTCGAAATGCAGGTGCGTCAGCACGACGTGGTCGATCGACGCGGGCGCGATGCCGGCCTCCGCCAGCGCATGCTCCACGGTCCGCACGGATCCGTCGGGGGCGGCCTCGAACGCGTAGATCGCGCGCTCCTTCTCGCCCCACTTGCCGCCGGCGCCGCACTCGACCAGGACGCGCAGCGGTCGCCCGCCGGGGCCCGCACCGGGCCGCTCGAGCAGCACGCAGTTCATCGCGAGCCCGATGCGGTTCTCCGCGTCGGGCTCCGCCCACCTCGACCACATCGACTTCGGGATGATCCCGAACATGCCCCCGCCGTCGAGGCGGAAGCCGCCGGCGCGCAGGACCCGCCACTCGAACAGGTCCTGCGCGCCGGACGTGCCCACGTTCAGCTCTTGACCACGCGCGCCTTGCGGCGGGCCGCAGGCACCTGCGCCATCGCGTTGCGCGTGTCGACCACCAGCACGGCGTGCTCGGCGAGCGCGCCGTAGTCGACCGCGTCGTGGTCCGTGAGGATCAGGACGCAGTCCATCGACCGCAGGGTGTCGGGCGTGAGCGCGACGCTCTTGAGGTCGATGCGGTACTTGCGCATCGACGGGTACGTCGGGATGTGCGGGTCGTGGTAGCAGACCTCGGCGCCGCGGTCGCGCAGGAGCTCGATGATCTCGGCGCTGGGGCTCTCGCGCGAGTCGTCGATGTTCTTCTTGTAGGCCACGCCGATCACGAGGACCTTCGCGCCCTTCATGCTCTTGCGGTCGTCGTTCAGCGCGCCCTGCGTGCGCTCGATGACGTAGTGCGGCATCGCCGTGTTCACCTCGCCGGCGAGCTCGATGAAGCGCGTGGAGCGGCCGATCTCCTTCGCCTTCCACGTCAGGTAGAAGGGGTCGATCGGGATGCAGTGGCCGCCGAGGCCCGGACCCGGGTAGAACGGCATGAAGCCGAACGGCTTGGTGCTGGCGGCCGCGATGACCTCCCACACGTCGATGTTCATGTCCGCGAGGACGGTCTTCATCTCGTTGACGAGCGCGATGTTCACCGCGCGGAAGATGTTCTCGAGGAGCTTGGCCGTCTCGGCGACCTCGGCGCTCGAGACGAAGTGCGCCTGCTTCACCACGCGCGAATAGAGCGCGAAGGCGAGCTTGCCCGAGACCTCGTCGGTGCCGCCGACGAGCTTGGGGATGGTGGCCGCGCTGAACTTCGCGCTGCCCGGGTCCTCGCGCTCGGGGCTGTAGGCGAGGAAGTAGTCCTCGTTGCGCTTCATGCCGGTGGCGTCGAGGATGGGGCCCATCTCGTCGCGCGTGGTGCCGGGGTACGTGGTGCTCTCGAGGACCACCAGCTGGCCCTTGCGCAGGACGCCGGCCACGAGCTTCGTCGAATCGAGCACGAACGAGAGGTCGGGCTCCTTGTGGTGGCCGAGCGGCGTCGGCACGCACAGCAGGACGGCGTCGGCCTTCTGCAGGTCCTTCGGGTCGGTGGTGCCCAGGAAGCCGGCGTTGCCCTTCAGGTAGTCGAAGAACTCCTGCCCGAGGTGGTGGATGTAGGGCGTGCCCGCCTTGATGCAGTCGATCTTCCGGCGGTCGATGTCGAAGCCGACCACCTTGAAGCCCGCGCGGAGGCAGGCCTCCGAGAGCGGCAGGCCCACGTAGCCGAGGCCGACGATGCCGACGGTGGCGGTCTTGGATTCGATCTTCTTGAGGAGTTCGGTGGCGAGCTGGTTCATGGGGTGGTCCGGATCGCGGAGTGCATCGGCCGGGGCGAGCGGTGGCTTAGATCAAATGTTCCGGATTCTCGAGCAATCCGACGACGGTGTTCAGGAACCGCGCCCCCTCGGCGCCGTCCACCACGCGGTGGTCGCAGCTGAGGGAGAGCGGCAGCGACAGGCCCGCGTAGAACCGTCCGTCCTTGACCATGACGCGCTCCTTGGCGCGGCCGGCGGCGAGGATGGCGACCTCGGGGTAGTTGATGACCGGCGTCGCGAACATGCCGCCGTAGCTGCCCACGTTCGAGATGGTGAACGTTCCGCCGAGCGACTCCTCGCGCTTGATCGTGCGGTCCTTGCACGCGGCCGCCAGGCGCTTCACCTCGGCGGCGAGCTCCACCGGGCTCCTCGCGCCCGCGTCGCGGATGACCGGGACCATCAGGCCGTTGTCGGTGTCCACGGCGCAGCCGAGGTTCACCGGGCCCTTCACGAGGATCTCGTTGTTGGCGTCGTCGGTGATCGCGTTGAGCGTCGGGTGCTTGCGCAATGCCTTGCAGATCGCCGTCATGATGAAGGGCAGCATGCTCAGCTTCTGCCCCGTCACGCGGCCGTACTCCTTGCGCTTGGCGTCGAGCGCCGTGACGTCCGCCTCGTCCACCACGGTGAAGTGGACGGTGGTGCGCACGCTGCGGTCGAGGCTCTCGGCGATCTTGCGGCGCACTCCGCGGAAGGGCACGCGCTGCACGACGCCCTGCGGGTCGATGTACACGCTGCCGGGGGCGATGGTCGCGGCACGCGGGGCGAAGCCGCCCGCCGCGGGCGCGGCGCCGGCCCCCGCCCCCGCGAACGACTCGACGTCGCTCGCGGTGACGCGGCCGCCGCGGCCGCTGCCGGGCACGCGCTGGATGTCGATGCCGAGCTCGCGCGCGATCCGCCGCACGGCCGGGGTGGCGAGCGCCTTGCCGTCGCGCGTGGCGGCGGCTGCCTCGGGCGCGCGGCGCGCGAAGCGGTCGCTCACGGTCAGGGTGCCGCTCATCGTGCCGACGACCGTGCCCTGGTCCTCGCCCGACCCGGGCGCGCCCGCGGCGACCTGCGAGGAAAGGCATGCCGCGCCCGAGGTGCCGTTCGACGACGTCCCGGAGGCCGGCGCCGCCTGCTTGCCGGGCGCACCGGCGGCGCCGTAGCGCACGAGCACCGCGCCGACCTTGATGATCTCGCCGGCCTTGCCGCAGAGCTCGGTGACGGTGCCCGCCCACGGCGAGGGCACCTCCACCAGCGCCTTGTCGGTCTGCATCTCGGCGAGCGTCTGGCTCTCCTTGACGGTCTCCCCGGGCTTCACCTTCCACGAGATGAGCTCGGCCTCGGCGAGGCCCTCGCCCAGGTCGGGGAGCAGGAAGTGGCTCTTGTCGCTCGGCTGCTTGATTCCGGCCATCGTCGTTC
>CAYSFS010000059.1:0-14587 GCA_964430235.1 uncultured Chitinophaga sp. | reverse complement strand
GCGCTCCTCGAGCGTGCCGACCGTGATCATCTTGTGCACGTTGACGGTGCGGAGCTGCCCGATGCGGAACGCGCGGTCGGTGGCCTGGTTCTCGACCGCGGGGTTCCACCAACGGTCGTAGTGGAACACGTGGTTGGCCGCGGTCAGGTTCAGGCCGACGCCGCCCGCCTTGAGGCTGAGCACGAAGATCGGCGCCGCGGGGTCCTCGCTCTGGAATCGCTGCACCAGCTGCTCGCGCTTCGCCTGCGGCGTGCCGCCGTGCAGGAAGAGCGCCTCGCGGTCGAGGTCCTGGCGGATCATCTGCACGAGCAGGTGGCCCATCTGGCGGTACTGCGTGAAGATCAGCGCGCGGTCGCCGGAGGCGACGACCTCCTCGAGCATCTCCATCATGCGGATGCTCTTTCCGCTTCGGGCGCTCAGCCGCTCGGCGCGCGCCACGCCGGCGGGCACGACGATGCGCCGCTCGGCGGGCTGGTCGCCGGCGACGCCCTCGGCGCCCTCGTCCTCCTCGGGCGCGGCCTGCGGCATGCCCTCGCGCAGGAAGTGCGCGGGGTGGTTGCAGATCTGCTTCAGCTTCACCAGCGCGCTCAGCACCAACCCGCGGCGGCGGATGCCCTCGGCCTGGTCGACGCGCTTGAGCATGTCGTTCACCACCTGCTCGTAGAGCGAGGCCTGCTCGGGGGTGAGCGGGATCTGCTGGCGCGTCTCGACCAGCGGCGGGAGGTCGGTGATGACCTTCGGGTCGGTCTTCAGCCGGCGCAGGATGAACGGCCTCACCAGCTGCCGCAGGCGCTCGGCCTGGCGCTTGTCGCGGTGCCGCTCGACGGGCAGGGCGAACCGCTTGCGGAAGTCGTTCTGCGTGCCGAGGTAGCCGGGGCAGCAGAACTCCATGATCGACCAGAGTTCCGTGAGCCGGTTCTCGACGGGCGTGCCCGTGAGCGCCACGCGGAACTTCGTGCGCAGCGCGCGGATCGCCGCGGTCTGCTTCGTCGGCGGGTTCTTGATGTGCTGCGCCTCGTCGAGCACCACCCGGCGCCACTCGACCTGGTTCAGCGCGTCCTTGTCGCGCGTGACCAGCGCGTAGGTGGTCACCACCACGTCCGCGCGCTGCGCCAGGTGCAGGAACCGGTCGCCCTGCGGCCGCTCGAGCCCGTGGTGCACGTGCACCACCAGCTCGGGCGCGAAACGCGTGAGCTCGCGGTGCCAGTTGCCGAGCACGCTCATCGGCGCCACCAGCAGCGTCGGCCCCACGCGCTCGCCCTCGGTCGCGGACTGGCGTTCGTGCTGCAGCAGCGCGATGAGCTGGATCGTCTTGCCGAGGCCCATGTCGTCGGCCAGGCACGCACCCATGCCGTAGCGCTCGAGGAACGCGAGCCAGCTGACGCCGGCGCGCTGGTAGGGACGCAGCGAGCCCTGGAACCGCTCGGGCTGGTCGACCAGCTGCATCGACTCGGTGCTGTCGGCCGGGCCGAACACCTCCGCGACCCAGCCCTTCGTGTCGAGGCCGACCACCGGCAGCGCGCCGTCGGCGGCGTCGGAGTGCGCCAGCCGCAGCGCCTCGACCAGCGTGGCCTGGCCGCCGGCGTTCGCCTTCAGGAACTTGACGCCGCGCTCGAGGTCCTCGGGCCGGATCTCCACCCACCGCCCGTTGATGCGGACGAGCGGCATGCCCTTCTTCGCGAGCGCCTGGAACGCCTCGAGCGTGAGCGGGGTGTCGCCGAGCGCGATCTGCCAGCTGTAGTTGACGAGGCTGTGGAGGCCGATGCCGCCGCCGCGGCCGTCGCCCGCCGGCGCCTCCTCGCTGTCGATCATGAGGCGCGCGCCCACGCGGCTGGCGGTCTGTCCCCACCAGTCGGGCACCAGCACCTCGAAGCCCGCCTCCTGGAGCACGGGGCGCATGTCGCGGAGGAACTCGTACGCCTCCTTCGTGGTCAGGTCGAGCCCGGTGGGCGCGCCGTCGTCGAGCGCGTCCTCGATCTTCGGGCACAGGCGGCTGGCGCGGCCGAGCTCCTGCAGAAGCAGGTCGCACAGCTGCTGGGTCTCCTGCGTCGACCGGCCCTTGCCCGCGCGGCCGCCCGAGGCGCGGGCCCACAGCGTCTCGGCGTCGACCACGATCGGCGGGCTGTCCGACGAGACCAGCGAGAACGACAGCCGCCACGGGTGGTCGTCCTCGTGCCCGTCCGCCGAGGGCAGGAGCTCCGGCGGCGGCTCGAGGAGCTGGAGCAGGAGCCGCATCTGGCGACCCTCGCCGACGTCCTCGAGGTTCGCGATCCACTGGCGCGCCGTGCGGACGATGCTCGACTCGACCGCCGCGGGCTGGTGGACCGCGTGCTGCCGCCCGAGGAGCCCCGCGAGCCACGCGACGTGCGGGTCCCGCTCGGGATCGCGGCCCTCGATGGCCTCGGCGTAGCTCTCCGCCTCGAGGATGTCGCGCACGGTGGCGTCGACGAACGCGCCCATCGATTGCTCGACCACGGCACCCGCCGCGCCCGCGCCCTCGGCCGCCCGGACGATCGCCGGGGTGCCCCGCACGATCGACGTGAGGCGCGCGTGGTTCGGCGCATCGTGAAGCCACGGCCGCCACGCGGCGAACATGGCGCCCGACCGCTCCTGCACGACCGTGGGGATCACGCGCTGGTCGGCGATGAGGTGCTCGGCGAAGCGGCCGACGGCCTGCCACCACCTCGCGTCGTGGCCCCACGCGATGCCGCCCGCGCTCGACTCGGGATCGAGGGTGCGCGTGAGGGCGAACGCGGTGCGGGCGTCGAGCACGATCGCGGGCACGTCAAGGGGAACCAGCGCCTCCTCGGGCTCGGCGTCGAAGCCCGCGGCCTCGTCCTGGGCGGCGAGGCGGTCGCTCGGCATCGGGAGCTGCCCGGTCGCGCGCTCGACCACCGGCATGAGGATCGAGAGCGTGCCCTCGAGCACCGCGTCGTCCCCCGCGATCCGCTCGTCGCCGCCGGACGCGTCGCGGGCGGCCTCGAGGGCGGGCCTCAGCGCCGCGCGAAGCGACGCCGCGTCGGCGGCGTACGGATGCGTGCCGGCCGCCGCGCCCGAGGCCTGCGCCTGCGCGAAGCGTCCCGCGTCCTCTCCCCAGACATGGAGCGAGCCGTGGGACCAGTTGGCGTGGAGGACGATCATCCGTGAACTGCGTGGGGTGGACCGGTCGGGTCGAAGTGATTGCGCTGGGATTCGAACCCAGGACCTAGCGGTTAAAAGCCGCTTGCTCTACCAGCTGAGCTACGCAATCGTCGGCGGTCGTGGAGTGCGCGGCGGGTCGATCGGAAGGGGAGCGATTGTAGGGAGAAGCGGTTTATGGCGCATCGGCCGCCAAGAATGTCTAATAACTTATTGATGGAGCGAATCGCAAGGGCCCTCCGGAGATCCGGAACCTCCGGTTCAACCCGCGCACCGATCCCGTGCGTAGTACTTCTTGGACAGCGGGTTCCCGGAATCAGATGTTCGTTCCTGAAGGTCCGAATTCCGAACGGTTTCCGGCTCCTTCGGCTTCAGGACAACCGGGCCCGTCTCCGATAAGGGTGGCGGGCATCCGTTTCCGAGAACTCCGCGTCTGGGCGCGACACGACCGACACGACTGCGCAAGGGAGGCCACCGGCCATGAACGACACCGCGACGCTCGCACTCATCCAGCAGTTCCTCACCTACCTGACCGATGAGCGCCACTTCAGCCCCTACACGGGGCGGTGCTACGGACTGGACCTGCGCCAGTTCGTGGAGTTCATCGAGGCGAAGGCCGGCATCAAGGTCGACCTCGACCGTGAGCGCAAGGCCTTCGACGCCCGCTCCACGGGCGCGGACACGATCACCGGCCGCATCCTCAAGTGCGACGTGGACCTGATCCGCGAGTTCCTCGGCAAGCTGGGTGAGCAGAAGTACTCGGCTGCCACCATGGCCCGCAAGATCGCCACGCTGCGCAGCTTCCACAAGTGGATGGAGCGCAAGGGCCTCGCCTCGTCGAACCCGATGGTGCTGATCCGGACCCCCAAGCAGGCCAAGCGGTTGCCCAAGGCGATCTCGGTCGAGCAGATCGAGCGGCTCCTCTCGGCGCCCGACGACTCGGACGTCCTGGGAGCTCGCGACCGCGCCATCCTCGAGACGCTGTACTCGACGGGCATCCGCGTGTCGGAGGTGGTCGCGATCAACCGCGGCGACCTGAACGACACCGGCGAGGAGATCATCATCCGCGGCAAGGGCCGGCGCGAGCGGCGCGTCCCGCTCGGAAGCCACGCGCTGAAGGCGCTGCGCCACTACCTGTCGATGGTGGACGCGGACTTCCAGTCGCGCGGCAAGCGCACCGGTTCGGACGACCCGCTGTTCGTCAACAAGAACGGCGGCCGCCTGTCGAGCCGCTCGGTGCGCCGCAAGGTCGCCAAGTACCTGGTGGAGGCCAACCTCGACCCGGACATCTCGCCGCACACCATCCGGCACAGCTTCGCGACGCACCTCCTCGACAACGGCGCGGACCTTCGCGCGGTGCAGGAACTGCTCGGGCACCAGTCGCTCAGCTCCACGCAGGTGTACACCCACCTCACCAGCGGGCGCCTGCGCGACGGCTACGACAAGGCGCACCCGCGGGCCGAGGCCAGCTGACGGCACGTCGCCACGCCAACGAACTCACTCGCACGACGCGATGCCCTCCGAAGTGTCGGCATCGCGTTCGGCGTTTTGCACGGATGACCGCCTGGCGCGCCGCGCCCCAAAAATGACCCAGGGACGCGGTTCCACGCCTGGACCGCGCCCCTGGAGTCGATCCGGCGCGCGGGAACGCGCCGGGTGGATGCCGGTTTCCGGCCGGCATCCGTCCCTTTTCTGAACTCATTGCGGGTGAACGGGAAACGTTCACACCCGCGCTCCGCCCCAAGTGTGCGGTCGCGCAGCGGACTGCTGCTGACGGGACCGTGGAGGCGTGGTCGAGTCGCGGCCCGGGACGAGGCCGCGAGGATCCGGATTGTCACCCTTTGCTCCATACGCGCGGCGGGGCGGGAACGGTGCACCCGCGCACGTGGTCCACGCAAGATGCCGCCGGGGGCCGCGAAAGCAAGGCGCGCATCCCATTTTGCCGCGGATTTGCAGGAATGGACCCCGCCCCTGAACCGATTTCTTGCGCGTGAACACGGGGGTCATGGTCGATTCGCGTCCGAGAAGCGCCCCGGTCGCCGTACGATGCGGGCATGTCGGATGCTTCGACGCCTCCTGGCCCGCCTCGCGTGGGCGTCATCATGGGCAGTCAATCGGACTGGGACACGATGCGCCATGCGTCGGAGCAGCTGTCGGCCATGGGCGTGGCGCACGAGTGCCATGTGGTGAGCGCGCACCGGACCCCCGACTGGTTGTTCGAGTACGCGGCCGCGGCCGAGGGCCGCGGGTTGCGCGCCATCATCGCCGGCGCCGGCGGGGCGGCGCACCTGCCGGGGATGTGCGCCAGCAAGACGCCGGTGCCCGTGCTCGGGGTGCCGGTCCAGAGCAAGGCGCTCGCGGGCCTCGACAGCCTTCTCTCGATCGTGCAGATGCCCGCGGGCATCCCGGTGGCGACCTTCGCGATCGGCGAGGCGGGCGCGCGCAACGCGGCGCTGTTCGCGGCCGCGATCCTCGCCGCCGACGACGCGGCCGTCCGCGAGCGGCTGCACGCCTTCCGCGCCGGGCAGACCGCGAAGGTCATGGCGCACGTCGACCCGTCGCTGCCGAGGCCCTCGGCGTCGCAGCCATGCTGATCGGCGTCGTCGGCGGCGGGCAGCTCGGGCGGATGCTCGGGCTCGCGGGCATCGCGATCGGGCATCGCTTCCGCTTCCTCGACCCGGATCCTGCGTGCCCGGCCTCGGCCGTGGGCGAGGTGGTGGCCGGCGCGTTCGACGACCCCGACGCGATCGCGCGCTTCGCGGACGGACTCGACCGCGCCACCTTCGAGTTCGAGAACGTGCCCGCCGCGACGCTTGGCTCTATCGCCGAGCGCGCGCCGCTGGCTCCGGGCGTCATGAGCCTGCGGACCGCGCAGGACCGCATCCTCGAGAAGGAGTTCTTCCGCGCGCACGGGCTGCGCGTGCAGGCCTTCGAGGCGGTGGACTCCGAGGCGGGGCTCGCGTCGGCGTGCGGGCGCGTGGGCGTGCCCGGCGTGCTGAAGACGCGCAGCATGGGCTACGACGGCAAGGGCCAGGCGATCGTGCGGGGCGCGGCGGACGTACCGGCCGCGTGGGCGGCGGTGGGGCGCGTGCCGTGCATCTACGAGGCGTTCGTGCCGTTCACGTCCGAGGCGAGCGTCGTCGCGGTGCGCGCGGCGGACGGCGACGTGCGCGCGTACCCGTTGTGCGCGAACGAGCACCGGGGCGGCATCCTGCACCGCACGGTGGCGCCTGCGCCGGGCGTGGACGCGGGCATCGCGCGTGAGGCCGAGCAGGCCACGTGCCGCGTGCTGGCCGCGCTCGGCCACGTGGGCGCCATGGCCATCGAGTTCTTCGTGACGCCGGGGGGGCTGGTGGCCAACGAGATGGCGCCGCGGGTCCACAACAGCGGCCACTGGACGATCGAGGGGGCGCTCACCAGCCAATTCGAGAACCACGTGCGGGCCGTCGCCGGCGAGCCTCTGGGACCGACCGACGCGCGCGGATTCGCCGGGATGGTGAACCTGGTGGGGCGCATGCCGCCCCGCGACCGCCTGCTGTGCGTCCCGGGCGCGCACCTGCACGACTACGGGAAGCCCGCGCGCCCCGGGCGCAAGCTGGGCCACGTGAACGTGTGCGCCCCCGACGTGCGGGTGCGCGACGCGCAGCTGGCGGTCCTCGAGGCCCTCGTGGCCCGCGGCGAGGGGTGAAGCACGTGCTTCACCCCCTCCTGCGATGATTCAGGGCGTCATGGGTTGGTCCCGCACCGTCCTTCCCGCAGGCCACTCGCTCACCGGGGCGCTCGCGGAGCTCGTGCTGGCGGAACTGCCGGTGCGCTCCGGGATCGCCGACGGCTCGGGCGTGCTGGTCGTCGTGCCGGCCGCGCGCGCGCGGCGCTCGTTCGAACGGCACGTGTCCGAGCGTGCCCGGGCGCGCGGCGTCGCGGTGATCGCGCCGATGACGTTGACCCCGGGCGAGCTCGCCTCGCGATTCGTGTCACCGACCGCGCCGCGCCTCGGCGCGCTTGGCGTCCGCGCGTCGTGGCGCGCGGCGGTGCGCGCGTGCCGCGAAACCGGCCCGCTGTTCCCGCACCTCGCGCACGGCGAGGCGCCGGACGACGCCGCGGTCGAGGCGCTCGCGGCGCGCGTCGCGTCGCTCCACCGCGACGCTGCGGGCGTGTGCATGTCGCTGGCCGAGGTGGGCGAACGCGAGCGTCGGCGCGTGCCCGGCGCCGATCACCCGCGATGGGTGGCGTTGGCCGCGCTCGAGGAGGCGCGGTCGACGATCCTCTCGGCCGCGGGCGTCGTCGACCCCGCGACCGAGGCGTGCCTTGCGGCGCGTGCGGGCGACGTGCGCCCGGGCGCGGTGCGACGGGCGTTCGTCCTGATGGCCGACCCCGACCCGCTGCACCGTGCGCTGCTGCGGGCGCTCGCGTCGCGGGGCGTCGACGTCACGGTGGCGGTGCATGCCGCGGATGCGGACCTTCCTTCCCCGGTCGATGAACACGGGTTTCCCGAGCACGATGCCTGGTCGCGCGTTCGCGTCGACGCGGGGCAGGCGCGGATCGCGCCCGCGGGCACGCCCGCGGACCAGGCTGCGGCCGTCATGGAATGGATCGCGTCGCTGCCGGGGCCGAGGCGGTCGTGCGACCTCGGCATCGCGGTGCCCGACGCGCAGGTGGCGGCCGAGGTGGCGACGCTGCTGCCCGCGTGGGGCGTGCGCGTGACGCCGCCGCCCGGGCGCACCGCGGCGGACTCCTCGGTCGGGCTGCTGATCGCGGCGATCGCGGAGTGGATCGCGTCGCGGTCGTGCGGCGCGCTCAAGCGGCTGGCCGGGCATCCCGACGTGGTTCGGTGCCTCGCGGCGGGGGGCGTGCACGACGCCGCCGTGCGCGTCGCGGACTTCGCGGCCGCGAGCGGGGCGCGCGCGGTGCCGGGGGACACCGGGCATCCCTCAATGGCGTCCGTGGCCGGCGCGGTGGGTGCCATCGACACGCTGCTCGGGCCGCTGGCGGGGCTCCGCGACGCGCGCGACGCGGGGCGCGCGCTTCGCACCGTGCTCGATGCTCTGGTGCGGCCCGGTTCGCCGGCCGCGCTCGAGGCCGCGCGAGCGGTGCGCGACGCGATCGACGAGCTCGAGTCGCTGCCGGAGGCGCTCGCGCGGGACGTCGATGCCGCCGCGGCGCTGCGCATGGCGGTCGACCGCATCGCGTCGCACTCGCTTCCCGCCGACGGACCGTCCGACGGCATCGAGCTGCTCGGGTGGCTCGACGCCGGCATCGACGACGCGCCGGACCTGGTCGTCACGGGCATGAACGAGGGCATCGTGCCCGAGGGGCTGGTGGTCGACCCGTGGCTCCCCGATTCCGCGCGCGAGCCGCTCGGCATGGCGTGCGCCCGGCGCAGGCAGGCGCGCGACGCATGGATCATGCACGGTCTCCTCGCGCGCAAGCGCTCGCTCCGGCTCGTGACGGGGCGCACGGCCGCCGACGGAGAGCCGCTGCGGCCCTCGCGGCTGGTGCTGGGCGTGCGCGGCGAGGCGCTCGCGGCGCGCGTGACGTGGCTCATGGATCCGCACGCGCCGCGCGCCTCGGCGGGGCGTTGGTCCGCGTCCATGCCCGTGAACGGGCGGTTCGGGCCACGGCTCGAGCCCGAGGGCAGCGCGCCCATCACGACCATCAGCGTCACGTCGTTCCGCGACTGGCTGCTCAGTCCCACGCTCTTCCGGCTCAAGCGCGACCCGCGCCTGCGCCTCGACGGCTCGTGGGAGCAGGCCGACGAGATGGACGCGATGGCGTTCGGTTCGTTCGTGCACGCGGCGCTCGAGCGCTGGGGGGTCGAGGCCGCGGCGCGGACGGCGGCCGGCGAGCCACCCGAGACTCGCGAGCGCGCGATCGAGGACTCGCTGCTGTCGCACTTCGAGTCCGTGCGCGCGGAGCGATTCGTCGACGACCTGCGCGGCACGTACGCGGTCCAGCTCGCCATCGCGCGCGAGCGGATCCGGTCGTTCGCGCGCGCGCAGTCGCGCTGGGCCGGTCAGGGATGGCGCGTGCGGCACGTCGAGCTCACGTTCGGCACGCACGACGGCGGCACGCCCGCGCCGTGCATCGGAGCGACGGCGATCCGGCTGACCGGGCGCATCGACCGCGTCGACGAGCACCCGGATGCCGGGTTCGCCGCGCTCGACTACAAGACGAGCGCCGAGGCCGCGGACCCGGGCCCGCAGCACCGCACGAGCAGGGGCCGGTGGCTCGACCTGCAGCTGCCGCTCTACCGCGTGCTGCTCCGCTCGATCGACATCGACGTTCCGCCGCACCGGCTCGGGTACGTGGTGCTTCCGTCGAACCCCTCGCTCACGGGGTTCCGGTTGGCCGGCGGCTGGGACGACGCGTTCGTGGCCGAGGCCGAGGCCGAGGCGGAGCGCATCGCGCGGCGCGTGGGGGCCGGCGACTTCGCCGACGACGGCGGCTGGGTGCCCGGCGCCGAGGACCCGTTCGCGGCGGCGTGGTGCGTGGGGATGCGCGGCCTCGCTCCGGAGGTCCGGCCATGACCGCGGACCGTTCGGTGGTCGTGGCGAACGCCGGGAGCGGCAAGACGTACCTCCTCGCGAACCGCATGGTCCGCTGGATGCTCGCGGGGCGCGGGCCCGAGGGCCCGTCGTCGCCCGAGGAGGTGCTCGCGATCACGTTCACGCGCAAGGCCGCGGGCGAGATCGTCGAGCGCGTGCTGCTTCACCTGGCGCAGGGCGCGTCCAGCGAGGCCAAGCGCCGGGAGTTCGCGGCGGACGGGCAGGTCGGCGACTTCGCGGCGGCCGAGTACGCGGCGGCGCTCGACCGGTTCGTCGACGCGCTGCACCGCGTCTCGATCTCGACCATCGACGGGTTCTTCGTGCAGCTCGCGGGCGCGTTCGCGCCCGAGCTCGCGATGCCCGAGGACTGGCGCATCGGCGACGAGGACGAGCTCGATTCGCTGCGCGCCGAGGCCGTGGGCGAGGTGATCGCGGCGGATCCCGCGCGCGCCGTCGAGCTCGCGCGCCGCATCGGCGACGGCGCGCCCAAGCCGCAGGTGCGGTCCGCGATCGACGGCGTGCTGGCCGACGCGCTCGACCTCTGGATGCGTGCGGGGCTCCACGGCGACCCGCGCGCCCCGTGGGAGCGGGCGGTGGGCGGGGGCCGTCCGCTCTTCCCGGGTGCCGCGCGCGCGTCCGCGCGCGAGCTCGAGGAGGCGATCGACGGGTTGGCCGCGGCCCCCGTGCCATCGAAGTACGAGCGGAACTGGAAGGACGCGGTGGCGCGCGTGCGTGCGCTGGCGGCCGCCGGCGACTGGTTCGGGCTGCTCGACGACTCGCTGCTGCGCAAGCTGCAGTGCGAGGGCGCCTACCACCGGCAGGAGCCGCCTCCCGGCCTCGAGCGCTGGCTCTCCGTGGTGCGTGCGCATGCATGCGCCGAGGTCGAGCGCGCGGTCCGCGAGCGCACGGCGGCCACCGCCGACCTCGCGGCGCTCGTCGGCGAGGCGCTCGACGCGGCACGGCGCCGCTCGGGGACCTACGGATTCGGCGACGTCGCGTCGCTGCTCGCACGCGCGAACGCGCTCGGCGGCGAGGGCCTGCAGCGCATGCACGAGCGGCTCGACCGGTCCGTGCGCGACCTGGCGTTCGACGAGTTCCAGGACACGTCGCCCGCGCAGTGGGCCGTCGTGCGCCCGATCGTCGACGAGATCGCCGCGGGCGCGGATCGCCGGCTGCTGGTGGTGGGCGACCCGAAGCAGTCGATCTATGCGTGGCGCGGGGGCACGCCTGCGCTGCTCGCGGCCGTCGAGGAGGAGGAGCGGCTCGACGAGGACGTGACGCTCTCGACGAGCTTCCGCTCGAGCCCGGCGGTGCTCGCGTTCGTCAACGACCTGTTCGAGCCGCTTCCGCGCCGCGTCGCGGCGGCGCCGCTGGACCTGCCGCCCGCCGGCGCGGCCGCGGCGCTCCGCGACGCGGGCCTCCGCGTGGCGGGCGACCCCGCGCGTTCGCCGCTCGCGCGAGCGCTCGATGCGTGGCCGTTCGCGCTCCACTCGGCGGCCCCGCGCAACGCGGGGATGCCTGGCGCGGTGCGCGCGTACGCGGTCCCGGGGCCGGGGGGCGACGCGCAGGCCGCGGGCGTCGCGGACATCGTCGCGTCGCGCGTGCGCGAGCGCCCCGGCGCCACCGTCGGCGTGCTGGTCTCGACCAACGCCGAGGTCGCCGACTGCGTCGCCGCGATCCGCGCGCTCGGGGTCGACGTCTCGGACGAGGGCCGCTCGCCGCTCTCCGACTCCGCGGCGGCCGTCGCGCTGCTCTCGCTCCTGCGCGTGGCCGAGCACCCCGATGACACGCTCGCGCACTTCATCGCGACGCGCGAGCCGGCGTGCGCGCTGCTGGGTCTCGAGCCCATGGAGCGCCACGGCGGCGGCGAGGGGCTTCGCCGGGCGGCACGGGCGCTCTCCGGCCGCGTGCGCGCGGCGCTTCTCGAGCACGGGCTCGCGGGCTGGATCGAGCGACACGCCGCGTTGCTCCGGCCCGCCTGCTCCCGCAACGACGCCGAGCGCCTGCGCCAGCTCGCGGCGCTCGCGCACGAGGCGTCGCCTGCGATGGCCGCGTGCCCCGGCGACTTCGTGCGCTCGGTGGAGTCGCGCCGGTCCCGCACGGGCGAGGAGGCGCGCGTGCGCGTGATGACGGTGCACGCGAGCAAGGGGCTCGAGTTCGACGAGGTGGTGGTGGGCAGCATGGGACGCACGATGGGGCGGCTCGCGGCCGGTCCCGGGGAATGGGTGGCGCTCTCGCCCGACCCGCTCGCGGGGCCCGAGGCCGTGGCGCCCGTGGCGCCGCTGCAGTTCTGCGACTTCTCGCCGCTGCTCGCGGCGTTCCGCGCCGAGGCCGCGGTGCTGCGCATGTCGGACGACCTGTCGGCGCTGTACGTGGCGGTGACGCGCGCGCGCGAGGCGGTGCACCTGGTGATGCCGCCGCGCACGAAGGACGACGAGCCGAAGGTGACGCCGGCGTGGATCCTCCGCCGGGCGTTCGACGGGCTCGACCTCGCGATCCGCTCGCATTCGTCCGACGCGACGAGGCCCGCGGAGCTCGTGTGGTCCTACGAAGGCGCCGAGGGGCTTCCTTCCAGGGCGCTGCCGGCCCGGCCCGCGCCCGCCGCGGCCTCGATCGAGCGGCCGCCGGTCCCGGCGGTCGAGTACGCGCCCCGGCCCGTGGCCGTGCGGGCCCCGAGCGCGCACGACGCGCCGACGGGCCGCTTCTTCGAGCGCGAGTTCGCCGGCGAGCCCGACGGCACGCGCGGCACGCTCGCCCACGCGTGGCTCGAGCGCATCGCGTGGCTCGACGACTCCGGCATCGAGGCGGTGGACGCCGTCGAGGTCCTCGCCGCGGCCGCGGTGGACGCGGCGCGCCCGATCGACGCGGCCCTCGCGGCGTCGGTGCGCGAGGCCGTGGGTGCCGCGCTCGCCGGGCCCATGGCCGACGTCCTTCGCCGCGCCCGGTGCGCTTCGTGGGGGTGCGACGCGCTCGAGGTGCGCGTCGAGATGCCCTTCGCGCTCGCGACCGAGGACGGCCTGGTGCGCGGGCGCATGGACCGCGTGGTGCTCGGCATCCGAGGCGGACGCGTGGAGCGGGCCGAGGTCGTCGACTGGAAGACCGGCGCGCGCGGGCTCGGAGGCCCAGAGCTCGAGGAGCGCCTCGCGCCCTACCGCAGGCAGATGGCGGCGTACCGCGCGGCGCTCGCGGGGATGTTCGCGCTGGCGCCGGAGCGCGTGACCGCGGTGCTCGCGATGGTCGACCGGGGCGAGCTCATCGAGGCCTAGGCGCGCGGGGTGCGGGGCGAACGGGGCCCGCGCGGCCCGTGCGCGCCGGCCCTCAGAAGTTCCAGGTGAGGAACACGCCGAGCAGGGCGTTCGGGTCGACCGTGGCGTCGCGCTGCGCGCCGCCGGTCGAGTCCTGCAGCTCCAGGTACTCCAGGAACTGGCACCCCACCAGGCCGTCGATGCGGAGCCCCGGCATGATGTCGTAGCCCAGCGTCAGGAACGCCGCCCACGACTGGTCGAGGCCGACGCCGTTGTTGATCGTCGGGTCGGCGTTCGCGGAGAGCCGGAACCGCCGCTGCTGCCAGCCCACGCCCACCGCGAGGTCGACCTTCGACTTCTCGGGTTCCCATGCCACGTCGATGCCGACGAACGGGCTCGCGGGCGGCCGGCGGATGGTCGAGACCACCCACTCGGGGTCGAATCGCCAGTGCAGCACGGGGATCGGGATGACGATCGGGTTGTTCTCGATCTGCGTGACGCCCAGCACGCCGATGCCGAGGATCATGTCCTGGTCCGGCGCGTACGCGATGCTGGCGAGCCCGCCGCCGTAGATGCTGTCGCCCGCGTCCGCGTCGGCCTCGCCGGCGAGCGCGAAGATGCCGCCCGCGGAGAACATCCACTCCTTCGAGACGCGCCACGCGCCGCGCAGCTGCAGGCCGAACAGGTTGACGCTGTCCCACGGTTCCGCCGTGCCCAGCGTGCCCGAGCCGCCCCAGTGGTATAGGCCGAGCTCGTAGCCCATCGCCACGGTCAGCGTGAACGCGTCGGTGGTGAGCACGCGCGACGAGAAGCTCGCGTACACGCGGTCGACCGAGAGCGTGCCGCCGCCCTGGACGTTCGCGCCGAACTGGTGGACGTAGCCGCCGCCGAGCGAGAAGGGCGGCTGCTGGGGCGGGCGCCCGCCGCCGGGCCGCATGGGGACGTCGAGGCCGTCGACCGCGTCGTCGTCGGTGATGCCTCGGTCGAGGATCAGCGGACGGCCCGCGGTCGCCGCGGCCGCGGAGTCCTGCGCCGGCTGCGGCGCGGGCGCGCCCGTCGGGGCGGCCGGCTGGTCCGCGCTCTGCGGCTTCGGCGCGGCCGGCGCCGCCTGCATGGCGAGCGCGCAGGCGAGGGACACGCATGTCGGCGTCATCATGCGGGGAATCCTATGGGGATTCGCGCAAGTCGCCCCGCGTCCGCGCCGATGAACCCCGTTCGGGCACAGGGCTATGATCCGTGCCCCCCGCGCGCACCGCGCGGCCCACGCACCCGAGGAACGCATGCACCCGAACCTCCCGATCGGCCAGTACCACAACGGCGTCCACGGCGCCATGACCGCCACGACCGGCTCGCTCGCCGCCGCCGGCATCGGCAACGGCGTCCTGCCGCGCGACGTGATGGCCAGCGTGGCCTACCAGCGCACGCGCGAGATGACGATCGACGAGCTGCTCCTCGAGAACCGCGTCGTGTTCCTGATCGGCGAGATCAACCACGCCTCCGCGGCGCGCGTGATGATGCAGATGCTCTACCTCGAGAACCAGAAGCGCGGGCAGGACATCAACTTCTACATCAACAGCCCGGGCGGCGCGGTCGACGACACGCTGGCCATCTACGACACCATGCAGTTCATCTCGAGCGAGGTGGCCACCTACTGCATCG
>CAYSFS010000058.1:0-14634 GCA_964430235.1 uncultured Chitinophaga sp. | reverse complement strand
TGACCATCTCGCCCTTCTGCAGCCCGCTCAGCATCTCGTCGAGCTGGTCGAACCCGGTGGGGACGCCCGTGACGTGCTTGCCCTCGTTCGCCTGCAGCGTGCGGATCGCCTCGTCGATCAGGTCGCGCAGCGTGGCCGCGGCCCGCGCCTCCCGGCGCTGCGCGATCGCGAAGATGCGCGCCTCGGCCTCGCCGAGCACCAGCGAGGGATCGGTGCGCGACTGGTGCGCGTCGACCAGGATCTCGCCGGCCGCGCGGATCAGCTCGCGCAGCGTCGCCTTCTCGCGCACGAGCCGCGCGTACTCCGCGGCGTTCGCGGCGCTCGGCACGCCCTCGGCGAGCTCCATGAGGTAGTTCGAGCCGCCCACGTCGTCGAGCACGCCGTGGTCGGCGAGCCGCTGCACGAGCGACACGATCTCCATGGTCGCGGTCGCGTCGTAGAGCGCCACCATGTGCTGGAAGATCGTCCCGTGGCCGGCCTTCGCGAAGTCATCGGGCTGCGAGACGATCCCGATCACGTCGGGGATCACCTTCGGGTCGACGATCATCGAGCCGAGGAGGCTCATCTCGGCCTCGGGCGCGGCGGGCGGCAGCGCCGAGAAGAGCCGGGCCACCTCGGCGGGGTCCGCCACCGTGCGCCGCACGGCATCGCGACGGCGGCCCGGGCGCTCGTCGCGCGCGGCGTCGGGACGGCCCGCGACGGACTGCGGATCGGGAGGGGTCATGGATCGCGTCTGGGTCCGGCGGAAGGGAGGCGGACGACCGCGGTCAGGCCTCGGCCGCGGCGGTCAGCTCGGCCGACGCGGGCACCGGGGTGCCGGAATCGACGCACGCCTTCATCATTCGCCCCACGCGGAAGCGCGCGGTGCGCTTGGCCGGCACCGTGACGCGCTCGAGCGTCTTCGGGTTCTGCGCGACTCGCTCGGCGCGCTCGCGGACGTCAAAGATGCCGAAGTCGCGGAACTCCAAGCGGTTGCCGCGCGAGAGCTCGTTGATCACCTCGTCCAGGAAGCCCTGCACCACCCGGCGCACGTCCTGGCGCTTGAGCCCCGACTGGTCCGCCAGACGCTCGACGAGTTCCTTCTTCGTGACCGTTGCCATCGGGGCCTCCTGGATCCGCGCAGCGAGGCATCCACGGATGCCCTCGGCGCGGCGTGCAGTATGGGTAGTCATGCGGGCCGAGTCAAGGACCGGCCGCCACAACCCCATCGAACGCAACGATTTGCGGCGATTGGCCACAGACAGGCTGTCCCCGGCCCGTCCACATCCTCACGCGCCCGCCGCCCGACCGGCCGACGCCATCGCGCGCGCGAGCGCGGCCCGCACCGCGTCCTCGCCGCCGACGAACTCGATCCCCACCCGCGGGACCAACCACTCGACGCGCGCGGCCGCGCCGCGCGACCGCGCCACGGCCGGGCCGATCTTCGCCCAGTCCTTCCCCGTCACGACCACCGGCAGCCCGCCGGAGCCGGCCGCGATCGCGTCGACCTCGGCGTCGGAGTACGCGTGATGGTCGCGCGCGAACCGCTCCGCCGCCACCAGGGCCCCGTGCGCACGCACGTCGTGGGCGAACGCCCGGGGGTTGCCGATGGCGCACGCGACGACCACGCGCATGCCCGCGAGGTCGGCCGCGATGCACGGACGCGGCTCCGCGCCCACGTGGCGCTCGACGACCTCCCACGCGTGCCGCGTCCACGCGTCGGGCTCGCGGCCGCGCGCGCGCCGCACGAGGCCCGCGACGCGCGCGTCCTCGCGCACTGCGCGCGTGACCACCACCAGGTCGGCTCGTTCGAGCGCGTCCGCCGGCTCGCGGAGCCATCCCGCGGGCAACAGCGCGCCGTCGATCGCCGGCCGCGTCGCGTCCACGAGGACGATGTCGAGCGCACGCGCGAGCATGCGGTGCTGGAACCCGTCGTCGAGCACGACGGCATCGATCTCCGGGAACCGCGCGCGCACGCGCACGATCGCCGCCGCCCGGTCGCTGCCCACCGCCAGCGGCGTGCCCGGCAGCATGGCGCGGTACTCCTCGGCCTCGTCCGAGATCCCCCTGCGTGCGCGGTAGCCGCGCATCGCGATGGCCGGCACGTGCCCCGTTTCCTCGAGCACGCCGACGGTCCACCGCACGAACGGCGTCTTGCCCGTGCCGCCCGCCGACACGTTGCCGACGCTCACCACCGGGACGCCCGCGTCGCGCGGCGGGCGCCTCGAGGCGAGCGCACGATGGAGGCGCACGCCCGCGCCGTACGCCCACGACGCAGGAACGGCGAGCGGCCGAAGCGCCGCGGGAAGCGGACCGCGCGCATCGCCCGTCACGCCCGCCACCCCATCGAACGCAGTGCGTCGACCACCAGCCTCGAAGGCAGCCCCATCACGGTCTCGGGGTTGCCGTCGCACGACAGCGGCCACCCGGCGCGCACGCGGTCGGCGTAGTTGTAGCCCCCGGACTTTCCCTCCCACTCGCCCGAGCGCACGTAGCGCTCGAGCTCGTCGTCGGCCACGTCGCCGAGGCCCACCGTCGCGGAATCGCCGAAGATCCGCCGCCCGTCGCCGGCGCGGTCGAGGATGCAGATCCCCGTGTGGACGCGGTGCGGCCGCCCGCGCAGGGACCTGAGCATGGCGCGCGCATGGTCCGCGCCCAGCGGCTTGCCCACCGCTGCTCCCTCGCGCTCGCACAGCGTGTCCGCGGCGACCACGAACCGGGGCCCGGCCTGTCCCCACCGCGCGCGCACGGCCGCGGCCGACTGACGTGCCTTGAACCACGCCAAGGCCATGGTCACCCGCGCGGGATCGCGCCCGCCGATCGGGAGGTCCGCGTCGTCGATCACGGGCGCGACGACCTCGAACGCCACCCCGGCGGCAGACAGGATCGCGGTCCGCCTCGGCGAGGTACTGGCCAGCGCGATGTCGGCCATGACGGTCACGAGAGGCCTGACAGTATAGTTTCACGACTCTTCCTCTCCGTGACGCAGCACCCATCGCAGGACCACGCACCCGCCGGCGAACAGACCCCCCCGGGGCTCGAGCGCGCCCGCCTCGGCACGACGATCTCGGGCCAGGTTCGCCACACCGTCGAGACGCTCATCGGGCGCGCGGCAGTGGAGCGCGGCATGGCCACGAAGGAGCAGGTGGTGGCCGCGTTCGAGGAGCTCAAGCGCCTGCCTCCGGAGGTGCGTGCCGCACGCTTCGCCGAGGTGTTCGTCCGGCGCGGGATCCTCACGGCCGAGCAGATCGACACGCTCCGCGAGTGGGTGAAGGACGATGCGATCGGCGGAGGTGCCCCGGGCCCCGACGGCTCGAGCATGGTCGCGCAGGCCGGCGTCCCCGAGGGAACCGCGCCCGTGCGGGCGCCCGGCAAGAACGACTTCATCCCGGGCTACCGCTTCAAGCGCAAGCTGGGCCAGGGCGCCATGGGAATGGTGATCCTCGCCGAGCAACAGAGCCTTGACCGGCTGGTGGCCATCAAGCTCGTCGCGCCGAAGTACGCGTCCGAGCAGGCGTACATCGACCGGTTCCTCAAGGAGAAGACCCTCTCCGCGATGCTGAACGACCCCAACATCGTGGCGGCATACGAGTTCGGCAAGGCTCCGAACGGGATGCTGTTCATGGTGATGGAGTACATGGACTCCGGCAGCGTCTACGACATCATCGAGGCGAAGCGCCGCATCCCCGAGCAGGAGGCGATCCGCATCGTGCGCCAGGCCGCGTGCGCGCTCCGGCATGCGCACGCGAAGGGCCTCGTGCACCGGGACGTCAAGCCGAAGAACCTGATGCTCAACGCCTCGGGCGCCGTGAAGCTCGCGGACCTCGGGCTCGCGCGCGAGGGCAACGACGCCGCCGCCGCGGACGCCGAGAAGGGCAAGGTCTTCGGGACGCCCTACTACATCTCGCCCGAGCAGGTCCGGGCGGGCGCGCTGACGCCGGCGACGGACATCTACGGGCTTGGCGCGACGCTCTACCACATGGTGACGGGGCGCCTGCCGTTCGAGGGCGCGAACCCCAAGGAGGTGATGCAGAAGCACCTCAAGGCGCCGCTCGTGCCCCCCGACCAGATCGTGCGCGAGCTCTCGGGCGGCATCTCGATGGTGATCGAGATGATGATGGCCAAGGACCCGCGCGAGCGCTACCGCTCGGCGGGCGACCTGATCGAGGACCTCGACCTCGTCGCGCGCGGCGAGCCGCCCGTGCACGCACGCCCGAAGTTCGACGCGCCCGGCGCCGGGCTCGAGCAGCTCGAGGGGCCGGAGGACGAACAGCTCGTGATGGCGGCCGCGCCCGCCGCGCCGAGCCCGTTCGCCACGCCGCTCGGCATCGCGATGCTGGCCCTCCTGGGGCTCAGCGTCGCCGCGAACGCGGTGATGGTGCTGCTGCTCCTGAAGAAGTGACTCCGGCCGTCGGCCGGCTCAGCGCACCTCGACCACGAGGTCGATCTCGACGCTCGCGCCGAGGGGCAGCGCGTTGGTGCCGACCGCGGCGCGCGCGTGGCGACCGGCCTCGCCGAACACCTGCTGGAGCAGCTCGCTGGCGCCGTTCGCCACCTTGGGCTGCTCGGTGAATCCGTCGTCGGACTGCACGAAGGCACCCACGCGCACGATCCGCACGACGCGGGAAAGGTCGCCGCCGAGCTGGTCGCCGACCACGGCGAGGGCGTTCAGGATGCACTGGCGTGCGCAGTCGCGTGCCACGTCCACCGAGCACGCGGACGGCACGGGCCCGGTGGCGATCAATGCACCGTCGCGCATCGGAAGCTGCCCGGAGACGAAGATCAGGTTGCCCGTGCGAACGGCCGGGATGTAGGCGGCGACGGGCTTGGGGGCGGGCGGGAGCGTGATCCCGAGCGACGCGAGGTGGGCGGCGAAGTCCATGGCCCGGATCGTAAGTCCGGCCCGCGGCGCGGTCCGGCCGGTTTATCGGAATCGCACGACTTCGGCAACGCCAGGAATTTCGCGGTCCCTGCCTGCGACGAGCATCACACGGCGTTCAGGTTGCGTACATTCCCCGTGGCGAGCCACCCGGCCCGCCGACATCCTGACGCGCCTGGTCGCCTCCGACCCCGGACCGATCCCCGTGCGGCATCCATGCGGACCTGCAACGCAGGTTCATCGAGCGAACGCTCGGACCATGCCCTGATGCCATTCTTCCGCCGCACGGCATCCAACTGACGCAGCTCCGCTGCGTCCCCGCGGCCCCCGCCCCACGCGCCTTGCATCGGACGTTCCCGCCCACGGCATTCCGGGCCGCGGAAGGATCGCCGTGCATCCCTGCGGTCGTTCGTCGGCCGGTTCCGCGCGTGCGGACCAGCCATTTCGCATCACCCAAGGCATCCCCCGAATCGTGACGGGGCGCTGCCGCCTGCCCGTCCCGGTCACGTCACCATCGAGCCGGAGAATCCATTCATGAAGAAGCGCGCATTCACCCTCATCGAACTGCTGGTCGTCGTGGCGATCATCGCCCTGCTGGTGGGCCTGCTGCTGCCGGCCCTGGCCAAGGCCCAGTCGCAGGCCAAGACCGTCAAGGACTCGAACCAGCTCAAGCAGATCCACACCGCCATGGTCGGCAAGGCGGCGGACAGCAAGTCCGGCCGGCTCCCGATCCCGGGCATGATCAACCGCGCGGCGTTCGACCCGGACGGCCCCGGCGCGGGCGTCGGCCCCCGCCAGATCCCCGGCGAGGGCAACGAGAACTTCGTCAAGAACACGACGCAGGCCCTGTACTCGGCCTGCATCGCGATGCAGCTGTACTCGCCCGAGCTGGTGGTGGGCCCGACCGAGGTCAACCCGATCGTCCGGCCGTACGTCAACTACAACTTCAACGTCTACCGCCCGGCCGCGGACATCTACTGGGACGGCGACACGCCGAACGACACCGGCTACACCGGTGCCACCGGCATGGTCGCCTTCATCGACGGCAGCCAGACGGGCGTCTGCCACACGTCCTACGCGCACCAGGCGCTGTGCGGCCTGCGCAAGACGCAGCACTGGAAGAACAACCTCGACTCGACCCGCGTGCACCTCGTGACCCGCGGTTGCCAGGACGGCAACATCGGCACCGGCACCGGCGGCGCGCCGACCTACGAGAACAGCCCCACGCTGCGCCTCCACGGGCCGCCGAAGAGCTGGGAGGGCAACGCCTGCTTCGCCGACACGCACATGGAGTTCGTCGAGACCTTCCGCCCCGACACCGCCTTCTACGAGTGCGGCAGCTTCAACGGCGGCAACCTCACGAAGGACAACATGTTCGCCTGCGCCGGCACCGTGGCCAACGCCGAGTTCACCGGCGTCGGGTGCACCGAGCGGGCGAACGAGCCCTTCTCCGGCGGCGACGGCTACCTCGCGATCCACTACCGCGTCGAGAACCCGACGAACGCCCGCTTCCGCGTGACCCCCGCCCACGACATGCTCGACGGCAACTGAGCCCCGGGCCCCGAACCACCAACCACACCCAAGGACCCATACCCATGCGCAACCGCACTCGGGAACACGCGTCGCGAGGCTTCACCCTCGTCGAACTGCTGGTCGTGATGGCCATCATCGCCCTGCTTCTGGGCCTCCTGCTGCCGGCGCTCGCCCGCGCACGCGCCAGCGCCCGCCAGGTGAAGGACTCGACGCAGATCAAGCAGACCCACGCCGGCCTCGTCACGGCGTCCAACGACAGCCAGGGCGTCCTGCCGCTGCCCGGCGAGATCAACCGCGTCGGCACCCTCGCCGGCCGCGGCGACGTCGACGAGCGCCGCAACCAGCACGCGAACCTCTGGGCGGCCATGATCGGGCGCGGCTACGTGAATGCGCAGATCCTTGTCTCGCCCGCCGAGGTCAACTCCCGCGTGATTCCGTGCGCCCGCTACAACATGAACCGCATCAACCCCGCCCAGGACGTGTACTGGGACAGCGGCTTCGACCCGGGCTCGCCCGTGGGCAACTCGCCCACCGGCTTCCTCGCCGACCTCACCACGCAGTCGAACACGTCGTACGGCACCATGCCGCTCGACCCGGCGCTGCGCCGCAAGGTGGAATGGCGCAACTCGGGCAACGCGCGCTTCGCCATCCTCGGCAACCGCGGCCCCAAGGGCGGCACGGGCACGGGCAACGACTTCACGCAGTCGAAGACCCTGCTCATCCACGGCAGCACGAAGGAGTGGGACGGCAACACCTGCTACAACGACAACCACGTCGACTTCGGCCGCACCTTCTACCCCGAGGGCATGACCCAGCTCGCGCAGGCCGCGTGCGCCGGCGGAACCACCCTCTCGGGCCAGGAGGCGCTGTTCGACAACATGTTCAAGAACGACACCTTCTGCGTGACCGGCGCCGGCCGCCGGAACTCCGACAGCTGGCTCGTCGTCCAGAGGCGCTCGCCGAACGAGAGCAACCAGGCCGGCGTCGCCGTGCTCACGACGTGGGACGGCCCCAGCCCCGACTTCGTGACCTGGGACTGACCGGGACACCCGCTGCATGAACCTCCCCGCGGCCGGCCTCGCGCCGGCCGCGGTGCTTTTCGCGACGGATATCCTCCGTCACCGATGCGCTTGGCGGGACCGTTCCGACGGCTGGTCGCGTGGCTCGCGCTCGGTTGCGCGGCGTGGGCGTCGGCGCACGCCGGTGCGCAGGTGGCCTCGGCGCCTGCATGGCGCCAGGCGAGCCGCGTCGCGGTGGTCACCGTGCACGGGGAGATCGACGCCGTGCGCTGCGCGAGCGCGCAGCGCCGCATCGAGGCGGCCGCGCGCGACGGCGCGAACGCGGTGGTGCTCGAGCTCGACACCCCCGGCGGCGACCTCTACGCGACGCTCGGGCTCTGCATCTGGCTGAAGGAACGGGCCCCGGTGCCCGTGTGGGCATGGGTCCGTCCGCGCGCGTTCAGCGCCGGCGCCATCATCGCGCTCGCGTGCCGGGGCATCGTCACCAGCCCCGCGGCCGCGATGGGCGACGCCGCGCCGATCGCCGCGTTGCCGGGGCTTGGGCTCCAGCCGCTGCCGGTGGCCGAGCGTGCCAAGCTCGAGGCGCCCGTCCTGAGCGAGGTGGTCGACAGCGCGCGCCGCAACGGCTACGACGAGACCGTGGTGCGCGCGTTCGTGAGCGCCCCGGACGAGGTCTGGGCCCTCGAGTCCGCCGAGGACGGGAGGCGCATCTTCGTCGGCCGCGAGGAGTTCCGCGAGGCGTTCGGCGAGGACCCGCCCACGACCCGCGCCGCGGGCGCCGCGCCGCGCGGGGCGCTGGAGGGCGAGCGGCCGCTCGCGGTGCTCGTGGACCGCGCCATGCGCCGGGCGACGCGCGAGGACGGCCCCGCGAACGACGCGGAGCGCGATGCGCTGGTGGCCGAGCAACAGGTGCGACCGCCGGTGCGCGCCCGCCTGACCCCGGCCGACGCCCCGGCGTGGCGCATGGCCGGGCAGGTGGACGGCGCGCAGGAACTGCTGGTGGTGCAGGGCCCGGAGGCCGCGGCGTTCGGGCTTTCGCTCGCCACGGTCGAGGACGACCGCGCGCTGGCGGCCTTCTTCGGCGCGACGGCGCTCGATCGCCGAGACGAGAACCTCGGCGACGCGGTGGTGCGGTTCCTGACCTCGTGGCCGGTGCGCCTGCTCCTGATCGCGGTGCTGCTCGGCGGGTTCGTCCTCGAGATGATGGCGCCCGGGCTGAGCTGGCCCGGCGCGGCGGCGACCGTCGCGCTGGTGCTGCTCCTTGGCGCGCCGGCGCTCGCGGGCGTCACGTCGTGGTGGCCGCTGCTGGTCGTGATCGCGGGCGCCGCGCTGGTGCTCGCCGAGGTGTTCCTCGTGCCGGGCGTCGGCGTGGTCGGGATCATGGGCGTCGCCTGCATCCTGGTGGGGATCGTGGGCAGCTTCATCGGCGCGCCGCTCGACACGCCCGAGGGCCGCAGCGACCTCGCCGGCGGCATCGGCGTCGTCGCGGGCGGGCTCATCCTCGCCGGCGGCGCCGCGTGGATCCTGCTGCGCGTGGTTCCGCGCGCGGGCATCGTCCGCGCGGCCGTGCTCGAGGCGCAGGCGGGAATCGAGGGCGCCACGTCGCCCGCGCCGCGCGCCGTGCGCCCGGCGGTCGGCGCCTCCGGGCGCGCGCTCACGCCGCTGAGGCCCGTCGGCCGCGCCGAGTTCGGGACCGCCACCGTGGAGGTGCAGGCCCGCGGCGCGTTCGTCGACGCGGGGACGCCCGTGCGAGTGGTGCGCTCCGACGCGTATGGTGTGGAGGTGGAGCCGTGCGAATGACCTTCCCGACGAGCATCCGGCGGACGATCGCGATGGCCGCGCTGCCGGCGATGCTGGCGTGCACGGCGGCGCTCGCGCAGGACGCCGCCACCGCGGCGTCGGCGGCGGCGCCCGCGGAGGCCGCGGCGGCGAACTCGTCCGCGCTCATCGCCACGGGCTTCGTGCTGCTCGGCGTGGGCGCGGTGCTCGCGTTCCTCGAGCTCTTCGTCCCCACCGCCGGCGTGCTCGCCGTGGCCACGGCCGTGTGCCTGGTGGCGTCGGTGGTCGCGTTCTTCATGCACAGCGCCACGTGGGGCTTCGCCGCGCTGGTCGCGTACGCGGCGGGCGCGCCGTTCGCGGTGGTGTTCGGCTTCAAGCTCTGGTCGCGCACGCCGATCGCGCGCAGGATGGTGCTCGGCGACGCGCGCGAGCCCGACCCGGACGCGCCGGCAGGACCGGCCGCGCCCGCCTTGCCCGGCGCCGTGAAGGCGGGCGACTCGGGCGTCGCGCTCACCGCGCTGCGGCCCGTGGGCTTCGCGCGGTTCGGCGGCGAGCGCATCGAGGTGGTCGCGGACCTCGGCATGATCGAGCCGGGCACCGAGGTGGTCGTCACGGAGGCCTCCCCGGCCCGGGTGGCCGTGCGGGCCCGCGGATAGCATCCCGGGCATGCAGCACATCGACTTCCTCGGGAACCGCGCGGCAACGCTCGCGCAGGCCGTCGGCACGGGCTCCGTCGTCTTCTGGGTCATCCTCGCGGTCGTGGGCCTCATCGGCCTGGTCGCGCTGATCGTCATCAGCCAGTACATCCAGCTGGCCGTCCAGGCTTGGCTCTCGGGCGCGCCGGTGAGCCTCCTCAAGCTCGTGATGATGAGGCTGCGCAAGGTGGCGCCCGCGGAGATCGTCTTCAACCGGATCTCGGCCAAGAAGGCCGGGCTCGAGGTCGACTCCGACCAGCTCGAGAGCCACTACCTCGCGGGCGGCAACATCGAGCGCGTCGTGCGCGCCATGATCGCGGCCGACAAGGCGAAGATCGACCTGCCGTGGGACCGCGCGACCGCCATCGACCTCGCGGGCCGCGACATCCTCGACGCGGTCAAGACCAGCGTCGACCCGAAGGTCATCGACTGCCCGAGCGTGCAGAGCGGCCGCCAGACCATCGACGCGGTGGCGAAGGACGGCATCCAGCTCAAGGCGCGCGCGCGCGTCACCGTGCGCACGAACATCTCGCGCCTCGTCGGCGGCGCCACCGAGGAGACGATCATCGCCCGCGTCGGCGAGGGCATCATCTCGACGATCGGCAGCGCCGAGGACCACAAGAGCGTCCTGGAGAACCCCGACAAGATCTCCAAGACCGTGCTCGCCAAGGGGCTCGATTCCGGCACCGCGTTCGAGATCCTCTCGATCGACATCGCCGACATCGACGTCGGCGAGAACATCGGCGCCAACCTGCAGACCGCGCAGGCCGAGGCCGACACCAAGCGCTTCCAGGCGCAGGCCGAGCAGCGCCGGGCGCTGGCCGTGGCGCAGGAAGCCGAGTTCCAGGCCGAGGAGCAGAAGAACCGCGCCACCGTCGTGCTGGCGGAGGCCGACGTGCCGAAGGCCATCAGCGAGGCGCTCCGCAAGGGCACGCTCGGGCTGATGGACTACTACCGCATGCAGAACGTGATGGCCGACACATCCATGCGTTCGTCGCTCGGCAAGCCGGAGCAGCAGGCCTGACGCCCGGCGTCGGGACGGGCCGCGCATGCCGACGCTGCACGTGGTGATGCCCGTCTACGACGAGGGCCCGACCCTGGAGACGATCGTGGACCGGGTGCTGTGCGCACCGTTGCCCACGGGTTGGTCGGTGCGCCTGGTGATGGTGGACGACGGCAGCCGACCGGCGGCCGCTCGGGTCGCCGAGGAGTGCGCCGCGCGCGCCGGCGCCGCCGTGGAGCTGGCCGTCCACCCGGACAACCGAGGCAAGGGGGCCGCGCTGATGACCGGCTTCGATCGCGTCCTCGGGCGCGCGGCATCCGAGGACGCGGTGTTGGTGCAGGACGCCGACCTCGAGTACGACCCGGCCGACTATCCGACGCTGCTTGCCGCGCTGCTTCCCGGCACGGACGCCGTGTTCGGGAATCGCTGGGCCGACGGCCTGCGGCGCACCGGGTACAGGCGGGTCCACGAGGCCGCCAACGGCATGCTCACGTGGCTCAGCAACCGGGCCACGGGCCTGGGCGTCCACGACATGGAGTGCTGCTACAAGCTGCTGCGGCTTCCCGTCCTGCGGCGGATCCGGCCGGCGCTGACCGAGCCGCGCTTCGGCATCGAGCCGCAGATCGCGGCGGCGCTCGCGCGCCTCGGTGCGCGGGTGGCCGAGGTGCCGGTGCGGTACTCGCCCCGCGGGTTCGCCGAGGGCAAGAAGATCCGGTGGACCGACGGCGTGCGCGCGCTTTGGGTGATCGCGCGCGAACGCATCGCCCCGGCGTCCGGAGGCGCACGATGAACGCGGAGTCCGGCGGCACGCCCGGCGCCTCCCCGGGCAACGCGGGATTCTCGGCGCTGCTCCGAAGGGCCATTGCCCCGAGGAGCGCAGCGATCCAGGTGATCGGCTTCGCATTGGGCGCGGTCTTGGTGGCGTCGGTGGTGAAGGGCGCGATCGCCGCCGCCGATGCGCCCGGTCGCGCCGGCATGCTGGAGAGCCTTGCCGCCGCGTGGAGGGATCGGCCGTGGCTGATCGTCGGCATCGCCGTCACCACCGTGGCCAGCCTCGTCATCGACGGCGCGCTGTTCTGGCTGGTGCTGCGGCCCGTTCGGCGCTTGGCGTTCATGGAGATCCAGTGGCTCACGTTCCTGGCGGCCACCAGCAACTTCTTCCCGGTCAGGCTGGGCCTTCCGGTGCGCTATGCGTATGCGATGCTCGCCAACCGGATCAGCTTCGCCGAGGCCACCGCGTGGTTCGCGGCGGTCACCGTGGTCATCCTGGCCTCGCTCGGCGCGGTGGTCGCGGCGACCGCGATCGTGCCGAAGCCGGGGTTCGCGTGGGTGGTGCTGGTGCTCGCGGGAATCGGCGCGGGCGGACTGCTGCTCCACCGCATCGCCCGACTGGGCCCGGTGGAGCGGACCATGGGGCGCTGGACGCCGATGCTCACGACTCCCTCCACCTACTGGATCGGATCGGTGCTGCGTGCCGCGGAAGTGCTGCTGTGGGTGGTGCGCATGTGGTGCGCTGGCGAGATCCTGGGCCTGGGCCTCGACTTCGCGACGGTCACGGTCCTCGGTGTCGCGTCGATCGCCGTGATGCTGAACCCGCTCGGACGCGTCGGGTTCCGCGAGGCGACGACCGTGATCGTGGCCAATTGGATGGCGGGCGGCGGCCTGGACGTGGCCCATGCGGACGCCGGATTCACGCAGCTTGCGCTCCTGGAGAGCCTCGGCGAGATGCTGGCGACCGTGCCCCTGGGCGTGGTGGCGCTCCCGATGACCATCGCGTGGTACCGCACCCGGCGCGCGGAGCCGGCGCCCGTTGGGCCCGCCGAGCCGGGGTGAACCTTCACTCTCCGGCGTCCATCGACCAACGGGCCGCGCGGCGCAGCCCGTCGTCGATGCGCAGGTAGCGCAGGCGCAGCAACTCGGCGCGGCTGCCGATCCACGGCGCCCGGCCGCAGGCACGATCGACCCGCCCGAGCGCGGCACGCAGGTCGACGATCCCGACGACGGAACGCCCCTGCACCGCCGCATGCACCCGAGCCAGCCACTGCACGCACGACGCGTTCAGGGCCATCGCCTGCAGGCCCGCGACCGCCGTCCATCCGTAATAGCCGCTGCCCCACGCGCGACCGCCCAGCAGCGTGGCGCGCAGCCATCGCGTCAGCAGCTCGTCGCACGCCTGCGCATCCGCGCCCGCGTGCCATCCGGCCACCGACTCCGCCGCCGCGAAGGGAACGCCGCCGGGCCAGCGCACGCCCATCGAAGGCATGAGCCCGCGGCCCGACGCGAAGCGCCGGCTCCGCATCCACTGGCCCAGCACCGCGCGCACGCGCCCCACCCGGCGGAGATCGCCGATCTTCGGGTCCTCGAGCCGGAAGAACGCGGCTTGCCGCAGCGTGGCCCGCTGCGCGCGGGTGGCGGGCTCCACCGGATGCAGCGGGAGCTCCTCGGGCAATGCCGTCACCAGCATCTGCAGGAGTTCCCGCAGGCGCGGTCCCCGGACCTTGTCGAACCGCGCGGTCGCCAGCTGCTGCCCGAGCCACGCCAACCCGTCCAATCGCTCCGCGAACGGCCGGTCGCGGTCGCGGATCCACAGGTCGATCGACTCCTCGAGCGCGGTCGCCTCCTCCGCCGATGCCTCGGTGGACTCGTCGAGCATCACGCGGGCCGGCCCGAGCTCGGGCACCAGCGCCGACATGCGTCGGACCTCGGGCAGGTGGCTGCCGAGCGACGAGCCCCTGGACTCCAGCACGCTCGCGCAGGCAAAGCTGACGCCCGCATGGACGCGCGCGCGGTCGGGCGCCAGCACGAACGGGAACAGCTGGCAGGCCACCGGCTTCGCCTCCAGTCCATGTTCCGCATGGATCCGGCAACGGCCGCCTTCCTGGAGGAAGACGCACGCGCCGTCGGCCCGCTGCGCGAGGAACCGCTGGCCGCGGAACTCGACCGTCACGGCGTGGCCGAGCCGCTCCTCCCAGCGCTGCTCACGGAGCAGCGCCAGGTCGCGTTCGCGCAGCTGCACGGTGAAGTCGCGGCAGCAGTCGCCGCAGCCGTGGCACGAGTAGCGCTGCTCGCGAAGGTCCAGCACCGCCAGCGGGATGGTCGCGCCCGGGGCCACGCTCACCACCGGATCCGCTTGTGGACCACGAGGTACGCCAGCCGCCGCACCGCGCGGCCCCGATGGCTCAGCTCGTTCTTCCGTTCGGGCGAAAGCTCGGCGCTGCTCACGCCGAGCGCCGGAAGGTGCAGCCACGGGTCGTAGCCGAACCCGTGCGCCCCGCGGGGCGCGTCGCCGATCACGCCCTCCATCTCGCCGCGCGTCTCCACCAGGATCTCGCCCCCCGCGGTGGCGATGCACATCGTGCACACGAAGCGCGCGGTGCGGCGGTCCGGCGGGACCCCGCGCATCTCCTCCGCAAGTCGCGCGTTGTTTCGCGCGTCGCGCTCCTGCCGAGAGCCTTCCCGCCCGGCCCAGTGGGCGCTGTGCACGCCCGGCGCGCCCAAGAGCGCGTCCACCTCGAGCCCGCTGTCGTCGGCAAGCACGGCCTCGCCCACGTGGCGCGCGTAATGGAGCGCCTTCAGTCGCGCGTTCGCCTCGAAGGTCGGGTGCGGCTCCTCGGGTTCGGGCGGAACCGGCCGGCCGGTCTCGGCGAGCGAGAGCACGGTGAAGCCCAGCGGTGCGAGCACCGCGCGAATCTCCTCGACCTTGTGCGGATTTCCGGTGGCGACCACGATGCGCATGGAACGTGCCTC
>CAYSFS010000057.1:0-14823 GCA_964430235.1 uncultured Chitinophaga sp. | reverse complement strand
TTCCCGGCGTCGGCCGGTGGCAGCCCACGTTTGACCCGACGGGGTGCGAGACCGCGCTGCTCGAGCCTTCGGAGCGCGCGCGTTAGCGTGACGGGCGGGGGTGCGCCGGTCGCGGGACGCCTCGCACACGGCCAGCACCGCCGGTGCGGCGCCCGGCCATGATCTCGCGGGCCGCGTCGACCGCATGCGGCCAGATCCTCGACATCCTCGCCTGGTCCTCGAAGAGGACCCGGTGGGTCGCGATCCCCTGGCTCACGATCAGCAGGAACCCGACCGCCTCGAGCACGCGGTCCCGGTCCAGCCGGGGTTCGATCTCGAGGACGAGCGACGCGACGGCCGACTGGTAGGACTCGGTCAGTTCCACCTGGATCCTCCTGAAGCGGGGGTCGTTCATGGAGCGTTGCCCGAAGAACATCAGGATGCGCAGGAACCGCCGGGACGTGGTACGCGCGGCCGTCTCCTCGCCGAAGGCCATGAGGAGCGCCTCGGCCGTCGCGTAGTCGGCGGCGCGCAACCCGGGGTCCGTGAGCTCCTTGCACCGCTCGAAGCACGCGAGGCACAGGTCGTCGAGGTCCCGGAAGTGGTGGAAGAACGAGCTCTTGGACACGCGCGAGCGGCGCAGCACCTGGTTCAGCGAGAATCCCTCCGCTCCCTCCTCGGCGATGAGCCGCAGCGCGGAGGCCAGCACCCGGTCCTTGGTCTCGCGTGCGCGGAACCCGCGCGGAAACGGGGTGTCGCGGTCCTCAAGCCAGTTCCGGCGTGCATCGAGACTCATCGGGATTCCTCGCTTGATTGGACCGACCGGTCCACAATATGGTAACGGCATGGATCCATCCGTTGCCCCGTCGTCCGTCGCTTCGAACCAGTCCGTCTCGATCGCCGGTGCCAGCGGCGACCTCGGCGCGCGGATCGCCCGCGAGCTGCTTGGCAAGGGCGCCCGGGTGAGGGCGCTGACCCGGGGCGGGGACGCGGCGAGGCGACTCGAGCCGCTCCGAGCCCTCGGCGCCGAGGTGGTCGCCGTCGACTTCGCCGACGGGAGCGCGCTTGCCCGGGCCGTGGAGGGTTCGTCGGTCGTCGTGTCGGCGGTGGCCGGGCTGCGCGACGTCGTGATCGACTCGCAGGGGCGGCTCCTGGACGCCGCGGTCCGCGCCGGGGTCCCGCGCTTCATCCCGTCGGACTTCGCCATCGATTTCACCGCGTTGCCACGCGGGTCGAACCGGAACCTCGACCTTCGGGAGGAGTTCAGGCACCGCGTCGATGCGGCCCCGATCCGCTCGACGTCCGTCCTGAACGGCGCCTTCATGGACATGCTGGCCGGGACGGCGCCCTTCATCCTGTTCAAGCTGCGCCGGATCCTGTGCTGGGGTGACCCGGACCAGTTGATGGACTGGACCACCGTCGCCGACACGGCCACGTATGCCGCCGCGGCCGCGCTGGACCCGACGACGCCGCGCTACCTCCGGATCGCCGGCGAGGAGATCAGCGCCCGCGGCCTAGCCGCCGTGATGACCGAGCTGACCGGTCGGAGGCACGGCCTGCTTCGCCCCGGCGGCCTCCCGGTGCTTGCGGCGATGATCCGGCTGACTCGGGCCACCACGCCCGACAGGGGTGCGCTGTACCCGGCGTGGCAGGGGATGCAGTACATGCACAACATGTACTCGGGCCTCCCCAAGTTCAAGCGGCTCGACAACGACCGGTACCCGGTGCGATGGACCCGGGTCTCCGACGTGCTGCGGGCCGCGCTCGCCGGCAGGTGAGCGCCGGGGGCGAGGTGCGCAGCCGCAACCGGGGTTGCCTGATCCGGCGCCCCAAGTGGCATCGATCGGCCGCCTGGCAGAAGACCCCGAGGAGCGTGGATGCCACGGTGGCGGCGAGGGGCATGCAGCGAGGAGGGCGCACCGCGTGTTCAGAAGCGCGCGACCGTCGCGCTCGTGCCTCGAGGACGGTCCCATCGCGGGCCGCGTCAGTCGAGGAACCGCCCGCGCAGCTCAGGCGTGGGCACCGTACAGGCCTCGGAGCGCCCGAACCACCGGTGGCGGTTGCCTGCCACGAAGCCGTACATCGCGTCGCGCATGCCGCGCGGCAGGGCGCGGAACGCGCCGAGCAGGGGCCACGGGAACGGCAAGTGCCGCACGATCGCCAGCGCCGCGTCGGACCGCTCCAGCGCACGGCCGTCCTGGATGACCACGACGGTGTCCGGCGTGCGGGTCGCGCGCAGCTCGTGGCCCGCGCGAGCGCACGCGGCTTGGGCCGCTTCCGACTGCAGCGCGGCGAAGCGGAAGCGGGCGCTCGGATCCCGCGCGATCAGGAACCGCACCGCGCCGCTGCAGAGGTTGCAGGCGCCGTCGAACAGGACGATGGTGTGCGGTTCGGCGATGATCGGTGCGCTCGCGGTCGTACGGTTGTTCGTCGATGGAGGGTAGGGCACGTGTCGTGATCGCGACTTCGCCCGAATCCACGCTATCGCGGATCGACGCGCCGGCATCCCCTACGCTTCGAGCCCGTGTCCATCGCGCGCGTCATCGTCACCGGCATGAACGGGACCGTCGCGCCGGCCGTCGCCAGGGAGCTCCGGGCGCGCGGCGGCGAGGTCGTCGCGTGGGACCGCGCGACCGTCCCGCCCGACGACCATGACGCGACCGAGGAGTTCATCCGGGGCAGCGGGGCCTCGGCGCTCGTGCACTGCGCGATGGGCGACCCGCGCTGGACCGAGCGCATGGCCGCGTGCTGCGCGCGGCTCGGGATCGCGTTCCTCCACACCGGGTCGGCGTCGGTGTTCGGCCCGCACCAGGCCGGGCCGCATGCCGCCGACGCCGTCCCCGAGCCGCAGGACGACTACGGTCGCTACAAGCTCGAGTGCGAGCGGCTCGTGCGGGCGGCACACCCCGGCGCGCACGTCGTGCGGCTGGGGTGGCAGATCGCGTTGCGGCAGGGCGGCAACCAGATGGTCGATTGGCTGGCGCGGCAGCAGGCCGAGCACGGCCACGTCGCGGCGAGCACGCGGTGGTTCCCGGCATGCTCGTTCCTGGAGGACACCGCGCGCGTGCTGGCCGACGTGCTCGAGCGCCTCCCGCCCGGCACCTACCAGCTCGACGGCAATCCCGGCTGGGACATGCACCGCGTCGCCAGCGCGCTGAACCGCGCGATGGGCGGCCCGTGGGACGTACGCCCCTGCGAGGGACTGCGGCTCGACAACCGGATGCAGGACCCGCGGCTGCCGTCGGCGTCGATCGGGGCACGGCTCGCGGGGGGATGAGCGCGGCGCGGGCGCGCCGGTCGTCTCGTCAGCGCTCCCCGAGCGCCGCCGCGACCGCCCGCTGGAAGACCGCCTCCTCCGGGCGGATCCCCGTCCATTCCTCGAAGATCTGCATCGCCAGCTGCACCAGCATCTCGACGCCGTCGACGACCGGGCAGCCGCGCTCGCGCGCCGCCTGCAGGAAGGGCGTGATGCGCGGGTTGGTGATGACGTCGACCGCCAGGCACCCCGGGGCCACCGTCGACCAGTCGACGGGCACCGGCTCGAGCCCGGGCGCGCAGCCCAGGTGCGTGGCGTTCATGAGCATCGTGGTGCCGGGCGGGAGGCGCACGGGCGAGTCCCATCGCTGCCATTCGCAGGGCACGCCCGCGGCCTGCCGCACGCGCTCGGCCACCTCGCGCCCCTGTTCCTCGCGGCGGGTGACCAGCGTCAGGTGCGCGGCGCCCGCCCACGCGATCTCGACGGCCATGGCGCGGCCGGCGCCGCCCGCGCCGAGCATCACCACGCGCTGGCCTGCGAGCGGCGCGACCTTGGCGATGGCCTTCACCACGCCCTTGCCGTCGTTGTTGTGCCCGACGAGGCGGCCGTCGCGGATGGTCACGTAGTTGGCGGCGCCGATCGCGCGCACGTCGTCGTCAAGCTCGTCGAGGAGCGGCATCACCGCCACCTTCCACGGCACCGTGACGCACATGCCTCGGTAGCCGAGCGGCCGCAGCGCCGCGACCGCCAGGGCCAGGTCGCGCTCATTCGCGATGTCGTTCTTCCAGAACTGCCAGTGCAGCCCGTGGTGCGCGTAGACCGCGTCGAACATGCGGTCGATCGGGTTCTCGGCGACCGGGTGGCCGAGCATTCCCGTCATCTGCTTCTGCGGGGGGATGGTGGGCATGCGGGTCGAGGCTATCCGGTGCGGTGGGATCGGGCCTCCGACGTCCCGCGGCTCGCGCCTCACGCCCCGAGGTTGCGGCGTTTCTGCGCGACGAATTCCAGGTGGTGGTCCACGTGATGGGCGTAGATCTCCAGGATCCGGAGCAGCGTCACCTCCCCGCGCTGGGTATGGATCCCCGTGCGCGCGAAGGCCTCCGGGGCAAGCGTCCGCAGCCACCTCGCGGTGAATCGCCGGTTCGCCTCGAAGAGGTCGAGCACCTCGTGCAGTTCGTTGCGCTCGCCCGGAAGCCGCGCGATGAACGCGTTCTCGTCGTATGCCACGAGGAGCGGCCGGTCCTCCGCGACGATCCGCCGCATGCGGTGCGTCGACGCGAGGTCGCTGTCGAGCAGGTGCACGGCGTTCTCCATGATGCTCCACTCGCCCGGCCCGACGCGGCGGTTCAGCGTCGGGCCGTCGAGCCCGGCGCACGCGCCGCGGAGCTTCTCGGGACCCGACTCGTAGGATTCGATTGCCGCGGCGACTTGGTTCATGCCGGGAAGGCTACGACCGCCGCGCCCGGCATGGGTCCGCCGCGCCGCCGGGCTACACCGGCGTCTTCACGCCCAGCGCGCGCAGTGCGCACCAGCCGATCGCGCCCTCGATGATCATGAACATGCCGCCGGCCCAGAGGCCCGCGGCGGGCCAGATCATCTCCGGAGGGACCATGCCGAGGTACCAGAGCACGCCGAGCATGAGCCCGTTGGCCTCGAGGATGGCGCCGGCGACCAATCGCACCTTCCTGCCGCGTCGATCGATGTTGCAGGTGAGCATGCCGGGAGGCTAACGGATGCCCGGCGACTCGGGGCAGCACCCGTGGGCCAGCGACTTGAGGGTTGGCGTGCATTCGCGTAGGGTTGGCGCCATGCCGATTCCGACCGTTGCCGAGTATGCGCTCTCACGCCTCGCCCAGCTCGGCATCGAGCGAATCTTCGGCGTTCCCGGCGACTACGCCTTCGCGATCGACGATGCCGCGGAGCGCGTGCCCGGGCTGTCCTGGGTGGCGTGCGCCAATGAGCTGAACGCCGCGTACGCGGCCGACGGATACGCCCGCATCCGCGGCGCGGCGATGCTGTCGACCACGTACGGCGTCGGCGAGCTGTCCGCGATCAACGGCGTGATGGGGAGCAGGGCGCACCGGCTGCCGGTGTTCCATCTGGTGGGGATGCCCAGCGAGCGGATCCAGCGCCTGGGGCGGATCACCCACCACAACCTGGGTGATGCGGCATATGACCGATTCCAGGCGATCTCCGCGGCTGCATGCTGCGTGAGCGCGGTGCTGACGCCCGACAACTGCGTCGACGAGCTCGAGCGCGTGATCCGCGAGGCACTTCGCCAGAGCATGCCCGCGTACCTGGTCATCTCCGAGCTCCATGGCAACATGCCGATCCTCGGCACGCCCGTGTCCGGTAAGCCGATCGGCGCCATCAAGCGCCAGCGGAGCGTGCCGGCGGAACTGGACGCCGCGGTGGGCTCGGTGCTGGCGCGCCTGGCGGCGGCGAAGAACCCGGTGGCGGTGGTCACCTCGCTGGTGTCGCGCTACGGAATCCGTGATCGTGCGGCCGAGTTCGTCCGGCGGTCCAACCTGCCGGCGGTGGTCATGCCCAATGACAAGGGCGCGATCGACGAGTCGGCTCCCCAGTTCGTGGGGCTCTACGCTGGCGGTTGGTCGGGATCGAAGGCGATCTGCGACGCGGTCATCGGGGCGGACCTGGTGATCGACCTCGGCGGCATGGTGATGACCGAGCTCAACACCGGTCTCTGGACCGGCCTGCCCGACCCGTCGAGGATCGTGAGCATCCAGGACAACTGGGTCCGGTCCGGGGACAAGGTGTTCGTGGGCGCGGCGATCGACGACGTGCTCGAGGCCCTGATCGCGAAGATCGCGCCGCGACCCGGTGCGGCATGGCCGCGCACCGAACCGTTGGCCATCGTGGGCTCCGGGCCGGACCCCGTCTCGTCGGCCTCGTTCTACCCGCGCCTGCAGCGGCAGCTTCGCGCCGGCGACACGCTGGTGATCGAGACCGGCACTTGCATGACGCACATCAACAAGATGCTGCTTCCGCCGGGTGTCGGCGCCGAAGGGCAGGGGCTGTGGGGCTCGATCGGCTGGGCCACGCCCGCGTGCATGGGCGTGGCCATGGGCAAGTCGGAAGGTCGCACGTGGATGGTCACCGGAGACGGCTCCCACCAACTCACGCTGAACGAGCTGGCGGTCATGGGCCGGTACGGCGTCAAGCCCCGGATCCTGGTCCTCAACAACGGCATCTACGGGGTCGAGGACGTGATCAGCGAGCGCGGGCATCCGTACGACGATCTGGCCCCCGTCAACTACCACCAGTTGCCGGCCGCGTTCGGCTGCAAGGGATGGATCGTCGCGAAGGTCCGCACCAACGCGGAACTGGACGCCGTGCTGGCCAGGATCGCGGCCGAGGACGCCGCGGCCTACGTCGAGGTGATGATCCCGAACGAAGAGAGCCAGCCGCTCCCCGGCCAGGTGCTCGACAGCGGGTACAAGCTGCGCACGCCGCCGATCGGGTGAGGTACAGGATCGCTCGTGGCGGCGGCAGTAGGCTCTCGAATCGCATTCCCGCGCTGCCCCGAAGCCCGTGAACCCAACGCCCCCGAGCCCTGACCGCGTCCCTGACGGCGATGCCACGCTCCCCGCGGGGCAGCCGCCCCGCCCCGATGCGGCGGAGCGGCCGGCGTCGGCCTCCCCGAACCCCGCGCCGGCGCTTGAACTCGGGGAGCGGGTGGGCGACGGTGTCGGCCCGTACAAGCTGGTCGCCCGCCTGGGCGAGGGCGGGTTCGGCACCGTGTGGCTCGCCGAGCGCCGGCAGCCCTTCGTGCAGAAGGTGGCGCTCAAGATCGTGAAGCTCGGGATGGACTCGAAGGCCGTCCTCGCGCGGTTCGAGCAGGAGCGGCAGGCGCTGGCGGTGATGAACCACCCGAACGTCGCGCGCGTCGTCGACGGCGGCCTCACGCCGCGCGGGCGCCCGTACTTCGCGATGGAGTACGTGAAGGGCGAGACGATCACCGAGTACTGCGACCGGCAGAAGCTCACCATCAAGCAGCGGCTCCTGCTGTTCACCCAGGTGTGCGCGGCGGTGCAGCACGCGCACACCAAGGGGATCATCCACCGTGACCTGAAGCCGGGGAACATCCTGGTGGCCAGCGGCGACGGCGCGGACGCCGCGGCCGGGACCGTGAAGGTGATCGACTTCGGCATCGCCAAGGCGCTGACGCAGCGCATGAGCGAGCACACCGTGTTCACCGAGACCGGGCAGATGATCGGCACGCCCGAGTACATGAGTCCCGAGCAGGCCGAGCCCGACGCCAACGACATCGACACGCGGAGCGACGTCTACAGCCTCGGGGTGATCCTCTACGAACTGCTCGCGGGCGCGCTGCCCTTCGACCCGAGGGAGCTGCGCAGCAAGGCATACCGCGAGATCCAGCGGATCCTCCGCGAGGACGATCCGCCGAGCCCGAGCGCGCGGCTCTCGACCCTGGCCACCAAGGACTCCGGGCGGGCTTCGGCGATCGCGCAGGCGCGGCGGGAGGCCGCCGCGAACCTGGCGAGGACGCTGCGCAGCGAACTCGAGTGGATCCCGCTCAAGGCGCTCCGCAAGGAACGGGCCGAGCGCTACGGCAGCCCGGCCGAGCTGGCGCGCGACATCGAGAACTACCTCTCGGGCCGCCCGCTGGTGGCGGCGCCGGAATCCGCGGGCTACCGCGTCCGCAAGTACGTGCGCCGCCATCGGCTCGCGGTGATCGCCGTGTCCGGCGTGCTCGCAGCGTTGGTGGTCGGGCTGGGGCTCGCCACCTGGCAGTGGAGCGTCGCCGACTCCGCGCGCCTGCAGGCCGTTCGCGCGCAGGAGGCGGAGCGCGAGCGCGCCGAGGAGCTCAGGCAGGTCAGCGAGTTCCAGCGCCGGATGCTCGGCAACGTCGATATGGAGCAGGCCGGCATCAAGGTCATGGAGGTGCTGCAGCGGCGACTGTCCGAGGTGATGGCCTCCGACGGCGTGGCCGGTTCCGAGCGCGACCAGCGGAGCCTGGCGCTCCGTGCCGAGCTCGAGCGCATGAACCTCACGGATGCCGCCGCCGCCATGATCGACGAGACGATCCTGAAGCCGGCGCTCAGGGTCATCGACGACGACTTCGGCGGCCGGCCGCTGCTCGCCGCCCGACTGCGCGCCGCCGTGGCGAGGGTCTACGAGGACATGGGGCAGTTCAGGGTCGCCTGCGACCTGCAGCAGTCGGTGCTCGATGTCCAGCGTCGCGAGCTGGGCGTGGACGACCCCGTCACGCTCGAGACGCTCAACCTCGTCGCAGGCCTGCTCCAGGACCAAGGCATGCTCGCCGAGGCGGAGACCCGGTACCTGGACCTGCTGGAACGCCGCCGGCGCGTGCTCGGGCCGGACCACGCGAACACGATCGGTGCGCTCGGGAACCTGGGCGGCCTCTACGTGGCGCAGCGGCGACCCAAGGACGCGGAGCCGTACCTCCGCGATGCGCTCGATGCGGCGAGAAGGGTGCTCGACGACGACGACCCCGACATCTTCGGATACCTCAACAACTACGGGGGGGCGCTCATCCAGGACGGAAGGCACGCGGAGGCGGAGGCGTGCTACCGCGACGCGATCGCCCGGTTCCGCCGCGCGCACGGCGACTCGGACCCCGGGGCGCTTTCCGCGCTCGTCAACCTGGGGACGGCGCTGCGAGCCCAAGGCAAGCACTCGGAGTCGGAGGCCTGCTTCCGCGAGGCGCTCGAACGGCGCAGGCATGCGCTCGGCGAGGAGCACCCGGACACACTGTTCGTGGCCTGGCAGCTTGGCCGGTCGCTGCGAGAGCAGGACCGCTTTCGCGAGGAGGTGGAGCTGCTCGCGCGTGCCGAGCCCGTCGCGCGTCGTGCGTTCGCGGGGAGCGGCGCGACGAAGTTGGCGCGGCACCTGCTCGAGCTCGGGCGGGCTCGGATGGGGGGCGGGTTCGACGCCAAGCGGTTCGCATTGGCCGAGGGCAGCATCGCCGAGGCGCACTCGATCTACCGGGGCGCGGGCGAGTCGCCCCATGAGCGCATGTGCCTGCAGGTGCTCGAGCGACTGTACGAGGAGTGGCAGGCGGCGGCGCCCGATCCGCAGCGCGCGAGGCGGCTCGAAGAGGTCCGGGCGACGCTCGGGAGCGATGCGGATCAGTGAGGCTTCGCAGCCGTTCAGCGGCCGGTACCCACCGGCAGCGTCAGCACCGGCCCCGACTGCCCCTCGGCGGTGACCTGCAGGTCGTACATGTCGCGCACCATCGCGAAGAGGATCCGCGACGTGTGGTCGTCGCGGGAGATCCAGTACCAGTGGCGGCCGTCGTGCGCCGCGACCAGCGGGTCGGCGGGGCGCGACCGGGTGCAGTGCACGCGGAACACCGCGCGGACGAATGGCGAGAGGTCCTGGTTGTCCTCGGCCGTCGCCATGCGTGCGTACAGCTCGGCCTCGGTGTCGACGTCGGGCAGGGGCGCGGGCGCGTCGGCGACCGCGTCGACGCCCATCGAGAGCAGCTGCAGCGTCGCCACGAACGACCGCGCGCGGATCGAGAGCGTGTCGCCGGGCCAGATGTCCTCGCTCGAAACGAGCCGGAAGCTCTCGGCCTTTGCGGGCAGGCCCAGCATGCGGGTCAGCTCCGCGGCCTCGGGGAGCTGCTCGATCCCTTCGTAGAACGTGATCACGGGGACGCGCTCGATCGTGCGGTAGTCGTAGTCGCCGTCGGGACGCTTGAAGAATGCCCCGCCGCCCTTGCTCGCCTGGACGATCCGGTCGACGGTGACGTCGGCCTTCGGGATCGGGTCGGAGTTCCAGGTCACCGCCTCCGGCACCTGGCTGAGCGAGATGAGATGGCGCTCGCCGAGCCGGTTGATGAGCTGCAGCAGCTTGCCGAAGTCGCCGCTCTCGATGACGATGCCGCGGTCGCTCGTGACGTCGAATCCCTCGACGTTCCCGACCTTCTCGACGCACATGAGCATCACGAGCTCGATCGGCCAGCCGGCCGACACCAGCCGCTCGACCGTCGACACGGGGATCGGCGACATGAGCTCGCGCGCGAGCCGCTCGCCCTGCTGGGGAAGGAAGGTGATGTTCGGCGTGTAGCTGAAGCTGAGGTTCCCCGCGGTTGCGCCGCTCACCATCCCGTCCGGCGGCACGGCGATGCCGCCGTTCGCGCCGGCGCCCACCGTCGACTGCACGTTGATCAGGCTGACGGTCATCCACTGCGCCGAGCGGCGCTGCGACATGCGCACGATGTTGAGGAGCATCTGCCGGTCCATCGCCTCGGCGACCGACGTGTTGAACGCGACGTGGTTGTCCTCGAGGATCCGCGAGCCCCAGTCGGCGCACCCGGCAAGGGGGAGCGCGGCGAGCGCGAGCGTCGCAAGCGTGCGTGACGGGCGGGCGGCGGGGCGGAGCGGCGTTCGGTGCATCGTTTCGAAAGGGTAACGAACCGCCGACCGGGCGTACGATTTCGGCGTGAAACTCGCGTCCATGGTCCTCGCGTGCGGATGGCTCACCGCGCCCCCGGCTGCGCCGGGCGCATACTCGGCGGCCACGCCCGCACCGACGCCGGCACCGCCTGGCATGGCGTGGATCCCCGGCGGCGAGTTCACGATGGGCGGCGATGACCCGCTCTCGCGGCCCGACGAGCGCCCGCTGCACCGCGTGCGGGTCGACGGGTTCTGGATGGACGTCACGGAGGTGACGAACGCGCAGTTCGCGGCGTTCGTCGCGGCCACGGGCTACCGCACGGTGGCCGAGCGCCCGGTTGATTGGGAGGAGCTGAAGAAGCAGGTGCCGCCCGGGACGCCGAGGCCGCCCGACGCGGAGCTGCAGCCGGGCGCATTGGTCTTCACGCCGCCCAACGAGCCCGTCGACCTCGCGCGCTACGACCGATGGTGGACGTGGACCCCGGGGGCGTGCTGGAAGCATCCGCGCGGCCCGGGCAGCTCGATCGAGGGCAAGGGCATGGAGCCCGTGGTGCACGTGGCGCTCGAGGATGCCGAGGCCTACGCGCGCTGGGCGGGGAAGCGCCTGCCCACCGAGGCGGAGTGGGAGTTCGCCGCGCGCGGCGGGCTCGAGCGCCGCGTGAACGCGTGGGGGAACGAGCCGATCGACCCGAAGCGCGCGAACACGTGGCAAGGCCGGTTCCCCGACCGCAATACGGCCGAGGACGGCTTCGCGCTCGCCGCACCGGTGAAGTCATTCCCGCCGAACGGGTACGGGCTCTTCGACATGGCGGGCAACGTGTGGGAGTGGTGCACCGACCGCTACCGGCCCGACGCTTACGCCCTGCGCGCGCAGGCCGCGGGCGCGGGCGGCATCACGGTGAACCCGCGCGGGCCGGCCGCGTCCGCGGATCCGCGCAACCCGCATGCCCCCGACAGCCGCGTGGTGCGCGGCGGGTCGTTCCTCTGCAACGACTCGTACTGCGCGAGCTACCGTCCGGCCGCGCGCATGAGCCAGACGCCCGACACCGGGATGCAGCACCTGGGGTTCCGGTGCGTGAAGGACGGGGCGGCGCCGGTGCAGGCGCCGTAGCCTCCCGCCCATGCCCGGCCCCGACGCCACGTTCTGGAACGAGCGCTTCGCGCGCGGCGACACGCCGTGGGACCGCGGCGGCCCCGGGCCGCAGCTCCTCGCGTGGCTCGACGCCGGCGTGCCGGCGCCGTGCCGCATCGCGGTGCCAGGATGCGGCAGCGGGCATGACGTGGCCGAGCTCGCCCGCCGCGGATTCGACGTGACGGGCATCGATTGCGCCGCCGAGGCGTGCGAGCGCACGCGCGCGCGGCTTCGGGGCGATGGCCTGCGCGCCGAGGTGGTGCAGGCCGACGTGACGCAGTGGCGCCCGTCCGTGCCGTTCGACGCGGTCTACGAACAGACGTGCCTGTGCGCGATGCATCCCGCGCATTGGCGCCGGTACGAGCTGGCGCTGGCGGAGTGGATCCGTCCCGGCGGGACGCTCTTCGCGATGGTCGCGCAGCGCCCGCGCCCCGAGGCCGTGGATGCCGGCATCATCGAGGGGCCCCCGTACCACTGCGACATCAACGCGATGCGCATGCTGTTCGACGACGCGCGGTGGCGATGGCCCGAGCCGCCGTACCCGGTGGCCAGGCATCCCAACGGAATGCACGAACTCGGTCTCGTGGTCCGGCGCGCGGGGTGACCGCCATGGAGCGCACCGCGCGGCCTCGCGCCGTGCGGTCGCGGCCTGCGCGACCGCACGCGTCACGTGGCCGCGAGCAACCGCCCCAGCACCCCGAACGCCGCGTCGTCGAGCCACCCCTCGCGATCCTCGCTCGTCAGCCGCATGCGGTGCGCCGCGGGAACCTCGTCGGGCGGCTCGCGCTCGGCGCGCAGGCGGTCGTGCGTCGCGAGGTCGGCGTCCGAGACGCGCGCGGGGTCGTGCGCCCGGCGCGCCATGCGCGACTCGACGGTCGATCGGTCGGCGTCGACGTCGACCAGGACCCATGGCGCCGCCCGCCCCGCGGCCGCCGCGCGCAGCGGTGCCCGCTGCGCGCGCGTGCGCTGCGAGGCGTCGACGATGACCGAGCCCGCGGACGACGCCGCGAGGCGCGCGAGCTCGCGGTAGGTGGCCTCCGTCGCGGCCGGCGAGTAGGCCGCCTCGCCGGCGCGCACGGTCGGCGCAAGGCCGTGCATCGACTTTCGGACGAGGTCGCTCGAGAGGACGCGCGCTCGCATGGCGCGAGCCAGGTGCGCGGCGAGCGTGCTCTTGCCGGTCGCAGGAAGTCCCGCCACGAGAACCGTCGCGGGCTCGACCGCGTACCCGGCGGCGAGCTGGGCGTAGGCGCGAACCTTCGCCGCGATCCCGTCGCGTTCGGCGGCCGGGGTCTCCCGCTGGTGCAGTCGGATCGACTCGGTCATCGCGCGCACGACGGCGTAGTGCATGCGGAAGAACCGGAACAGCTCGGCGATGCCGTCGTCGCCCGCCGCGCTCGCGTAGGCCGCGAGGAAGGCGTCCGCGAGGTCCGGGCGCCCGAAACGATCGAGGTCCATCGCGAGGAACGACGGGTCCATCGCGCGGTCAGTGCAGCGGTAGGCGTCGAGGAACTCGAGGCAGTCGTAGGCCTCGATGCGCCCGTCCACCATGCACGCGTTCGCGGCCTGGAGGTCGCCGTGGCCGTCGCGCACGCACCCGGCCTCCCGGCGGGACCCCAGCAGCGGCGCCAGGCGCTCGAGCCACGCGCGGGCGCGCCGGTCGAGCGCCCGCACGAACGCGGGCGGCAGCACGGGCGACATGCCGTCGAACGGCTGCGCGGCGTGCGCGGCGAGGCGGTCGAGGTTCTGGCCCTGCCGCATGCGCAGCACGTCGATCGCGCCGTGGGCGCGGACGGCCGGACCGGAGTCGGCCGCACGGTGGAAGGCCGCGAGGCGGTGCGCGAAGTCCTCGAGGTGGCGCGCAGAGACGCCTCCGGCCGGGATGAGGCGGTCGAGCATGCCCTCGGCGGGCAGGCGGCGCATCTCGACGACCCACTCGACGACGGGTTCGCCCGGGTGCGGGTCGCGCACCACGCGCAGGGCGCCGTCGCGCTCCACGACCGCCGCGAGGCCTCGGTAGACGTCGGGCACCATGCGGCGGTTGAGGCGCAGCTCGCGCTCGCAGTCGGCATGGCGCAGCTCGAGCGTCGAGAAGTCGAGGAAGCCGAGGCTGACCGGCTTCTTCACCTTCCAGGCCGTGTCGCCCGCGAGGAACACGACCGAGGCGTGCGTCTGCGCCACGTCGACGGCGGCCGCCCTCGGCGGCGGGAACGCCGCGGGGTCGCGGAGCGCGGCGATGAGCGCGTCGAGGTGAATGGGGCGCCGCGCCGCCGCCCCGCCCCCCGCCGTCAACCCTTCGCCCCGTACTTCGCCCGGTAGTCGGCGATCCGCGCGCGGTCGGCGTCGGTCAGCCTCGCGCCGAGGTGCTCGACCACCTCGTCGATGGTGACGATCGCGGCCGTCGGCATGCCGAACTCGGCGCCGACCTCGCTGAGCGCGCTGCGCGTCGACGACTCGCTCGCGCGCTCCTGGCGGTCGACCGACACCACGAGCCCGGCGAGCGAGACCTTCGCGGCGGCGCGCAGGATCGGCACCGTCTCGCGGATGGACGTGCCCGCCGTGGTCACGTCCTCGACGATGAGCACGCGGTCGCCGTCCCTCAGCGGCCGGCCCACCAGCACGCCGCCCTCGCCGTGGTCCTTCGCCTCCTTGCGGTTGAAGCAGAACTCGACCTCGCGGCCCCGCTCGGCGAATGCCATCGAGACGGCGACCACCAGCGGGATGCCCTTGTACGCGGGTCCGAAGAGGCAATCGAAGCCTGCGGGGAACGATCGCTCGATGGCATCGGCGTAGGCGCGGCCGAGCGTCGCCAGCTGCGAGCCCGAGCGGTACTTGCCGGTGTTCACGAAGTAGGGGGTGCGCCGGCCGCTCTTGGTGACGAAGTCGCCGAAGGTGAGCACGCCGGCCCCGACCATGAAGTCGACGAATCGACGCTGGAAGTCGTGCATGGGGCTGGATGGTAGGTGCTCCGCAAACTGAAGGAGGCATGCCCGTGTCGCCCGACCAATTCCGATCGTCGTTGCGCGCCGTCCCGTTCGTGCCGTTCCGCATCC
>CAYSFS010000056.1:0-14829 GCA_964430235.1 uncultured Chitinophaga sp. | reverse complement strand
TCGTCTTTCCGCTGCCCTGCAGGCCGCAGAGCATGACCACGGTGGGCCCGGGCTCCACCAGCGCGATGTGCCGGTCGACCGGCCCCATCAGCGACACCAACCGGTCGTGCACGACGCCGACCATCTCCTGGCCGGGCTCGAGGCTCTTGGTCACCTCGCGCCCGAGCGCGTCCTGCACGCAGTCCTCGCAGAAACGGTCGACGACCTCGAGGTTGACGTCCGCCTCCAGGAGCGCCGTGCGCACCTCGGCCATGGCCTCGCGGACGTTGGACTCGGTGATCCGGCCTCGGCCCGTCAGGGACCGCATGGCCGAGCCGATGGACTCGCTCAGGCGCTCGAACATGCCTCGGAGTGTAGGGGTGCCGGAGCGGCTTCCCGGCCGGCGCGGCTTCTGCCGTCAGGCGGTCGGGACGCGGATGGCCGAGGCCGCCTGTTCGGGGTGGAACGCCTCGGCGAAGTCGTACACCCCGCAGAAGTCCTCGAGCGTGTCGTGCGGGGTCTTGCTCATGGCCCCGGCCTCGATGAGGGCGAACACCATCCGGCCGAAGTCGTCGGTCCGGTGGATGCCCCAGCCCGCCAGCACGGCGGACGCCAGCATCCCGTAACGCTCGAGCGCGAAATCCCGCAGGCCCACGCACAGCTGCTGACCGGTCACATGCTCCCCGTGGGCCATGGCCTGAAGCCCCGGATCCTGGGCTCGCTGCTCCTGGACCTGCCGCACCGTGTGCCGCAGCCCGTCCTGGACGAACTGATAGGCGTCCACCGGGTAGGGACCGGCCTTGGCCAGGATGGCCGGGACGTCGGGGGCCTTGACGGCGTGTGCCATGACTGCCCTACTGTATCGGGCAGCGCCGCCCGAGGACCTGAAACTGGCCAAAAAGAACGTCGCTGGGGGTCCCCCGGGGCGTTCCGTGGGTCCGTTTCGGCGTTACACTGATTGGGTCCCGTTCGGGGACTGTCTTTCACAACGCCGGCCCACGCGAGCGCATCGCGGGTCTCCGGCCTCACACCACGCTTTGGGAGGATCCCAACGATGAAGCGCGCATGGATGACGAGTGGTTTGCTCGCTGGAACGGTTCTGCTCAGCGCAGGATGCGTCCCGGAGCAGAAGTACAACGACCTGCTCACCGCGTACAAGGGCCAGGAGCAGCAGCTGCTCACGGCGCAGAACGAGCTCTCGACGGCACGCGCCAACGAGGAGCGCCTGCGCGCCCAGGTCGCGGCGACGATGGCCGATCTCGAGGAGCTGCAGAAGCGCATCGCCAACGGCGACGGCGACATCGGCGCCTGGATCGCCAAGTACGAGGAGCTGAAGAAGCAGCTCGAGTCGCTCGAGGTGACGCAGCTGCCGAAGGACCTGTCGGACGAGTTGCTCGCGCTCGCGAACGAGAACCCCGACGTGTTCGAGTTCGACCCGCGCACCGGCATGCTGCGCTTCAAGAACGACTTCACGTTCGACTCCGGCAGCGACCAGCTGAAGTCCGGCGCCACCGCCGTGCTCGGCCGCCTCGCCACGATCCTCAACTCGCCCACCGCGTCGAAGTTCGAGGTCAAGGTGGTCGGCCACACCGACAACGCGCCGCTCGTCCGCACCAAGGCGAAGTTCGGCACGAACGTCATGCTCTCGGTGTACCGCTCGGCCAGCCTGCGCAACGCGCTCGTCAAGGACGGCGTGTCCGCGCGGCGCTTCCAGGTCGCCGGCTACGGCGAGTTCCGCCCGGTGGTGGTCAACGGCGCGAAGGGCGCCGCGGAGAACCGCCGCGTCGAGCTGTACCTGACGCCGCTCGCGTTCGACGGCCCGACCGACGGCACCAGCGAGGAGCGCACGCGCGCCGAGACGCCGGTGGCCACGAAGGCGCCGGCCACCAAGGCTCCGGCGGCGGCCCCGGCCGACGACGACGAGCCGACGAAGTGACGCCCGCATGAACCATCCGCCCGGCCGACGGCGCCGGGCGCGGAACCCAAAGCAAGCGAGGCGGCAGGCCAACCTGCCGCCTCGCTGCGTTTTTCCGTCCGGCCTCCGTGAGCGGCTCGGCGCTCGCCTGCGCGCGAACGCCGTCACGCGCTCCGCTCGGCTGCCCGGCCCGGGCTCACTCGAAGCCGCGTCCGGTGCCCTTCCCGAGCAGCGGCCGGATTCGCACGTTGCGGAACTGGATCCACGCGCCCTCGCTCTGCAGCGCGATGCGGCCCGGCACCTCGGCCACGTCCGTCGCGACGTTCTGCAGCTGGCCGTTCACGTAGAGCTCGATGCGCGTCCCGTCCACCACGATCCGGTAGCAGTTCCACTCGCCGATCGGCTTCTCCGAGCACTGGCCCATGCGCGTCGTGTGCCGGCCGCTGGTGCGCTCGGGCACCACCTTCGCGGGGAAGTCGCCGATGAGCCAGATGTCGCCTGCGCGCCGGTCCTGCAGCTGGGCCTCGAAGCTCTTCGGCCACACCTGGTCGCCGTCCTGCACGCGAAGGAGCACGCCGCTGTTGCCGGGGCCCTTCTCGGGGAGGAATCGCCACTCGACCTCGAACTCGTAGTTCGTGTACTTCGCGGTGGTCGCGATGTAGCCGACGGGAGAGCCCGTGCAGTTGATCACGCGGTCCTGCACGAACCACGTCTTGGCCGGGTCGGCCGACGCGTCGGGGAGGAACGGCTTCCAGCCCTCGAGGTCGCGGTCGTTGAAGATGAAGTTCCAGCCGCCGGGATCCCCGGCGCCGGAGCCGCCCTGCTCGGTCCAGCGGGTGCACGACGCGAGCGTGCCCGCGACGACGGATGCGAGGATGAAGGGCCGTGCGATTCGGGCGATCGTCATGCGGAGGATGCTATCCCGGGCGGGCGGCGCATACCGGGCGCCACCATCCCCGCGTCCGACCACTCGAGCTCGAGCCGCTCGGTGCCGCCGATGAACCCGTCCAGCCAGCGCCCGACGGCCTCGTGCCGCCAGTCGGCTTCCTGGAAGAGCGGCGCGTCGCCGCCGGCGGAGGAGGCCGCCCGCCCGGCCCGCCGGGCCTCCGCGACCGACAGGTACCAGCGCGAGAACGTGCCGCGGGTGGTCACGAGGTTGGACGCCAGTCCCACCGAAGCGCAGCGCGCCTGCAGCGCGTTCCAGAGCTGGTCGCTCTCGGCACGCACGCGGGGATCGTCGGCCAACGGGTGGGCCCGCTCGGACTCGGGGGTCGCGGACTTCGCGGCCTCGATGGCGGCGGCCACGTCTTCGGCATGCTCAGTGAGCAGCCGGCGCGGCATCCCGGACACGTTCATCACGCCGGCACGGTCGACCGGCTTGCGCTTGGCGTACTCGATCACGGCGCTGTCGGGCATCACGACGCGCGCGGGCAGGTCGTGCGCGCGTGCGAGCTCGTACCGCAGCATCACCAGCGCGCGCGCGACCGCGGCCTGGCTCGGGCGCAGCGGCTCGGACCGGTTGATGCGGCGCATCTGGCCGTCGGGCTCGAAGCCGGTGCCGCGCAGCTGCTCGCGGCTCTCGGTGGCGGCCCATGCGAGCCGCCCGAGCGCGCCGAGCCGCTCGGAGAGCACGTGCCACGCCAGGTGCAGGTAGCGGACATCGTCGGCCGCGTAGCCGAGCTGCGCCTGCGTGAGCGGGCGCGCGTCCCAGTTCGTGAAGGTGTGCGCCTTGCCGAGGCGGTAGCCCGTCGATGACTCGACCACCGCGCCGAGGCTCGAGGGCCACGGCATCCATGCGAGCGCGGCCGCGACCTGCGTGTCGAGGATGGACTCGGGCTCCATCCCCGCGCCGCGACGGAGGATGTCGACGTCGGTGTCGCCGCTGTGGACCAGCACCGTGCGCCCGGGCGCGGCGATCGCGCGGAAGAGCGGCGCGAGCCCCGAGAGGTCGCTTCCGGACACGCCGAACGGCACGGGATCGACCAAGGCGATGCGCTCGGGGGTGGCGACCTGCACCAGGCACAGCTTGGGGTAGAAGCTCTCCTCGCCGATGAACTCGGTGTCGTAGGCCACCACGGGGTGCGCGCAGATGTCGGCCACGAGGTCGCCGAGCTGCTCCTGCGTCGTGATGACGTCGGCGGCGCCGGGCAGCACCATGGGGTGCGCGAGCGGCGCGCGGCCTCCGCCCGCGTCGCGCGAGGCGGCGGCGTGTTCCTGGGAGCGCTTCTTGCGGCGGTGGTTCACGGCGCGGGCATCCGGGCCTGCGGCGCCGGCGATCGGGGACGAAAGCGGGAGACGGGACTCGAACCCGCAACCTGCTGCTTGGAAGGCAGCTGCTCTGCCATTGAGCTACTCCCGCACGAGGGCCACACAGTCTAGCAGCGCGGCCCCGGGCCTCACTTGGCGTCAGGCTCGCCCGACGCAGGTGCGGGCCGGACCTCGACGATGACCTCGACGGTGCGCGCGGCCTTGGCGCCTTCCGGCGTGCGTTCCCACGGCCGGGCCAGCTCGTAGCGCATGCGCGCCTCGCCCTGCCCGACCGCGGTCATGCCGAAGGTGGTCATCGTCGCGCCGCCGACGCGCCCGTCGGCGGATGCGGGCGTGACCGCGCCCGCGGGGTCGGATCCCGTCGGCTGCATCACGGCCGGCACCGGGCCCGCGAGGGTCCAGGCATATCCGGTGCCGGCATACGCGCCGAGCCGGACCTCGAGCCGCTCGCCGACCGTCATCTGCCCACGGATCTCCTTCGGGGCGGCGCCCTCGCCCGAAGCCGCCGGGACCTCGAGCACGAGCATGCCGCCCGCCGAGCGATTGGTGGCGCATCCGCACGTCGCCATGAACGCCAGCCCGAGCCCCGCGGCCGCGATCGCGCGCATCAGCACGACTCGACCGCCTTCCGGATGGCATCGAAGTCGACCTGCTGGCCGGCCTCGGCGTTGACGTGCGCGTACACGACCGTGCCCTTCGCGTCGACGACGAACGCCGCGCGCTTGCCGACGCCCTTGAGGCCCATGAGGTCCTCGTACAGCGCGCCGTAGGTACGGCTCACGTCCTTGTTGAAGTCGGAGAGCACCTCGAACGGGAGCCCGAGCTCCTCCTTGAACTTCGCGGTGACGAACGGGCTGTCGACCGACACGCCGTAGACCGTGCAGCCGAGCGAACCCCAGCGCTTCCAATCGTCGCGGAAGGTGCACATCTCGGCGTGGCACACCGGGCTGAACGCCAGCGGGAAGAACAGGATGACCACCTTGCGGGTGCCCAGGTCGGCACCGACGTCCACGACATGGCCGGGGCGGGCGGGAAGCTTGAACGCGGGGGCGGCGGAACCGACGGAGACGGACATGGGACTCGGGCCTCGGGGGTCGATAGGAATGCGTTCGCCCACGCGGGCGAACGTCCTAGAATCATATCCGCCGCGAATCGGCGCAAAGGTGGCCAAACCCGCACCGGGTCGCGCTTCGTAGCGGTTTGCGGATGGGCGCGGTGACGGGCACGGCGTCGGGCGACGGATCGCCGCGCGTCCGTGACGATAAGTTGTCGATTTTCCGGAGTTTGGCGGTTGGCGCCTCACGCGAAATACGAAAAGATCTCGGGCGACGCCCGCCCCGCCAAGGACCTTGCATGACGCCGATTCGATCCCACGGCCAATCCCGCGCCCTGCACCTGCTGGTCGCCGCGCTGCTCGCGCTGGCTCCAGCCGCCGCGCCGACCGCCTCGGCCCAGAACTGCGGATCGCCGATCGTCGCGACCGTCGGGTCGACGCCCTTCGCCACGCAGCCGGGCGCACCGCTGGTGAACCTCGCGGGACTGTGCGACGTGTCGCAGACGAGCGCCGACCGCATCCACAACCCGGCATGGTTCGAGTTCACCGCCCCTTCCAGCGGGACCTTCGTCGCCGGGACGTGCGGTTCGATCAACTTCGACTCGAAGATCGCGGTGTTCACCTCGTGCGGTCAGCTCAACAGCGTGATCGCGTGCAACGACGACGCCACCGGCTGCCTCAACTCGCAGGGCCAGCCGTTCGCCTCGCGGGTGTCGTTCCAGGGAATCGCGGGCACCACGTACTTCATCGCGGTGGGCGGCTACGCGACCGCCACCAACGGGTCGGGCACGCTCCAGATCAACGCCGATGCGCCGCCGCCGGGCGGATGCGCGTCGGCGACCGTCGCGTCGATCGGTCCCAACCCCTTCAACACGTCCTCGAGCTCGGAGTCGGTGGACCTCTCGGGGCGCTGCGACCCGGGCACCTCGGGCGACGACGTCATGCGCCGCGTCGCGTGGTTCCGCTGGACCGCGTCGATCACCGGGCGCGCCGAGGTGTCGACGTGCGGCACCGCCGGGTTCGATACCCGTCTCGCGGTCTTCACGTCGTGTGACCCGGCCTCGGTGATCGCCTGCGGCGACGACACGCCCGGGTGCGTCGGATTCACCAGCCGACTGGCGTTCGACGTGACCGCCGGCACGGACTACCTGGTCGCGGTAGGCGGGTTCGACGCGTCGAGCGCCGGCTCGGGCGTGCTGGTGGTCTCGCCCACCGCCACGCCGCCGACCTCGTGCGGCACGGGGACGAACGATTGCTGCGTCGCGAGCCCCGACGGGACGGCGCACTGCTCGAACGGCGCGTGCTGCGAGCTCGTGTGCTCCGACGACCCCTTCTGCTGCGCCGCGGACGGCGAGTGGGACGAGACGTGCGCGGCGCGCGCGGCGGTGCTGTGCACCAGCTGCGGCGCGGGCAACTGCACGCTTCCGTCCGCCGCGTCCAACGAGGCCGAGGCCTGCGGACAGAACGGCAACTCCGGCTGCAGCACCTCGGCCGCGGGACCGACCCAGCCGATCGCGGCCGGAACCGGCATCGCCGGCACCGTGTGGGCCGACGGGGGCACCCGCGACACCGACTGGTACTCCTTCGAGGTCGGCGCGACCTCGACCGCGACCGTGACGCTTCACTCCAACGGCCCGTGCCAGGCGTACATCGTGGACGCGGCCTGCCCGGGCTACTCGGTGCTCGGCCAGACGAGCCCCAACTCGGTGGCGTGCCCGGCGTCGATCTCGCGATGCCTGGTGCCCGGCTCCTACCGCGTCGTGGTGCTGATGTCGGTGTTCGACGGATTCCCCTGCGGCACGCCGGGCGGGCGCAATGACTACGTGGTCTCGCTCTCGCTGGGCGCCTGCGACGCGACGGTGCCGCCGAACGACGACTGCGCGGCCGCGACGCCGGTGCCCGCCGGGGGCGCGAGCATCGGGTTCGACACGCGGCTCGCGAGCAACTCCGTCACCGCGCTCGGGCCGGCCTGCGACGAGGGCAACGGCACCGCGATCGTGCGGGACGTCTGGTACTCGTGGCGCCCGGCCGCCGGGACGGTCCGAGTCTCGACGTGCGGATCCGCCGACTTCGACACGCGCCTCGGGGCGTACGCCTCCTGCGGCCCGGACGTCGTCGCGATCGCCTGCAACGACGACGCGCCCGGCTGCGACGGCTTCACGAGCCGCATGCAGTTCACGGCCGACGGCTCGACCACGTACCTGATCCGCCTCGGCGGGTTCGAGGGCACGGGCACCGGGAGCGTGCGGTTCCTCCGCGTCGCCGTGCCGTCGAACGACGAGTGCGCGGCCGCGTCGGTGATCGGCGACGGCACCCACGCGTTCGCCACCGAGGACGCGACCACGTCGGTGCCGGGCCTGCCGCCGACCTGCGACGAGGGCTTCGGCGTCGACCTCGAGCGCGACGTGTGGTTCAGGTACGTCCCCACGTGCTCCGGCACCGCGGTCGCCACCACGTGCGGCAGCGCCGACTTCGACACCCGCATGGCCGTGTACGCGGCGTGCGGCGACTCGGCGCCCCTGGCGTGCAACGACGACTGGAAGGGTTGCGGCGAGTTCACGAGCCGAGTCGAGTTCGCGGCGGTCGCGGGTGCCTCGTACCTGATCCGCGTGGGCGGCAACGGCGCGGCCGGCCTCGGCTCGCTCACGGTGTCGTGCTCGGGCGGCGCGCCCGGAAACGACGCCTGCGCGGGCGCGGCCGAGGCCTCCGTCGGCCCGAACGCGTTCACCAACGTGCTGGCCGCCAGCGACGCCCCGCTCGGGGCGCTCGGCGGGTGCGTCGGGCCCGACTCAAACAACGACGTGTGGTTCCGCTACGTGCCCGCGGCCTCGGGGATCGCGACGTTCGACACGTGCGCGGCCGCGGCGTTCGACACCCGGCTCGAGCTGTGGCTCGGATGCCCCGACAAGGGCGGATCGCCGCTCGCCTGCAACGACGAGGGCTGCGGCCAGCGGTCGACCGTCAGCCGGTTCGTCGAGTGCGGGCGCGCGTACTTCGTGCGCATCGCGTCGCCGGACCCGAACGGGCGCGGCACGGGCGTGCTGACCATCGCGCAGCAAGGCTCGGCCTGCCCGGCGCCATGCACCGGCGACCTCGACGGCGACGGCGCGGTGAACGGGCAGGACCTCGGGCGGCTGCTCGGCCGCTGGGGGCTCGACGGCGTCTCGGACCTCAACGGCGACGGGAGCACCGACGGGCTGGACCTCGGCGTGATGCTGGGAGACTGGGGAGCGTGCCCGTCGGCCGCACCGTGACCATGCCCTGCCTGAACCCGAGATCCGTGCGATGGTTCGCGGCCGTGTGCGCCGCGGTGGCGGCATGGGCGGTCCCGGCCGCCCACGCGCAGTGCGGCGGCTCGTCCGCGGGTTGCCTCGAGCCGCACCCGGGACGCGGCTGCTCCGACGCGGCGTGCTGCACCACGGTGTGCGACCTCGACCCGCTCTGCTGCTCCGAGGCCTGGACCTCGGCGTGCGTCGCGCTGGCGGAGAAGTACTGCCAAGGCCTGTGCGGGGCGCAGGCGAGCGGCAACTGCCGCGTCGCGCACGCGAACCCGGGCTGCGACGACGAGGCATGCTGCACGGCGGTCTGCGCGTCCGACCCGGCATGCTGCTCGGTGACGTGGGACGCCACGTGCGCGTTCCAGGCCGAGGGGCTCTGCAAGGGCGGCAACCCCGTGCAATGCGGGCTTCCCGGCCAGGAGTCATGCATCGCGCCGCACGCCTCGCCCGGCTGCGAGTACGCCGACTGCTGCAAGAGCGTGTGCGGCATCGACCCGTCGTGCTGCTCGGTGAGCTGGGACGTGGTGTGCGCCCAGCTCGGCATCACCTACTGCTCGGGCTGCAACGTCACCTGCCCGCCCGAGTCGCTCCCCGAGCCGGAGTCGTGCGGCGAGCGGCTGAACGACCCCTGCGCCGTCGCCGGGCAGCAGCCCACGCCGCTGTCCGTGAACGTCCCGGTGTGCGGGTCGTTCGACTCCGAGATCACCTCCGGCGGCTGGATCGGCGACCGCGACGTCTACCGGCTCAACGTGGTCGACACGAACGGCGACGGCCTGGTGCGCGTCACGCTCCGCCTCGCCTCCACCGCGCGCGCGTTCGTCGCGCTGGTGCCGCCGAGCTGCCCCGTCACGCTCGCGGGCGCCCTGCTGCACGCCCAGTCGAACAACTGCGTCGAGGCCACGAAGTCGGCGTGCGTGGCGCCCGGCCAGTACTGGGTGGTGTTCAGCCAAGGCACCTTCCCGACGCCCGGCAACGAGATCATGCCGTGCGTGGCGGAGCCGCGGTACACGCTTCTGGCGGAGTTCGCCGAGGACGGCTGCGCGACGTCGTGCACGCCGGACGCGGGAAGCTGCTTCGATCCGCACCCGGGCGCGGGCTGCGACAACCCGCAGTGCTGCGCGGTGGTCTGCGCGACCGACCCCTTCTGCTGCAGCGACACGTGGGACCAGGACTGCGCCAACCGCGCGGGCCAGTCGTGCGACTTCCCGCCCCCGGTGAACGACACCTGCGCCACGGCGCTTCCCATCGGCCCGGGCGAGACCATCGACTTCTCGACCCTGCTCGCGACCATCGGCTCGCCGACGCTGCCGTCGTCGTGCACCGGGTCGACGTCGACCGCCATCGGGCCCGACGTGTGGTTCTCGTACGACGCCGAGCGTCGCGGGACGATCGGCATCGACACGTGCGGGTCGTCCATCGACACCCGCGTCGCCGTGTACTCCGGGAGCTGCGGCTCGCTCGCGCTGGTCGCGTGCGCCTCCTCGAGCCCGCTCTGCACGCAGAACACGTCCGCGGCGCGGCTGAACTTCACGGCCGCGTGCGGGACGCGCTACTTCATCCGCGTCGGCGGCGAGAACGCGTCGGTCGCGGGCTCCGCGCGAATCAGGCTCATCGCGAACGGCCCCGTCTGCCCGGGGTTCTGCCCCGAGGACCTCACGCGCGACGGCTCGGTGAACGGGCAGGACCTCGGCGTGCTGCTCGGCAACTGGGCGCGCGTGGGCACCGGCGACCTGAACCTCGACGGAACCGTGAACGGCCAGGACCTGGGCATCCTGCTCGGCGCATGGGGCGAGTGCCCGCCGCGGCCCTGAGGCCGGCGCGCTAGCCGCCCTTGAGCGACTCCGACAGCGCGCGACGCATGATCTTGCCGGTGGGGTTGCGCGGCAGCGCGTCGAGCACGCGGAACTCGCGGGGAACCTTGTAGGGAGGAAGGCGCTCGCGCACGAACGCGCGAACGGCGTGCTCGTCCCATGTCGCCCCCTCGTGGAGCTCGACGAAGCAGATCGGCACCTCGCCGCGCGAGGGGTCGTGCAGCCCGACCACCGCCGAGTCCTTCACCAGCGGGTGGTGGTTCACCACCTCCTCGATCTCGCGCGGGAAGACGTTCTCGCCCGAGATGATCAGCATCTCCTTGATGCGGCCCGTGATGCGCAGCGCGCCGTCCGGGTCCGTGCGGCCCATGTCGCCGGTGCGGAAGAAGCCGTGCTCGTCCATCACCGACGCCGTGAGCTCGGGCAGGTTGAAGTAGCCCTTCATCACGTTCGGGCCCTTGAGACGGACCTCGCCGTCCTGGCCGGGACCGAGCGGCGACCCGTCGGGGCCCACGATCCTCTGCTCGATGCCCTCGAGGGGGCGTCCCACCGAGTGGGGCCGGTACTCCTCGGGCATGCACCAGTGGGTGACCGGGCTGGTCTCGGTGAGGCCGTAGCCCTCGTTGATGCGCTTGCCGTAGCGCGCGAGGAATCCCTCGGCCACCTTGTCGGGAAGCGGCTCGCCCCCGGACACCACGTAGCGCAGGCTGCGGAAGTCGTCCGGGCCCGCGCTCTTCACCGCGAGGAGCGCGTTGTACATGGACGGGATCGCGACGAAGGCGGTGGGGCGCTCGCGGCGCGCGAGGTCGAGGAGGCGCGGCGGCACGAAGCGCGCCGTGTAGACGGCACGGCACCCGACCACCAGCGGCAGCAGCGTCATCACCGTGAGCCCGAAGCTGTGGAACTGCGGGAGCACCCCCAGCATGACGTCCGACGGCCCGAACTTCGCACGCTCGGTGACCTGCGCGACGTTCGACGAGAGGTTGCGGTCGGTCAGCATCACGCCCTTGGGCCTGCCGCTGGTCCCGCTGGTGTAGAGGATCACGAGCACGTCGTCGGGCGCCGCCGACGGGCCGACGCGGACGGGCGGTACGCCCCCGAAGCGCATCTGGTCCATGCGGATCACGTCGAGCCCCGGGAGCGGGCCGCCGACGTGGTCGAGCATCGGCCCGACGGCCACCACCGCGTCGAGCCCGGCGTCCTTCGCGATGTACTCGAGGTCCGCGCGCGAGAGCAGGTAGTTCAGCGGCACCGCGGTGCGGCCGGCGGCCCAGATCCCGAGCAGCGCCGACGGAAAAAGCCCCGAGGTCGGCAGCAGGATGCCCACGTTGCGCGCGCGGCTGCGGCGCTCGACCTCGCGCGCCACGTGCCACGAGGCGACGGCGACGGTGGCGCCCTTCCAGGTGCGGAAGTCGTCGACCGCCACCGGCGCGAGCGCGCGCCGGAGCAGGCTCCACTGGATGGTGCGAAGGAGCGGCATGCGGGAACCTCCTGGGCGAAAGGTACACTTGCCGCGTGCGAAGGATCGCCACCCCACCGTGCGGCCGCGCGGCCGTCCTGGCCATGGTCGCCTCGCTCGCAGGATGCGGGCCCGAGCCCGCCGCGGGCCTCGACGACGCGCTGCGCGCGTACGACTCGGGGCGTTTCGCCGAGAGCCTTCGGATCGCGGGGGACGTTCAGCGCGAATCGCAGGACCAGGGCCTGCGGCAGCAGGCCGCGTACGTGGTCGGGTGCTCGGCCATCGAGCTCGGGCGCTCCGCACAGGCACGCGACGCGCTCGCGATCGCCTCCCGCAGCCAGGACCCGGTGGTGGCGGGCCGCGCGCTCGCCAAGCAAGGCGAGCTCGCGGTCGCCGAGCGACGCTGGAGCGATGCCGCGAGCGACTACTCCGCGGCGGGCGCGAAGCTCCCGGGTTCCGACGGGGACCGCGCGCGGGCTCTGGCGCGCGAGGCCTCGGCGAAGGCGCTCGACGCGAACCGCGTGCCGCCCGCGCCGCCGAGGGCCGCGGCGCAGGCCGCCGACGCGAAGCCGGCGCAGCCGAAGGTCGCGGAGTCGGCGCCCGTCGAGGTCAAGCCGGTGGAGGTCGCGCCCGTCGAGGTGAAGCCGGCGCCGCTTCCCGCAGGCAACGACGACGCGCCATGGACCGTCTCGGCCGGCGTCTTCTCGACGGAGACCGCGGCGCGCCAGCGCGCGACCAACGTCGCCAAGGACGCCAAGCGCGCGAAGCTCCCCACGCCCCGCGTGGTGCGCGTCCCGTCCTCGGACTCGCGCGCGTGGGTGGTGGAGGTCGGGTCGTTCCCGTCGAAGGACGACGCCGAGGCCGCGCGCAAGCGCATCTCGCTGGCCGACTCGGCGGTGGTGAAGTCGCGCGCCGCGTCCGTCACGCCTCGTCGGCGTTGATCAGGAACGTGGCCGCGTGCTCGAAGTAGCGCATCATCCCGGGGCGCACGTCCTCGGGAATCCCCGCGTCCTCGAGCGCGCCGCGCATCACCTCGACCCACGCGTTGCGCTCGGCGACGCCGATGCGGAACTGCATGTGGCGCATGCGCAGGCGCGGGTGGCCCTTGCGGCGGCTGTAGTCGCCGGGGCCCCCGAAGTACTGGATCAGGAACTCGGCCTGGTTGCGGATCGGCTCCTCGAGGTCCTCGGGGAACATGCCGCGAAGCGTCGGGTGCCGGTCGATGCGCCCGTAGAACGCCCGTGCGATGCGCCAGAAGGCATCGGGCCCGCCGAGGCGCTCGAACACGGTGGCCTGCGGGGTCTCGCCTTGGTTCGGCTGCATGGCGAAGTATCGTAGGGACATGAAGCGCAGGCCTGCCGCCGTCGCGATCCTCGGGGCCGTGCTCGTCTCGGGCGCGACGCCCGTGACCGCCGTGAACGCAGCCGCGACGCCGCCCTCGGGCGGCACGCCGGAATCGATGCCCGGAGACCTGCGGCGCGAGCGCGTGCCGCCGATGCTGCTTGCGCCCCTTCCCCGCGCGGGCGGAGTGCCGCGCATGGCGCCGGCGCGCGTGCGCCCCGGGACGCCCGCCGAATGGGCGCGGTTCGATGCGGCGTTCGGGACCATCCGCGCGAGGCACTTCGGCGCCGGCGGGTCCGAGCGCTCTCGCGCGGCGGGGCTCTCGGCGATCCGCGAGTGCCGCGACCCGGCCGCGTTCGAGTCGATGTTCGGCGCGCTGCGCACCCAGCGCGCCGACGTGAAGATGGCCATGCTCGACGCGTTCGCGGCCGGCGGCGCCGAGGGCGAGTACGCCATCGCGTCGGTCGCGATCCAGGACACCGACCGGGCCGTGCGCGCCGAGGCCACGCGCCGGCTCGCGAGGCCGCCCTCGCCCGCCGTGCTCGCCGCGATCGACGACGGCCTGCGCGCGACGGACCACGAGTGGATCAACAACGCGGGCGTGCTCGCGGGCGCCGTGCACGCGGTGGAGGCCATCCCGCAGCTGATCTTCTCGCAGTACGTCTCGGCGCGCACCGAGGGGCCGGGCGACCGTGCGTGGATCGCGATCGGGAAGACCACCAGCTACGTCCAGAACGTGATCCCGGTGGTCGGCGACAACAGCGGCGCGTTCCAGCCGATCATCGGGCAGATCATCGAGGGCGTCGTGCTGCGCGTGAACGACTGCAGCGCCACCGTGTACCACGGGGGCGTGCATGACTCGTTGGTGGCGATGACCACCTACGACTCGGGGACGCAGACCGCCGGCATCGGCTGGGACATCCGAGAATGGGCGAAGTGGTTCGACGGCACCTACGTGCCCCTCAAGCGGGCGCAGGACGAGGAGCTCGCGAAGGCATCGGCGAAGTGAGGCGCGGCACCGCGGGCGCGGGGCGCGCCCGGCGCCCGGTCACGCCTGCGCCGCGTGCTCGATGACGGCCTGCGCGAGCCGGTCGTACTCCTCGGCCCGGTTGTAGACCTGCGCGGACGGGCGCGCGTGCCAGCGGCCGCCGAACTCGATGATGGGCACCTCGATGCGGTCGTGCGCGTAGAGCGCCTCCTGGAACTCGGCCGCGGTGCGGAAGCGCGCGCAGACCTCGGCGGGCAGCGGCACCGTGCACATCGAGCCGAGCATGGCGCCCTCGGGCGCGATCGGCTCCACCTCCCAGCGCTCGCACAGCATGCGCTGCACCCACGCGGCCATCTGCAGGTTGTGGCGCCGCACGGCGTCCCACCCGAACTCGCCCATCGCGTCGATCGCGGAGCCCGCCACCACCCACGCCGCCAGGTCGCGCGTGCCCTGCCAGTCGAACTCCGCGGACAGGCCCTCGTCCAGGAAGTGGCTGACGACCGCGGGCTTGAGCGCGGCCCGGCGCTCGGCCGCGCACCACAGGACGGCCGTCCCCTTCGGCGCGCAGCACCACTTGTGCAGGTTGCCGGTCCAGTACGTGGCCCCCAGCGCCTCGACGTCGACCTCCAGCATGCCGGGGACGTGCGCCGCGTCCACCAGCACGTCCACGCCGCGGGCGCGGCACGCCTCGATCACCTCGCGCACGGGAAACACGAGGGCGGTGGCGCTCGAGACC
>CAYSFS010000055.1:0-14937 GCA_964430235.1 uncultured Chitinophaga sp. | reverse complement strand
TCTGCGGCGGGTCGAGCCGCACGGGGAGCGCCTTCTCCGTCTCGGAGCCGAGCCAGCCGCCCGCGCCGAACGCCTCGGGGCCGCCGGTGGCGACCAGCCCGCCGCCGAGGTCGTGCACGTACGCGTGCAGCCCGCGGTCGAACTCGTTGTCGAACGCCCAGCGCGGCACGTTCGCGAGGATCACCGCGTCGAATCCCGCGAGGTACGCGAGCCCGCGCGCCATCGCCTCGTCGGGCCCGACGCGTTCCACCTCGACCTGCCCGTCCTCGAGCGCACGCGCGATCGCCTCGCACTCGGTGCCGCCCGCGGGCTCGATCGCGAGGACGCGCCCGACGCCTCCCACGAACACCACCGCCGCGCCCGCGTTGTTCTGCTGCACCGCGTCCGCGGCGGGATCCTCGGGCTCGAACGACACCCGGAAGCGCTGCGCACCGGTGCCGTCGGCGACCACCGGCAGCGTGACCAGGTTGGCGCCCGGCACGAGTTCCACCGGGTACGACTGCCCGTCGCCCGCCGGGTCGAGGTCGACCGGCTGGTCGTTCTGCCAGAGCAGCAGGCGCCCCTTCGCGGCGCGCTGGCTCCGGATCGTGACGCGCAGGTCCACCGACTGGCCCTCGCGCGCGCGCGTCGGCGCGCGCATCGACTCGACCAGGATCTCGCCTTCGTGCCGGTACTCGAGCGGCACCACGTCGATCGGCACGCCCGCGGCCTTGGCAAGCGACGCGGCCTCGTCGATGCTCCCGGCGGTCTCGTTGCCGTCCGAGAGGAGCAGGATGCGCGCGACGGTGTCACCCGGCTGCGTCGCGAGCGCCATGCGCACGCCGGCCGCGAGGTCCGTGGCGGCGAGCTCACCCACGTGCCCGAGGAGCGACGGCTCGCCGCCGTCCGCAGGCATCGCCGCGATCACCGCGTCGCGCGCCACGGTCACGACTCCGGTGCAGTCCTCGGGGCGCTCCTTGCGCGCGACGGCCTCGCGCACGGCTCGGTCCGCGCGGGTGCGCAGCTCGAGCGGCACGCTGTCGCTGGAGTCGGCGACCACGAGCACGGTCATCGCGTCGGTCTCGCGCACGATGCTCGGTCGCGCGATCGCGAACGCGAGGAGCACGAGCACCGCGACGCGCAGCGCCAGCCCGCCCCACGCCTTCGCGGGGCCGAGCACGGCCACGCTCCGGCGCGCCATCCACCAGAACGGGACCGCGAGCAGCAGGATCGCGAGCGCCAGGGGATGCTCGAATGCCAGCGTCATCGCGCGTCGACCACGCTACTTGAGCGCCCCCACGGGTGCCACAAGGACGCGCGAATGGCCGGAATCGAGGATGAACGCGCGACCCTCCCGCACCCCGACCGCCCACGGGAACCGAAGGGCGTTCTCGCCGGACGGCACGCTGCGCACGCGGTCACCGTCGATGACGTGGAGGTTGATCGGCACGGGCACCCCATCCACCGCGCGGACCACGCCCAGCGAGCGCCCGTCGCGCAGGTCGAGCCGCTGCAGCCGGTGATTGCCGAACTCCGTGACCAGCGCCGTGCCGTCGGCGAGCACCTCGAGCCCGTACGGGTACGCCAGCTGCCCCGGCCCGTCCCCCGGCACGCCGAACGCGCGCCGAGGCGTCCCGTCGAGCGCGAACACCTGCAGCCGGTGGTTGCAGGCGTCCGCGACCACCAGCTCGGTGCCGTCGGCCGTGAACGCGATCGACTGCGGGCGCTCGAACCGACCGGGTTCGCGCCCCGGGCCCCCGACCTGCCGCAGCACCGTGCCGTCCGGCCGGAACACCTGGATGCGGTCGTTCCCGCCGAACTCGGCCACCCAGACGTTGCCGTCGGGGCCGACCTCGCAATCGCACGGATAGATCATCTGCCCGGGGTCCATCCCGTAGCCGCCGAAGCGCAGCAGCTCGGTGCCGTCGGGCGCGTAGCAGATGACGCGGTGGTAGTGCGTGTCGGCCACCCACACGCGGCCGTCGGGGCCGACGCCGAGCCCGGTCGGCTTGCCGAGCGCCTGTTCGGGCATGGTCCACTCGCCGAGATGGAGGCCGTCCGGCGAGAAGCGCTGCACGCGCGCCCGGCGGTCGACGACGAGCACCGTGCCGTCGCGCGGGTCGATGTCGAGCGCGCGCGGGTACTCGAACTGCCCGCGCCCGCGACCGGGCGCTCCGAACGCGCGCTCGGCGGGGATCACGCCGCCCGGCGGCGACGACTCGCGGCACGCCTGCTGCGAAAGTCCCGCGAGGGCCGCCAGCGCGACCGCGAGCAGCGCTCGCCGCCGCTCGGACCGGCGCATGGCCCACGCCGCGCCGAGGCCCGCCAACGCGGCGAGCACCGCGACCGCAAGCAACCCCCCGAGCACGGTCGACGGCTGCTGGTAGTGAATGGCGTTCAGGAGGCTCGCGGCGCTCCACGCCCAGCCCGGCGGCTCGACGCGCGCGCTCGAGATCACCTCGCCTGCGGCGAGCGCGGTGCACGCCAGGAACGACGCGAGCGCGACGCCGCGCGCCTCGGGCGCGAGCGCGGCGACGCATTCGCCGATGCCCGCACCGTCGACCTGGCGGAGGTCCCGGCGCTCGGCAGGCTCGCGGAGCGCGGGAAGCCTGCCGATCCACGCCGCGACCGCGCCGAATCGGCCGAGGTGAGAAAGCGCGACGATCACCGGAGTGTCGTACGCCCAGCGAGCCACGGGGTCGCGGTTCCACGCCGCGATGAGACCAAGCGCCCCGACGGTCGCGGGCATGGCGGCCCACGCCGTCCACCCGACGAGCATCGCGCGCTCGGCCCAGCGGGCCCATCGGGCGGCGCGCCCGCGCCCGGTGCCGCGCGAGGCGAGCGCCAAGTGCGCCACGGCCACCGCCGCCATCACCGCGCCCGCGGCGGCGGCCGTGCCGAAGGTGCCGAGCGTGCCGCGCATGGCGGTGGACGCGAACCGGTCGAGCGCCGCGCGCGAGCCGATGCCCGACGCGAGCACGGCCGTGGGCGCCGCGAGCGTGCATGCCACCACGACCCACGCGAGCGGCGCGCGCGCGGTGCGCGTCGCCTGGGCCTGCTCGGGCCGGGCGCGCACGGGCCACGCCGCCAGCGCCACCGCGCCCGCGAGGGCGAGCGCGATCGCGGGCACCGCCGCCCGCACCGTCGCGCCGGCGGGCGTTCCTTGGGTGTCGAGCGAGCGAAGCTCGAACCCGAACGTCGCCACCTGGGCGAGGTCGAACGCCACCGTGGACCCCGCGACGACGAACGCCGTGACGCCCGCGGCGAAGGCAAGCGCGGCCCGGTCGGCGCGCCACGCGCGGGCCAGGCGGTCCGGCGCGCGCTCACCGTCCACCGCGCCGAGCTCCGCCTCCGATTCCAGGGCACGCGTGCCCGCGCCTGCGACGATCCACGCCGTGATGGGCCATGACCATGACACGAGCCCCACCCCGAGCAACCACTCGCGCAGCGCGACCGCATGCCCGGTGCGCGCACACCAGTCGCCGAGCCACGAACCGGGCCCCGCCGCCTGCCACCACGACCAGAACACCGCGTAGGCGGGCAGCGCCGCGGAAACCAGCGAAAGACCGAGCAGCCACGGCCCGCCTCGCGCGCCCCGCACGGCGCGCCCCACCGGCCAGCCGACGGCCGCCGCGCCCAGCGCGACCGTCACGGACCATCCGAGCGTCGTCATGAGCGTCCGTGTGCCGTCGAAGCTCGCGGGAACCTCTCCGCCGCCGGAGCCGAGCGCCACGAGCGCCGCGGCCGGCCACGCGACCGCGGACGCGAACGCGATGACCGCCGCCGCGACGGCCGCCATGCCCGCGCGCGCCATCACCGTGCGCCGGCGCCGTCCGCCGCCCGCAACGCCGCCATGAACCGCTCGACCGCGCCGTCCGCCGCCCGCGACACCTCGACCGGGTCGATGGCGAGCGGGTCGGGAATCACGAGGTCTCCCGCGGCGGGCGGGTGCACCACGGGCGCGTGCCGCGCCGGCATCGACGCAAGCTGCCGCTCGGTCGCCGGCGAGAGCATGAACTCCATGAAGCGCCGCGCCGCCTCGGGGTGGGGCGCACCCGCGACCATGGCCACCGTGTTCGGGATGGCGAACGTACCGCCGCCCGCGAGCATCGCGTCCTCGGCATGGCGCGGGAACGCGAAGGCGATCGGAAGCCCGCGCGCGATCGCCGCGAGCGCGTCGTCGGTGTCGGTCATGCCGACGTCGGCCTCGCCGCGCGCGACGGCGTCGACGACGCCGGCGTTGCCGCTCGTCAGCACCCGCGGGCGGTTCGCGGCGAGCGCGTCGAAGAACGCATGCGCGTACCCGGGCGCGGCGCGGCGGTCCCAGTACGCCTGCATCGCCCCGAAGTGGCTGCGCGTCGTGCCGAACCTCGGGTCCGCCATCGCGACGCGGCCGCGCAGCGAGGGGTGCGCGAACGCGCTCCACGTCGCGGGAAGGAGCGCCTCGTCGCCCGCGCGGCACACCGCCACGCGCGCCCGCGCGGCGAACGCGAACCACCGGCCCTCGGGATCGCGCCACTGCGCGGGCCACGAAGCGGCGATGCGCGCGAGCGCGTCGCCGTCGGCCACGGCGTCGCCGCGCGAGGAGTCCCCCGCCACGGGCACCGTGAGCCCCTCGCCCGCGAGCGCGACGTTCGCGGCCTGCTCGTTCGACCAGAACACGTCGGCACGCGGGCGCGCGCGCTCGGCGCGGAGCGCGTTCGCGAGGCCCGTGGTCTTCGTCGCCTCGGAATCGGTCTTGGCAAGCACGCGGATGCCGGTCTCGCGCTCGAAGCGCTCGAACACCGGCCGCGCCACCTCGGCCTCGTCGGCGCTCGTGTAGACCGTCACCTCGGATCCGCCGCACGCCGCGAGCACGGCCAGCACGCAGGCCAAGGACGCCCGGACCGCCGCGCGCACGTCACTTCCCCTTGTCCGCGGGCGCCGCGGCCGCGGGCGCCGCGCCCGCCGGGGGCGCGGGCGCGATGCCCTTCTGCTCGAAGGTGCGGCGCACGTCGCCGAAGTAGCGTTTGTGCACCTCGCGCAGGTGCGCGGGGACGGGGTCGTCCTCGGTGCCCTTCTCGTAGCCGGTGGCGATCGTCCCGGCGACCTGCTCCAGCGCGACGCGGCTCTCGCCCACGGGCGACTGTCCCGCGACCAGCTGCCGCGCGATCACGTCGCCCTCGCCTCGCGGCGACTTCTGCTTCTGCATCTTGGTGCCGAACGCGGTCTCGCGCATCTGGCGCGTGCCGCCCTCGGCCTGGCCGCGCCCGCCGCCCGAGCCGGACTTGCGCGACTGGCCGTTGCCCTTCCCCGACTGGGCCTCCTGGTCGCCCTCGCCGCTCGCACGGAGCGCGCTGTCGGCCTCGCTCTCGCTCATGGCGCCGCCGCCCTCGCACTGGCTCTTGCATGACTCGCTGGCCATCGCCATCTGGCGCTCGGCCTCGGCCTCGCTCAACATCTGGGACATCGACTGCGCCCCCTGGCCCTCGGACTTCGACCCGCCCTCCTGCGCATCTTGCGAAGGGGCGCCCTGCTGCCGGTCCTGGTCGCCCTTCTGGGCCTGCTGTCCCTGCTGCGCCTTCTGGCCCTGCTGCCCTCCCGAGGGATTGCTGCACTGCTGGGACATCTGGTTCACCTGCTGGCTCATCTGGGCCATCTTCTGCTGCGCGTCGGACATCGACTGCGCCATCTGCCGCAGCGCCTCCTTCTGCGACGCGTTGAGGTCCTTCGATGCCTGGATCGCCTGCTGCATCGCCAACGGGTTGTTCGCCAGCGACGGGTCCATGCCCGCCTGCTTCAGCGCCTCGGCCAGCTTCGCGGGATCCTTCGAGAGCGCCTCGAGCTGCTTCGCGGTGTCCGCGAGCGACTTCGCGAGCTTCTCGCGCTCCTCGGCCGAGAGCCCGCCGTCCTTGGAAGCCTGCTCCTGCAGCTTCTGGACCGCGTCCTTCGCCGCCTCGAAGTTGCCCTGCTTCAGGGCCTCCGCCAGCTGCCGCGCCGCGTTGTCCTCCTTGGGAAGGTCCAGCTTCGCCAGCGCGTCCTGCAGCTCGCGCGCGGCCTTCGACTCGCGCGACTCGCTGATCTCCTCGAGCCGCTGCTGCAGCTCGGTCATCCTGCGCATGGCCTCGCGCGCCGCCTCCTCGGGCGGGCGCACCGGGCCGCGGCCGCCCTCCTCGAGCGACCGCTTGGCCGCATCGAGCTCGGCGTCCAGCTTGGCGGCGAGCTCGGGCGTCGCCTCGATCCGGCGCACCACCTGCTCGAGCGAACGCTCCTCGGGGGTCTGCGGGCGCTCGGCCTGCGCGCCTGCGACGGCGTCGCCGGCCTCGGCCGCCCGCTCGAGCTGCGGGACCGCCGCGAGCACCGCGATCGCCGCCAGCAGCACCGAGGGCCCGACCCACCATCGGCGCGGCAGCGAGAGCGGGAACGCGTTCGCCGCGCGACGCGCGACGTCCGGGTCGTTCGCGAACGCCACCGCGTCGGCGATCGCCGCACGCGCGAACGGGTCCCCGGCGGAACCGCCGTCGCGCGCGAGCGCCAGCGCGGTGGAGAACCGCTCGGAGGTGCGCACCCGGCGATCAAGCTCGAGCGCGACCTCCTCGATCGCCGGCACCGACCGTCGCATCCGCCACCACGCCCACGCGCCCGCGAGCGCGAGCGCCACGGCCACCGCCGCGCCCCACCACGCGATGCCCGAGGACGGCACGCCCACCCGGGCGCCGAAGCCGAGGAGCCTGCGCTCGAGCGCAAGAGCCGCCAGCACGCCCGCGGTGACCGTCGACGCCGAGAGCGAGGCCGCCAGCCAGGCCTGCAGCGCACGTTGCCGCCGCGCCGCGAGCACCATCGATCGGATGCGGTCCATCGGGGCGAATCCTCCGGATCCATCCTACCCCCGCGGTCACCCGGCCCATGCCGCGCTTTCTTATGATCCCGCCATGGATTTCACCCACTGCCGCGCATTCGCGCTCGCGTCCGGCCTGTCCCTCGCCTCGGCTTGCGGGGCCGCGTTCGCGCAGGCGCCCGCGCCCGCCGCGCCGCAGGAGCAGTCGATGGGCGACCTGCGCCAGGAGATCGCCCGGCTCAAGCAGCAGAACGACGAGCAGGCCGCGGAACTCGAGGCCGCGCTCGCGCGCATCAAGGAGCTCGAGCAGCAGATGGCCGACGCGGACGACGCCGCGAAGGCGAAGTCGTCCGGCGGCGCCCAGGCGCCCGCCGCCCCGCCCCCGGCGCCGACCCCGGCGGATCCCGCGATCGGGCCCGGCGGGCTGCTGGCCTCGCTGCGCGCGGACTACCTCGCGGCGTTCCCGACGGTGCCCTCGCCCGCCGGCGCGGACGGCGCGCGCGCGACGCAGCAGCACCTCAACGCGCTCCAGTCGTGGGTCACGAAGTCAAACCGCGAGGGCGTCCGGAACCTGGCGTGGACGGGCCGCATCGACCCGAACTCGGTCCGCCGGTTCCGCAACAAGGTGAACTTCACGCTCGTGTTCGAGGAACCCAACGGAACGCGCGACTGGCGCGTGCCGGCGCAGGTCACCGAGGGCTCGTTCGCCCGCGTGATGCGCGGCGACGTCATCGACACCGGCATGGTGACCGTGAACGCCCGCGTCTCGCCGCGGATGCGCGTGAACGCGTCGCGCACGGCGCCGGGCGCGTTCGACGTGCCGCCGTCGGTCGGCCCCTACCTCGAGTTCGGCTACGACCTCGACGTACGCTCGATGGTGCCCGCGCAGCAGGCCGACCCGAACGCGACGGCGCCCGCGAAGTGACGCCCGGCGCCGGGACGCATGCGACCTGACGACCACGTCTGCCTCTGCTTCCGCGTGAGCCTGCGGAAGCTGCAGAACCACCTCGAGCGCGAGCGGCCCACGGTTGCCAGCCAGCTGTCGGAGTGCCTCGGCGCAGGCACCGGATGCGGATGGTGCGTGCCGTTCCTGCGCCGCCTGCACGCGCAGCACGCCGCGGGCACGCTGCCCGCGCTCGACGAATCGCCGGAGGACTACGCGCGGCGACGCTCCGCCTACCGCGCCGGGCGCCGCGAGGGGACCTATGATCGACCCTCTTCGGACCCCATGGCCGCCGAACCCGACCGTTCCCCCGCGCCGCCCGTCCGCGTGCCGCTGACCCAGCTGCGCCGGGGGCAGCGCGCAGTCGTCGACTGCGCGAACCTGGCCGACCTCCCCGAGGGCGAACGCTGCCTGCTCCATGCCATGGGAATGCACGACGACTGCCAGCTGCGGGTGTGCAGCCCGGGCGCGCCCTGCATCGTGCAGATCGACGACACGCGCCTGGGCATCTCGGCGGAGGTCGCCCGGCGCATCATGGTGACGCCCATCGAGGACGGCGACCGCCGCGCGCCATGAGCGCCGCGGCGCACGCAGCCCGGCCGACGCCGCGCATCGCGGTGCTCGGCAACCCGAACACCGGGAAGACCACGGTCTTCAACCGGCTGTGCGGCGTGCGCGCGCGCACGGCGAACTTCCCGGGCTCGACCGTCGAAGGGCGGATCGGCACGCACCGTTCCCCGGCGGGACACGTGGAGCTCGAGCTGGTCGACCTTCCGGGCTCGTACTCGCTCACGATCGACGTCCCGGAGGCACGCGTGTGCCGTGACTGCCTGGAGGGATCGCTCGACGGCGTGCGGCCCGACGCCATGCTGGTCGTGCTCGACGCCACGAACCTGCGCCGCAACCTGCAGTTCGCCGCGCAGGCGCTCGCGCACCGGCTGCCCGCTGTGGTGGCGCTCAACATGTGGGACACCGCGCGCGCGCGGCCCGGCTGCGTCGACCCGGCGGAGCTCTCGCGGCGGCTCGGCTGCCCGGTGGTCCCCGTCTCGGGGCGCACGGGCGAGGGGCTCGCCGCGCTCGACGTCGCGCTCGACACCGTGGTCGACCTCCCCTTCGGCGCGGACGCGCTGGTGGCTCGGCTGCAGAAGCTGCCGCCGGCCGACGCCACGCAGGCGATGCTCGCGTCCTGGGCCGACCAGGTCACTCGCGCCGCCGCGCCGGCCGCCGCGACTCCCGCGCGCGACGCCGACGACTCGTTCGTCGACCGCGTCGACGTCGCGCTCACGCACCCGTTCGTCGGGATCGCCGTCTTCGCGCTGACGATGGCCGCGCTCTTCAGCGCCATCTTCGTCGTGGCCTCGGTGCCGATGGACCTGATCGACCTCGTCTTCGGCCGCGCGGCCGAGGCCGTGCGGGCCGCGCTCCCCGAAGGGCTGCTCGCCGACCTCCTCGCCGACGGCATCGTGGCCGGCATCGGTGGCGTGGTGGTGTTCCTCCCGCAGATCTGCCTCCTCTTCCTGCTGCTCTCGCTCCTGGAGGACTCGGGGTACCTCGCGCGCGCCGCGTTCGCGGTCGACCGGGTGATGCGGCGGTTCGGCCTCAGCGGGCCGTCGTTCGTCCCGCTCCTCTCGAGCCACGCGTGCGCGCTTCCCGGCATCATGAGCACGCGCCTCATCCGCGACGACCGCGAGCGGATGGCCACCATCCTCGTCGCCCCGTTCATGAGCTGCAGCGCGCGCCTCCCCGTGTACGTGCTCCTCATCGGCATCCTCTCGGCCGGCAAGCCCGCGTGGTTCGCCGGCCTGGCGTTCGTCGCCTGCTACGCGCTCGGGGCGGTCGCGGGGCTGCTGACCGCGCTCCTCGCCCGGCGCACCCTGCTCCGCGGCCCGGCGCGGCCGTTGGTGCTCGAGCTCCCCCCGTACCGGGTGCCGGCGCTGCGCAACGCGCTCCTCGTGACGTGGGACCGCGCCCTCGTCTTCCTCCGCAACGCGGGGACCACCATCCTCGCGATCTCGGTGGTCATGTGGTGGCTCAGCGCGTTCCCGCGCACCGACGGCGCGGACGCGCGCGCGCAGCAGGCGGGGAGCTTCGCGGGGCAGCTCGGCGAGGCGGTCGCGCCCGCGTTCGCGCCGCTCGGCTTCGACAGCCAGCTCACGGTTGGCGTGCTCACCAGCTTCCTGGCGCGCGAGGTGTTCGTGAGCACCATGGGCGTGCTCGCGGGCGCAGGGAGCGACGCCGACGTCGCCGACCGCACGGTGCTCGAGCAGGTCGCGGCCATGCCGCGCGCGGACGGCACGCCGGTGTTCGACCCCGCCACGGCTGCGGCCACGCTGGTCTTCTTCGTCCTCGCGATGCAGTGCCTGCCCACGCTGGCGGTCACCCGGCGCGAGACGGGGTCCTGGAAGTGGCCCGCGATCCAGTTCGGCTGGATGACCTTGGTCGCGTACGTCGGGGCGCTCGCCGCCCACGCGGCCGTCCGGGCCTGGGGAGGCGCCGCCTGATGCCGTGGGGCGACTGGCAGTTCTGGGTGGCGACGGCGGGGGCGCTCATCGCGCTGTGGGCCGTGGCGCGCCCGCTCCTTCCCCGGCGCGCGGGCGAAGCCGGGCGCGCCGGGGCCTCGCGCCCGCGGCGGACCGCGCTCACCATCGGGGACACCGACCCGGCTGCGCGACGCGGGGACGTCAGCGACGCAGGATCGCGCGGACCAGTTCAAGGTCCGCCGGCGTCGTGACCTTGATGTTCCTCGGGTCGCCGTCGACCACGATCACCTCGGCGCCCAGGCGCTCGACGAGCATCGCGTCGTCGGTGGCCCCGGTGAGGTCGCCCTGCGCGTAGGCCCGCCGCAGGAGATCCGCGCGAAACACCTGCGGCGTCTGGACCGCCACCAGCCGTTCGCGCGGGACGGTGCCCACGACGCGGCGCCCCTTGATCTTCGTGCTGTCGGAGATCTCGCCGAGGATGAGGTCCGCGACCGCGTCCGCCTCCTCCGCGTCGACGGACTCCTCGGACACGCGCTTGAGGGTCTGCGTCACCGGGTCGCCTGGGATCACGGCGTCGTGCACCCGCGCGGCGTCGAAGACGCGCGAGACGAGCTCGTCGCCCGTCGCGGGCCGGGCGGCGTCGTGCACCGCGACGTGCGTGCAGTCGCCGGGGATCGCGTCCAGCGCGTTGCGGACCGTCTCCCACCGCTCGACGGTCCCGCCGGGCACGATGCGCGCGCCGTGGAACCCGAGCTGCGCGCCCCAACGGTCGCGGAACGCGTCGATCGTGTCCGGCGGCGCCGCCACGACGATGGCCGACACCTCGGGCCGTCGCGCGAAGATCTCGACCGAGCGCAGCAGCATCGGACGCCCGCCGACGTCCATCGCGACCTTGTCGCCGAGGCCGAAGCGCGTGCTGCGCCCGGCGGCGGGGAGGATGACGCCCACGCGCAGCTCGCTCACGGCGCCGCCGCCTTCCAGGTCGCGGGCGCCGGGGCCTGCGGGCGCATCAGCCCCATGAGCGCCATCGCCGTGCCGAAGCTGCGGCTGCGCGGGAACACGCGGTCGTCCCACGTGCCGTCCTCGTCGCGCACCGCGAACACCAGCTGCTCGAGCCGGCGACGGTACTCGCCGCGCTCGGCCTCGGGCAGGCACTCCACCGCGTCGAACGCGTGGAGGAACCCGAAGAAGAAGTAGTACGGCGCGACCCCGTACGGCGCCACGTGCGTGCCCGTCTTCTTGCGGCGCTTCTCCAGTTCACGCCAGTGCTCGAGGAACCGGTCGAGCGCGAACCGCACGCGCCCGGCGTCGCCGCGGCCCGCGCGCAGGAGCAGCGGCTCCGCGCACACCATGCGTCCGATCGCGCCGGGCACCGTGCGCATCGGCTCGCGCGACTGGCGCTCGGCGCTGTACGAGACGTTTCCCTCGCCGGTGCGGCAGCGCTCGAGCGCGTCCAGCGCGCGCGTCACGACGGCCGCGTCGACGTCGAGCCCCTGAGCCCGCGCCTCGAAGAGCACCTGCAGGCACGGCGCGGTCATGAACGGCGACGCCGGGCACGGCGTCTCGATGCCGGGCTGGCGCGCGTAGTTCCAGCCGCCGACCTGCGGGATCTCGGTCCGCTGCATGGCATCGAGGTACCACCGGAGCGCGCCGTCCACGTCCTTCTGCATCCCCGAGGGCACGGCCTTCGCCGAGCGGAGCGCCAGCAGGAAGCGTGCCCCGTAGCAATAGCCCCACCCGCGCACGTCGTAGCCGGCGTCGTAGTCGGGGTTCATCAGGGGTTCGCGGATGCCGGCGCACACGAACTCGCATGCGCGCCGCACCGCCGCCTTCCGCGGGCCGTCCGAGGCGTAGCCGGGCATGCGCACCAGGCACTCGCCGACGATGCCGGTGCCGCCGATGCGATACCCGACCGGGATCTCGCCGCGCACGCGGTAGACGCCCTCGTAGGGCCACTGCGCGCGGGGCTCGCCCTCCTGCGACGAGACGAGGAACCTCACGCCGTCCTCCACGGCGCGCCGCAGCGCGTCGGCGTCGGGCGGCGCCACGGGGCCGACGGAGGCGGGCGCCGATGGCCGGGGCCCGTCGGCCGTCGCGAAGTCCGAGGTCAGGGCGAGCACGAATGCGGCGATCGCGATCATCATGGGGATGCCTCGGGAGCGACGGGCGGCCCGGGTTCGGCACCGACGGCCGCCCCGGGGGCGGCGACCGCCTCCGCCACGTAGAGATGGACGTGCATGTCGCCGAACGACCGGATCTCGGGCCCGCGGAACCCGGCGACCGCGCGCTCGGCGTCGCCCAGCGCGTACGGCAGCCGCAGCACGAGCCAGCCTCCGTCGGCCATCGACGCGCGCAGGCGCGCGCACTGCTCGAGGATGCGGCGTCGCCCGCTCGACTGCTCCGCAAGCGGGTACGGCGGATCCATGAACGCGACCGTCACGGGCGCGGGGATGCCCGCGAGCGCGGCGGGCGAGAGCGCGTCGGCCTGCACCGGCCGCGCACGGTCCTCGACGCGCAGCGCGCGCACGTTCGCCTCGAGGCAGTCGAGCACCCCTCGGTCGCGCTCCACCAAGGTGGCATGGCGTGCGCCGCGGCTCAGCGCCTCGAGCCCCATGGTGCCCACGCCGGCGAAGAGGTCGAGCACCACGGCGTCCTCGAACCACCCGCGCAGCACGTTGAAGATGCTCTCCTTCACGCGCCCCGTCATGGGCCGCGTCACCTCGGTGCCGGGCGGCGTGCGCAGCACGCGCGAACGGTGCTCGCCGCCCATGATGATGACGCGGGATTGCATCGCGGCGAGGATACGCGCTTGCTACAGTCCCCCGCCCGTGCCGCAGCCGTTCGACCAGCTTCCCGCGTCGGTGCTCGCCCTGTCGCGTCACGTGCGGCTGCCGGGCGACGTGCCGGCCCTCCTCGTGCACCCGCACTTCGACCGGGCCTCGGGCACGGTGACCCGCCCGGCGCCGGTGCTCGCGTGGATGCACGGACGCACCGTGAGCAAGGAGCTCGATCCGGGGCGCTACCTGCGCCTGGCGCGCGCGGGCATCGCCTCGTGCGCGCTCGACCTCCCGGGCCACGGCGAGCGCCATGAACATGCGCTGCAAGACCCCGCCCGCACGCTCGAGGCGGTCGAGCGCATGGCCGGCGAGCTGCCGGCGATCGAGGCGTGGCTCGCCGAGTCCGGCGAGCACGCGGGATGCGCGATGGCGATCGGCGGCATGAGCGCGGGCGGCATGGCGGCCATGGTGCGGCTCTGCCGGCCGCATCCGTACGCGGCGGCGCTGGTCGAGTGCTCCACGGGCAGCTGGCGCTGGCAGCAGGGGCGGGCGATGCACGACCCCGCTCGCGTGGGGCGGCTCGACCCCGTCAACCACCTCGCGGACTGGCGGGACATCCCGTTCCTGGCGCTTCACAACGAGCTCGACGAGTGGGTCCCGGTCGCGGGCCAGCGCGAGTTCGTCGATGCGCTTCGTGCGCGCGCGAGCGCGCCCGGCACCGTGCGGATGCATGCCTTCGGGCCGACGGGAGCGCCGCACGAGCACGCGGGCTTCGGGCGATGCGCCGCCGACGCGAAGGACCGCGGCACGGCGTTCCTCGCGGAAGCGCTCCTCCCCCGGACGTGACCGGGGACCGACCGGATCCGGGCGGGATTCCGCAACGGTGCCTCGGGAAATGCCGTATCTTCGTTCGACCCATGCGAAGATCACCCACGGCGACTCGGCACGGAACGGCCCGCACCGGCTTCACCATCGTCGAGGTCCTGGTCACCGTGGGAATCATCGCGCTGCTCGCGGGCATCATCATCACGAGCCTCCGCGGCGCGTTCGGCACCGCGCGCAAGACCAAGGAGATGAACCTGATCCGCGGGCTGTACGTCGCGTGGTCGCAGTACGCCAACAGCTACGAGGAGAACCTCCTGCCCGGGTACCTCGACGAGAACGCGCAGGCGTCCTGGCAGGTGACCTACAGCAACGCGAGCGGCAACTCGCTCAACCGCGCGTTCAGCCAGACCTACACGTGGCGCCTCGCGCGCTTCATGGACGACCTTCCGGGCACGCTGCTCTCCTACCGGGACAGCGACGAGGGCATCGATGCCGACAACGCGACCTCGGGCGACTGGCCCGGCGAGCCGGCCCTGCCGGCGTGGATGGGCAGCGTCCCGGGCAACCCCGGCAGCGCGATCGCCCTGCAACCCGGCTTCGCCTATAACGCCTTCTACCTCGGCGGCTGGTACGAGACTTCGGGTTCCGGCGTCGCCACGGCGCGGTTCGAGAACGCGCAGTGGACGGCCCAGGGCGGGACCTCGGCCACCCGCGGGCGCCTGGTGGCCACCCGCCTCGCGAACATCTCGCGCACCACCGACCTCGTCGTGTTCGCGTCGAGCACCTACCGCGCGCCCGGCAACTATCGCGACAACCTCGGTGCGGAGGACACGATGCCCGGTTGCGCCTGGGTGGTGCCGCCGGCGCTCGGGCAGCAGGAGGTCTGGGCGCCCTACCTCGGCACGCCGACCGGCCTCGACGCTTCCGCGTCGGCCGCACAGCCCGGCGAGGGCGGCATCGCGAGCATCTTCCAGAGCGGATACGCCGAGACCGGCGTGCTCGGCGTGAACGTGGCGCAGGGCGTCCCGATCCGCCGCTACAACAAGCTCGTCGCGGCCGGCAAGGCCGACGGCAGCGTCGAGACGCTCGGCATCGCGGCGCTCATGGACATGCGGC